>NZ_CP013197.1:0-319941 GCF_001886855.1 Spiroplasma citri
TTTTCCACATCTTTTATTTATAATTAATAACGATAAAAACTATTGGAGATGAAATTAATGAACACAAAAGAATTATGAATTGAAGTTAAAGAAATATTATCTCGTGATGAATCAGTTTCCCCAGAAATTTATAACTACTATATTAGTGACACAAACTTATATACTGTATCTGATAATAACTGCTTAATTACAACAAAATCAGAAATTGCAATTGGTGTTTTTGAAGCAGGATTAAATGAAAAAATTAAAAATATCTTAAAAAAACTAACTGGAATCCAATATAATATTTCATTTGAATTAGAAAAAAATATCAATAAGCAAGCATCTGTAATTAGTAAAATTGACACATTAACAGAAAACAATAACCTTGCTTACTATGAAAATTATACTTTTGAAAATTTTGTTCGTGGTGATTCTAATCACGAAGCAATGCAAGCAGCTTTAGCAGTTGCTTTAGATCTTGGAAAAAAATGAAATCCATTATTCATATATGGAGACTCTGGACTAGGAAAAACACATCTATTACATGCAATTGAAAATAAGGTAAATGAAATTTATAAAACAAATAACCGAGTAAAATATTTAAAAGCTGATGAGTTTGGAAAAATTGCTATGGATATTTTAAACCAAGGCCATGAAATTATTGAAGCTTTTAAAACATCTTATGACATTTACGATTGTTTATTAATTGATGATATACAATTATTAGCAAAACGAAATAAAACAAATGAATTATTTTTTCATATTTTTAACTCATATATTGAAAAAAATAAACAAATTGTAATTACTTCTGATAAATATCCTGATGATCTAGGCGGTTTTGAAGCTAGAATTATTTCTCGTTTTTCATATGGTTTAAGTATTGGCTTAGATTCACCAGATTTTGAAACAGCACTTAAAATATTAGAACAAAAACTAAAACATCAAAATAACTTAGGATTATTTTCAGAAGAATCACTAGAATTTATTGCTTTAAATTTTAACAGTGATGTTAGAAAGTTAGAAGGAGCAATTAAACGATTATTATTTTTAGCTGTTATGAACAAAAAACCAAATGAAATTATTACATTAGCTGATGTTGAAAAGGCATTTAAAAATGCCCCCCTGCAAAATAATGAAAAAATTACCCCTAAAAAAATTAAACAAATTGTTGCTGACAGTTACAATATTACTATCAAAGCAATGATGAGTAAATCACGAGTTAGTAATGTTATGCAAGCACGACAATTAGCAATGTATTTTTGTAGAACATTACTAGATGAACCATTTACAAGGATTGGAACAGAGTTCGGTGGCAAAGACCACACAACTGTGATGAATAGTGTTAAAAAAGTTGAAGCACACATTAGTACAAACAAAGAATTTAAACATTTAGTAAATGCAATTCGTAGAAAAATTGAAGGAAGATAGCACATTATTTTCCACGATTGTTTTTTAATAAAAAATAATATTATTCAAAACTTTATCAAGTTTTCCACATTTTCTACAATATAATACTAATAAATAAAAAACAATATTTTAACAATGGTATATAATTATTTATATATTACAGAATATACTAAAGTAAGGAGTAAAAAAAATGATTGTAAACATTAAAAGAGATAAGATATTAGATGAATTATTGAAAGTAAGTCGGATAATTTCTCAAAAGACTTTAATTCCTTCATTATTGGGAATTTTAATTGAAGTTAAAAAAGACAAAATTACTTTTACTACTTCTGATGGTGATACATCAATTAAATCAGAAATTATGGGCAATGATTTAAACATTACTCGAATTGGAAGTGTCTTAATTAAAAATAAATTTATTGTTGAAGTTATTCGTAAAATTGAAGATGAATTTATTACATTAGAAGTAGTTGAGGGCAATTTAATTAAAATTAAAGCAAATAATTTTGATTCAGTTTTAAATACATTAAACTCAGCAGATTATCCACATTTATCATTTGAGACAGAGGGTAAAGAAATAATTTTTACAAGTACAGTATTAAAAGAAATTATTTCACAAACAAGTTTTGCAATTGGAGAAAAAGAAAAGAGAATAGTTTTTAATGGTTTAAATATTAAAACAGATCAAAATAATAAAGAATTAATAATTACTGCAACTGATTCATTTCGATTATCATGTAAAAAGATTGACTATAGTAATAATTATAATTTTGATGTTATTATTCCTGGAAAATTTATTAATGAAATTGGGCGTTTAATTTCAGAAAATGATCAAGAAATTAAAATGAAAATTACTGATAAGTCAGTTAGCGTTATTATTAATAATACAATTGTTCAAACAAAAATTATTGAAGGAAAATATCCTGATACAAGTAAAGTTATTGCAACTTCCTTTAATACTTCATTAACAATAAATAATCGTGAACTAATTAAAATTATTGAGCGAGCTAGTGTTTTATCAAATGAGACGATGACAACAATTGTTACATTAAAAATAAAAGAACAAAAAGTTTTAGTTACTTCATTTACACAAGAAATTGGTAACACGGAAGAAGAAATTAGAGACTTTAAAGTTGAAGGAACAGACCAAATAATTGCTTTTAATTCAAAATATATTTTGGATGCTTTAAAAGCCTTTAAAACAAAAGAAATTACAATTAAAATGATTGATGAAACAAAACCATTAATTATTACTGCTAATGATGATCAAACATTACAACAATTAGTTTTACCAATACGGTCATATTAAAAACTCATTACTGAGTTTTTTTATTTTATAACTTTTTTATAGGGTTAAATTAGACACTAAAAATATAAAAATATTTTTTAAAGGAAGAATATTTAAAAATATATTTGATAATTTAGCCCTAAATTAGGTAATAATGGTAAAATAAAAGAAAGCGGAAATGGAGAGAATTATTTATGGGTGATAATTATAATTCAGAATCAATTCAAATTTTAGAAGGTTTAGAAGCAATTCGAAAACGACCAGGGATGTATATTGGTGCGACAAATGCAAGAGGTTTACATCATTTAGTTTGAGAAATTGTTGATAACTCAATTGATGAAGTTTTAGCTAATTTTGCTAATAAAATTAAAATTATTCTTAATAAGGATGAATCAATTACAGTTATTGATAATGGACGTGGAATTCCAATTGAAATTCACCCAAAAACAAAAGTTTCAACATTAGAAACTGTTTTTACTATTTTACATGCAGGAGGAAAATTTGATTCAAATACATATAAAATTTCTGGAGGTTTACATGGTGTAGGAGCTAGTGTTGTTAATGCTTTAAGTAAATATTTAAAAGTTGAAGTTAGAAAAAATAATAAAAAATATGTAATGGAATTTCATAATGGTGGTCAAATTTTGACACCAATTAAAGAAGTTGGTTCAACTTCAGAAACTGGAACAACAGTAACTTTTTTACCAGATGAAAAGATTTTTAAAGAAACAACAATTTTTAGTTTTTCAACAATTCAAAATCGAATTAAACAATTAGTTTTTTTAAATAAAGGCTTAGAAATATCATTAGTTGATTTACGAGAAGAAGATGAAGAAAAAACTGTTCTTTATCAATTTAATAATGGAATTAAAGATTATGTTTTAGAACTAAATAAAACAATTGGGACACCATTAAACGATGTTTTTTATGTGGAAGGAATAGAAGATAATATTGTTGTTGAATTTGGTTTGCAATATAATGATAATTATTCAGAAAATATTTTTTCTTTTTGTAATAACATTAATACCCATGAAGGTGGAACTCACGAAGAAGGTGCTAGATTAGCCATTGTTCGTGAAATAAATAATTATTTTAAAAATATTAATAAAAATAATAAAGGTAACGAAGATAAATTTACTTGAGATGATATTAAAGAAGGAATGACAATAATAATTTCTATTCGTCATCCTGAACCACAATATGAAGGTCAAACTAAAACAAAATTAGGAAATAGTGAAGTTAAAAAAATTGTTTCCAATATTGTTGGAAAAGGATTAAGTAGTTATTTGTTAGAAAATCCAGAAGATGCAAAAAAAATTATTGAAAAAATAAGTTTATCGTTAAAAGCAAGAATTGTTGCACAGCGTGCAAAAGAAATAACACGTCGTAAGATAGTTATGGATAGTTTTTCATTACCAGGTAAATTATCAGATTGTGAAACAAAAGATGCTAAGATAGCTGAACTTTATATTGTCGAAGGAGATTCTGCTGGTGGAAGTGCTAAATCGGGCCGAAATCGAAAATTTCAAGCAATTTTACCGTTACGAGGAAAAATTTTAAATGTGGAAAAAGCAAAACAAATAAAAATATTTGAAAATAATGAAATTAATTCAATTATTACCGCATTAGGAGCAGGTATTAAAGATAATTTTAATGATAAAAAATTACGTTATCAAAAGGTAATCATTATGACTGATGCTGATGTTGATGGCGCACATATACGAATTTTACTATTAACATTTTTTTATCGTTATATGAAAGATTTAATTGAAAATGGCAATATTTATATTGCTCAACCACCATTATATAAAGTAGAAAATAGTAATCAGATTCGATATGTTTATAGTGATAATGAATTAGAACTTTATAAAGAAGAATTATTAAAACAAAATAAAAATTATACAATTCAACGTTATAAAGGTTTAGGAGAAATGAATCCAGAACAATTATGAGAAACAACAATGGATCCAGAACGGCGTTTATTACTGAAAGTTTCTGTTAATAATGCATTTGAAGCAAATTTAATTTGTAATGAATTAATGGGTGAAAATGTTGAACCACGGAAAAAATTTATTCGTGAAAATGCAAAATATGTTAAAAATTTAGATGTCTAGAAGAGAGGTATAATGATGAAATCAGAAAATGATGGATATGATTATGATGGTAAAATTCGTGATATTGATATTGCTGATGAAATGAAAAATGGTTTTTTAGATTATGCAATGTCAGTTATTGTTTCACGTGCAATTCCTGATGTTCGTGATGGATTAAAACCAGTTCATCGACGCATTATTTATGCAATGTGAGATTTAAAAATGACTTACGAAAAACAACACAAGAAATCAGCACGAATTGTTGGTGAAGTAATTGGGAAATATCATCCCCATGGTGATACTGCTGTTTATGAAGCAATGGTTCGGATGGCACAAGATTTTTCTTATCGTTATCCTTTAATTGATGGTCATGGAAATTTTGGTTCAATGGATGGTGACCCTCCAGCGGCAATGCGATACACGGAAGCAAAAATGAGTAAAATTGCTGGTGAAATAATCAAAGATATTGAAAAAGAAACAACAATTTTTATTGATAATTATGATGGTAGTGAAGAAGAACCGACTTTTTTACCAGGATATTTTCCAAATTTATTAGTTAATGGTGCTAGTGGAATTGCTGTTGGAATGGCAACTAATATTCCACCCCATAATTTGAATGAAGTAATTGATGGAGTTATTGCGGTAACAAAAAATCCTGAAATAACGACCGTTGAATTAATGAAAATTATTAAAGGACCTGATTTTCCAACTGGGGCATTAATTACGGCTGGAAACGGTTTAATTAAAGCTTATGAAACAGGTAATGGGGCAATTACAATTCGTTCAAAGATTGATATTGAAGAAAATAATAATAAAAGACGAATTATTGTGTCAGAGATCCCATATCAAATTAATAAAGCAAAATTGTTGGAACGAATTGCAGAATTAGTTCGCGATAAAATTATTAATGGAATTAGTGACCTTCGTGATGAATCAAACATGGAGGGGGTTCGTGTTGTTTTAGAATTAAAACGTGATGCTCAAGAAAATGTTATTTTAAATAAATTATATAAATTAACGCCACTCCAAACTAATTTTTCGTTAAATATTTTAGCATTGTACAAAAACCAACCAAGAGTAATGGGATTAAAACAAATTTTAAAATATTTTATTGAACATCAAATTGATATTATTATTAAACGTAGTCAATTTGAATTAAAGAAAAATCGTAATCGTTTAATCATTTTAGAAGGATTAAAAATTGCTCTTGATAATATTGATGAAGTAATTGCAATTATTAAACAATCACAAACAACGCAAATTGCATCAGATGCCTTGATTAATAAATTTAATTTAGTAGGTGAACAAGCACGGGCAATTTTAGAAATGCGCTTACAAAGATTAACCGGATTAGAAATTGAAAAAATTAACAATGAAATTAAGGATATTAAAGTGGCAATAACCGAATTAGAAGAAATTATTAATAATAGTGAAAAACAAATTGACATTATGATTACGGAATTAACAGAAATTAAGAAAAAATATGGTGATGAGCGTCGAAGTCAAATTATTAAAGAAGAGCTAACAGAAATTGATCCAGAAGAATTAATTCGCCGGGAAGACACTTTAATTATGTTAACACAAGATGGTTATGTTAAACGAGTATCTGATGATACTTTTAAATTACAAAATCGTGGTGGGAAAGGGATTATTGGTTTAGCAAATATTGAAGATAGTTTAAAAAAAATTATTAGTGCTAATAGTATTGACTCATTATTAATTTTTTCAAATTTTGGGAAAGTGTATAAATTACGAGCTTATAATATTGAAACATATTCACGGCATGCACGGGGATTACCAATTATTAATTTAATTGCAATTGATAAAACAGAAAGTATTCAAACAATTATTGCTGTAGATGAATCAATTTCAACAGAGGATAATTTATTTTTCGTAACAAAAAAAGGTCTTATTAAAAAAACAAAAATAAGTGAATTTAATCAAATTCGCCAAACAGGGAAAGTAGCAATTGAATTAAAAGATAATGATGAATTAGTAAGTGTGATTATTACAAAAGGATATGATGATGTTATTATTGGAAATAATATTGGAAAAGTAATTCGATTTAATGAAAAGGAAATTAGACCAATGACGCGACAATCAGTTGGGGTTAAAGGAATTGCTAATGATGCTACTGGAGAAACAATTGGGGTGAGTTCAGGGCGGTCTGCGAAATATGTTTTATCAGTAACTGAAAATGGTTATGCAAAAAAAACAATAATTAAAGATTATCGTTTAACAGGACGAAATACTAAGGGTGTTAAGTCAATTAACTTAACAGATAAAACAGGATATTTAAAATTTGTCCAAACTGTAGATGGTGATGAAGACATTTTAGTAGGAACAAAAAAAGGAAATATTATTCGTGTTTCTCTAGAACAAATTCCATTATTTGGACGAACAACATCAGGTGTTAAAATTATGCGATTAGAACAAGATGATAAATTAGAAGTTATTGAAATTTTAAAAAAGAAAATTAACATTGAAGGAGAAAGATAAAAATGTTAGAACAAAAAGGAATTGTTGAAAATTTTGACGAAGTAATAAAAAAATTAAACCGCCGTCATGATGATTTTTCATATTTACAAGATATTAAAAAATTATCAGTTCAACGTCGCGAATTAATTGGTAAATCAGAAAAATTAAAAGAAAAACGAAATCTTGAATCAAAAAAAGTTGGAACCTTAATAGCAGAAAAAAAAGACCAAGAAGTACAAAAAAATAAAAAATTAATTAATACAATTAAACAAGAAATAGAAATAATTGATGGACAACTAGATGAAGTTGAAGAAAAAATTAAAGCAATTTTAGAAGCTACGCCTAATATTCCAGATGATTCAGTTCCTAGTGGGGAAGATAAAAATGATAATGTTGAGATTCGTAAATGAGGTAAAATCTCAAATCATCAGAAAGTAAAAGAACATTGAGAAGTAGCAACAAAATTAGACTTAATTGATTTTGATCGGGGAACTAAAATATCAGGTTCACGTTTTGTAGTATATAAGGGAATGGGAGCCAAATTGGAACGTGCTTTAATGAACTTTATGTTAGATGAACATGCAAAACGAGGATATATTGAGATTGAACCACCAATTTTAGTACAACCACAAATTATGTATGGTACGGGAAACTTGCCAAAATTTAAAGAGGATTTATATTATATTGAAAAAGATAATTTATATTTAATTCCAACTTCAGAAGTACCAGTAACTAACTTATACCGTGAAGAAATTTTGGAAAAAGATCAGTTGCCAATTTATCATACTGCTTATACACCATGTTTTCGTCAAGAATCTGGTTCTGCTGGGCGTGATACAAAAGGAATTATTCGTTTGCACCAATTTAAGAAGGTTGAAATGGTTAAATTTACTACAGAAGAAGCTTCATTTGAGGAATTAGAAAAAATGGTATTAGATGCAGAAAATATTCTCCAATTATTGGAAATTCCATACCGTGTAATTTTATTATGCTCAGGTGATATGGGATTTTCTTCAACAAAAACATATGATGTCGAAGTATGAATGCCTGGTCAAAATAAATATCGTGAAATTTCATCTTGTTCAAATTGTCTTGATTTTCAAGCACGCCGGATGAAATTACGTTATCGTGATGATAATGAAATCAAATATGTTCATACTTTAAATGGTTCAGGTTTAGCAATTGATCGTTTAATTGCTGCCATTTTAGAAAATTATCAAAATGAAGATGGAACTATTACAATTCCAAAAAAATTACAACCTTATTTTCAAAACCAAACTGTTATTGTATAAAATGTTTCACGTGAAACATTGCGGATTTTAATAAAAAGGATATGCAAAATAAAATTCTATGCTATAATTATTTATGTCATTACAATAGTTACATTTGAAATTGGTCAGGACTGGAAGGTAGCAGCCATAAGACTAAGGACTATGTGTAATGACATTTTTTATGATAAAGGTGAATTTATGAAAGATACTACATTAATTTTCAATAAATTATATAAGTTATCACAACGAGCATATAAGAAAAAACATGTTCCAATTTCTGCATTAGTTGTTGACCGAAATGGTAAAATTATTGCCATTGGATATAATAAAACAACAAAAAATTCAGTAACAACGCACGCTGAGATTTTTGCTTTAAATCAAGCATGTCGAAAAAAAAGAACAAATAAAATTAGTGATTGTTCAATATGAGTTACTGTTGAACCATGTATGATGTGCCTAGGAGCAATAATTAATTCAGGAATTAAAGTTATTAATTATTATTTATCAAATGAAAAATATGGTTTTTTAAAGTCTAATCATACTTTTGATGTCTCAAAATTAAAAGTTCAACATATTAGGAAATATGAAGAAAATATGATTTTAAAAGATTTAATGAAGAAATTTTTTGAACAATTAAGATAGAATATTTGTAATTAAAAGAGTAAAATAAGATTATTATAATAACAATAATAGGCGGAGGCATAAAAATGGATTATATTTCTTTATATCGTAAATATCGACCAAATAATTTTGATAAAATTGTTGGGCAAATTGAAATTAGAAAAGCTTTGAAAAATGCAATTATAAATAATACATTTTCACATGCTTATTTATTTTCAGGACCACGAGGGACAGGGAAAACTTCGATTGCAAAAATATTTGCAAAAGCAATTAATTGTATTAATTTAGATAATGGAAATCCGTGTAATGAATGTGCCAGCTGTAAGGAAATAAACCGTGCCGGAGCAGTTGATGTGTTTGAAATTGATGCTGCTTCAAACAATGGTGTTGATGAAATTAGAGAAATTAGAAATAATGTCCAATTACTTCCTACAATGACAAAATATAAAGTTTATATTATTGATGAAATTCATATGTTAACTAATTCGGCTTTTAATGCGTTATTAAAAACATTAGAAGAACCACCACAACATGTTGTTTTTATTTTAGCAACAACCGAAAGTCATAAGATTCCCGCAACAATTATTTCACGTTGTCAACAATATAATTTTCGTAAAATATCAAAAGTTGAATTAGAAAATAATATTATTAATATTTTACAAAAAGAAGAAATTAAATATGATTTAACTGCAATTAAAGAAATTGCCCTTTTAGCTGATGGTAGTGCTCGCGATTCGCTAAGTATTCTAGAACAAGTAATTATGTTTTCTGATCGTAATGTTACCTTGGAAAATGTGAATATTATTTTTGCAACAGTTTCAAAAACCATTAAATTAAAATTGTTAAAAGATATTTTAGAATATAAAACAACTGAAGTTTTAATCGCTAGTAAAAAAATTTACCAAGCGGGTTCTGATTTTGAAGTTTTAACATTAAATTTGTTAGATATTTTAAAAGAAATTTTTGAGTTTAAACAAACTAATAATTTAATTTTTTTAAGTTTATTATCAGAAGAGCAAGCAAAAGGATTTGCTGAACAATTAAGTTCAAAAGAATTAATTATGTTACTTGATTTATTTACTGAAGCAGCAAGTAAAATGCGAAATAGTAAAACACAAGAAATGTATTTTGAATTAATTTTATTAAAAGCTTTAGCAATCTTTGAAAATAATATTAAAAATTTAGAAGCTTTAAAATTAAGTGATTTAATGATTTTAACGTATGAAGAGGGAAAAGAAATTAATCAGCATAAAACAGAACAAATTTCTATAAATAAAAAAATAATAGAAAATAATTCTGAAAAAAGTCAAGTTCAAATTTTAAAAGATGATCTTATTGTAGAGAAAAAATTAAAAACCAATGATGAAGTAATTCATTTAAAAGAGCCAAAATTACCTAATAACCAACCATTATTTCATAATTTTTCATTATTTGATGATGAAGAACCTAATATTACTTCTTTTAATAACATAGAATCACAGCAAGATAAAATCATAGTAGATGAAAATGATATTCAAACTAATTTTAAACAAACAAAGGAAAAAGAAAGTTTTGAAACAATTGGATCAGAACAAGTTTCTTATGGAAAAGAATTAGAAGGAATAACTGACTTGCAAAAATATCGTGATGATATGAAAAATAAAATTAATATTTATGAATTTTCTAATATTAATTATTCTAATAATCAAATTTTTAATATTTTAATTAAAGCTAGTAAAGAAGAACGAGAAAAATTTGAAAGTAAATTTATGGAATTAATTAACGAAAAAAGTAAAGTAGTTCAATTAGATAAACTAATTAGTTTCTATGATGTTAAATATGCGGCTGCATCAGAACAAGGGCTCATTATTGTAACTAATACAAAACCAGAAGCAAATTGAATTAGTTTTGAAATGTGTGATTGAGAATTTCGTAATAAGATTTTCCAAGCATTTGATTTTGATTTTATTATTATTGCCTTAAGTGAAAATGAGTGAAATAATGTTCGCAATGATTATGTTAAAATTAGACAAGCAAATAAATTACCGCAACCAACATTAATTGATGTTGAAGAGTTTTACCAAAATTTATTAGTTAAACAAATTGATAACTATGAGGAACATAAAGATGTTCTTGAAACTGGTAAACAAATTTTTGATAACATTAAGATAGTTGAATAATTGATTGGAGATTTAAAATGAATTATTAAGAATTAATTATGGAATTAAAAACTATTTTAGGTGTTGGTAAAAAAACTGCTGAAAGAATTTTTAATAAATTAATTATTAAACCATCATTATTACAAACATTAGAACATGTTTTTAATGAAATAAAAAATAATTATCATCAATGTCCAATTTGTTCAACATTAATGCAAAACAATGTTTGTTTGTTTTGCCATAATGATTTACGTGATCAAACAAAACTTTGTGTTGTTAGCAATTTCTTTGATATTATAAAAATTGAAGCAACAAAAGTTTTTAATGGAGTTTATCATGTTTTAAATGGTGAAATTAATGTAAAAAATGGTATTACACCAGATAAAATGACTTTTCCTGTGTTAGAATCCCGAATGAATGATAAAATTATAAAAGAAGTTATTATTGCTGTTGGTGCTACTTTTGAAGGAGAAGTAACAGCTCAATACTTAAAAACATTTTTGCAATCTTTTGATATAAAAATATCACGTTTAGCACAAGGGATACCCAATTGGTGGTTCTTTAGATTATTATTGATGAGGTAACGTTAAAACAAGCTTTAGAGGGGCGTAAAGATGTTTAGGAACAGGGAGTGTAATGATGCTATTTATAACATTAGAAGGAATTGATGGTTCTGGGAAAACAACGATTTCAAAATTATTAAAAGAAAAATTACGGTCAGAGGGATACCAGGTTGTTTTAACAAGAGAACCAGGGGGCAATGAAATTGCTGAACAAATTAGAAATGTTATTTTAAGTAAACATAATTTGGGAATGGACCCATGAACAGAAGCTTTATTATATATTGCTGCTCGTAGGCAACATGTCGTTGAAGATATTTTGCCTGCATTAAAACGAGGAGAAATTGTAATTTGTGATCGTTTTATGGATTCCACTTCAGCATATCAGGGATATGCTCGTGGGTTAGGAATTTGAACATTAGATGAAGTACAATCAATTGTTTTAGGTACAACAAAACCAGATTTAACTCTTTTTTTTGATATTGAACCAACAATGGCGAGTGAAAGAATGAAAGTTCGAAATGAGGTTGAAATGAACCGTCTTGATTTAGAAAAAAATTCGTTTCACAAAAAAGTATACGAAGGATATCAAGTTTTAATTAGTGAGAATGCAGAGCGCATTAAAGTTATTGATGCTAGCAAGCCAGTTAATGAAGTATTAGAGCAAGTATATTATTATGTTGATGAAATTATTCAAAAAATAAAGGACAAAGAAAATGGATAATTTATTTACAAAACATGATGTTGAGAAAATGACATTATTTAAAAATTTAATTTTAAAAAATAATTTATCAAATCAACTTTTGATTTCTTGCAATAATAAAGTTAAGTTAGAAACATTTGCAACAGAAATTATTAAATTTTTATTATGTTTAAAAAAACAAGAAGCAGATTGTGAATGCGATATTTGTCAACGCATTAATAATAAAACTTATTATGATTTAAAAATTAAAGGTGATTTTGAAACAACAATCAAAAAAGAAGCAATTCAAAAAATTATTCAAACCTTTAATTATTCTGCTTTAGAACAAACAGGAATAAAAGTATATGTTATTAATGGTATTGATTTATTAACTTTAGAAGCTGCTAATTCATTATTAAAATTTTTAGAAGAACCTAGTCAAAATACATATGCTTTTTTATTAACAACTAATAAAACAAATGTCATTGATACTATTAAATCACGTTGTTTAAATATTATTTTAGAAAATACAACTGATTTATTAGAAATTGATGATTTTAAAAATGAATTTATTTGTACTTTTTTTAGCAATTTTATAAGTAACCCAACAAATAACTTTATTCATATTCGCCAGTTAAACAATTATGATAGTGTTGAATGCCGCCATTTTTTTTTAGCAATTGCTAATGTTTTAAAAAACAAAGAATGAGAAAAATATCAAATTACAGATCAAAATTTAATTCAAAAATTAAATCATAAAAATAGTAGGTTAATTGAAATTTGTTATACTATTGCAAATTTATTACTAGAAAATTTAAATAAAGAATTAATTTTAGAAAAGGGATTAATTGATTGGTATAACGAGGTGTAAAGTGAAAGTTTTAAATGATTTATTAGATTATGAAGGAATTAAAATTAACCAACGAACTGATATGTTTAATTTTTCATTGGATACAGTGTTATTGGCTCGTTTTGCAACATTAAATACAAGAATAAAAAATATTTTAGATATTGGTACTAATAACGCAACAATTCCGTTAATTTTATCAACTTTAACTTCAGCAATAATTACTGGAATTGAATTGCAAAAAGAAGCCGTGCAATTAGCAGAAGAAAATATTTTATTAAATCATAAAACTGAGCAAATTAAAATTATCCATGATGATATTAATGAGTATGTTAAAACTAATGCTAATTTTAAATATGATTTAATTATATGTAATCCGCCTTTTTTTAAAGTTGATGGAGCAAAATTAAATGAAAAAAATAAATTATTAATTCCAGCACGTCATGAAACAAATGTTACATTAGAAGAGATTATTTTTGCTGCTAAGAAATTAGTTGCAAATCGTGGTTATTTTGCGATTATTCATCGTACAACAAGATTATTAGAAATTACTTCATTGTTAATTAAATATGGTTTTAATATTAAGCGACTACAATTTATTCATCCTTTTTTAGAAAGTGAAGCAAATAATGTTTTAATTGAAGCTCGATTTCAAAGTGGTGAAGGTCTTATTATTGAAAAACCAATTATTGTTCATAATAAGAATTATCATTATACAGAAGAGGTTTTAAAATTATTTCGAAAATAGGTGATTAAAATGGAAACTAAACTTTTAAAACAGAATACAAAATATGTTATTGGTGTGTCTGGTGGTCCGGATAGTATGTTTTTACTTGATAATATTTATAATTCAGAATTAGATATTAATAATTTTATTGTGTGCTTGGTAAATTATCAGAAGCGAAAAGATAGTGACTATGATGAAGAAATTGTTGTTGAATATTGTCAAAAACGAAATATTAAAATATGTGTAAAAAAAGTAACCGCAAGTGACTATGAACAATATCAGGTTAATTCCCATAATTTTCAAGCAGTTGCTCGTGAGTTACGATATGATTTTTTTTTACAAATTAGTGAAAAATATCATTGCCAGGGAGTTTTAATTGCCCATAATTTAACTGATCATATTGAAACATATATTTTGCAAAAGCAACGAAATGGAATTGTTGAATATTATGGTCTAAATAAAACTAGTTATTATTATTCTCAATTGTTGGACAAAAAACTAAAAATATTTCGAATTATGTTAAAAATATCAAGAGAAGAAATTATTGAATATTTATTTCATAAGCAAATTAATTATGCGATTGATTCAACTAATATTTTAGCAATTTATAATCGAAATATTATTCGTAATGAAATTCAGCATATTAATTTACAAGATATGTTATTAGAAATTGAACAAAGAAATAAAGAAAATGAACAATTAAAATTAATTGCAAAAAATTATTTGATTGAAAATTTTGGACAAATTAATGTTACTAGTTTTAATGCTCTTAATAATATTCAGTTGCAAAAAATTATTATTTTTAATTATTTTAAAACTAATAAAGTTGTTCATTTAATTAGTAATAAAAAAAGAAAGTTTTTAGATGAAATAATTAAGGAATTAAGAAGTTTAAAACCAAATATTATTCTTAAAATTAATTCAAGATATTCTTTAATTAAATCATATGATAATGTTGACATTGTTAATAACGAGCTTTTAGAATTAACAACAATTCAAATTACACCAACAACTGTGTTACCAATAAGATGAAAAGAAAATATTATTAATTGGGGAACTAAAAATAAGTACGATTTTAAAATAACAGCAGCACAATGACCAATCATAATTACTAATGATTTATCTTTGTTAAGAAATGTAATGGTTAATAAGGTACGTTTAAATCGTTGATTTATTAAAAATAAAGTACCACTTTTAGCACGAAAAAGTTATTTTGTGTTAGATAAAAATAATAATTTTATTTATGGAAACAATTTAGTTGATTTAAAAATTAATAAATTTATTAATAATACTTTAGCGGAAAAATACATTTTTTTTTTTTTTATGATAAAATAGTCTAGAATTGGGTCATTTTTTTAAATGACCGAAAAAGATTAACTTTAAAAGTCTTAATAGAGGGGAAATAGTTATGAATAAAAAAAGAATGTGATTTGCAATTATAAGTTCGTTAATTTTTATTGGTTTGATTATTTTAACAATTGTATTATGAACAAAATCAGATATTACAAAAATTAGCGAAGGAGATATGCAAAAAATTGGTAATACTCAAAAGTATAACGAAAAAAATATTGATGAAATTACTATTAAGGCTAATGTTGGTAAAAATACTGTAGTTATGGAAGGAATCATTAGATATTCTGAAGATGGTGATATCAAAACTGTTCGTTATAGTTCGGAATGAAACCGTGAAGGGTTTAGAGTTTATACTTATAAGGATGGAATAGTAACTAATACATGAGATGAAAATTTCAAAAATAAATTAAAAGGTGGTTTTGTTTCACTTGACCGTGAATTTGTTCCAATGTGACAAGCAATGTTAATACAATTAGTACCATGATTATTAATAATGGGAATTGCTGTCTTTATGATTGTTCGATTATCAAAAATGTCTGGTGGAATGTCGGGGGCTAATCCCTTTTCAATGGGGAAAAATAAAGCACGTCAAATTCAATCAACTGTTAAATTTTCTGATGTCGCAGGAATCAATGAGGAAAAAACAGAGTTAGTTGAGTTAGTTGATTATTTAAAAAATCCACAGAAATATTCAAGTATGGGTGCTCGTGCTCCAAAAGGAGTCCTAATGGAAGGACCACCAGGGACAGGAAAAACTTTATTAGCAAAAGCTGTTGCTGGAGAAGCCGGTGTACCATTCTTCTCAATTTCAGGTTCTGAATTT
This sequence comes from Spiroplasma citri, assembly GCF_001886855.1. Classification (NCBI taxonomy): domain Bacteria; kingdom Bacillati; phylum Mycoplasmatota; class Mollicutes; order Entomoplasmatales; family Spiroplasmataceae; genus Spiroplasma; species Spiroplasma citri. The sequence goes on from NZ_CP013197.1 coordinate 16,271, forward strand.
GAAGAAATGTTTGTTGGAGTTGGTGCTTCAAGAATTCGTGAAATGTTTATTGCTGCTAAAAAAGCGGCACCATGTATCATTTTTATTGATGAAATTGATGCTGTTGGTCGAAAAAGAACTGTTTCAATTGGAAGTGGTGCTAATGAACAAACATTGAACCAATTATTAGTTGAAATGGATGGTTTTGGAACTAATACGGGAGTTATTGTTATGGCAGCAACAAACCGAGTTGATGTATTAGACTCTGCTTTATTAAGACCAGGACGTTTTGACCGTCAAATTCAAATTTCATTACCAGATATTAATGAACGAGAAGCAATTTTAAAATTACATGCCCGAAATAAAGCAGTTTCAACAGAAGTTGATTTTAGACGAATCGCAGAAAGAACGCCAGGATTTTCTGGAGCCCAATTAGAGAATGTTTTAAATGAAGCAGCAATTTTATGTGTTCGTAAGAATTTAAAAATTATTACTGTTAATATTATTGATGAAGCGATTGATCGTGTTGTTGGTGGACCAGCAAAAGAATCACGCAAATATTCAGTAATGGATAAAGATATTGTTTCTTATCATGAAGCGGGTCATGCTTTAATTGGTTTACGTTTAGAGTCAGCGAGCAAAGTTCAAAAAGTTACTATTATTCCGCGAGGACAAGCAGGGGGTTATACAATTATGACTCCAAAAGAAGAAACAATGTTTCATAGTAAAGAAAACTTATATGCGACAATTACTGGTTATTTAGGTGGCCGTGCATCAGAAGAAATTATTTTTGGAAAAACAAAAATAACAACAGGAGCACATGATGATTTAGAAAAAGCAACTAATATTGCTCGTCATATGGTTACTGAATATGGAATGAGTTCTTTAGGATTAGTACAATTTGAATCACCAAAAGATGAATATACTGGAACAAGAAAACGCTATTCAGAGGATATTGCAGCTAAAATTGATACTGAAGTTCGCAAAATTTTAGATGATTGTTATGTAACAGCAAAAGCATTAATTGCTGAAAATCTTAGTTTATTAGATTTAATTGCTGAAAGTTTAAAAATATTAGAAACAATTACCGCAGAACAAATTGAATATATTGATAAATATCATAAATTACCTGATGAAGTGATTCGTGAAAAAGAACGTGCAGCAAAGCATAAAGAAAAAAAAGCAAAAGGTGAAATTTTAGAAGTTAAACCAAAAGAACGAAAAAAAGATCACCCAGAAGATGAAAAAAATAATGATCCAAATAAGAAGTAGACTAATTAAGTCTACTTTTTGTTTTACTTTTAACGATGATTATACTATAATTTCAAAGGAAAGAAATTTATAAAGGAGTTTAAAGGAATGGATAAAGTAACGAAAGCAATTAGTAATGTTCATAATGTTAAAATGACAGTTGTTGATGCAACTAAATCATTAAATGATATTATTAAATTACATGCGACTAATCCGCTTGCAACAATTGTGTTATCAAGAGTTGTTTTAGCTACTATTTTAATTGGTAGTGATATGAAAAATGCAACTGATAAAATGACAAGTATTATTAATGGAAATGGTCCAATTGGAACTATTATGGCAGAATATAGCGGTCATAAAGTACGGGGTTTTTGTGCTAATCCACAATTTGATGTTGACCAAATTAATCGTAAACATAATGTTATTTCACAAGTAGTTGGTACAAATGGTTATTTACGAGTGATGAAAGATTTAGGAATGAAAGAAAGTTTCTCAGGTCAAATTGAGTTAATTTCTGGTGAAATCAATTTAGATTTTACTTATTATTTAGCACAAAGTGAACAAATTAAATCAGTTATTGCATGTTCAATTAAAATGAATGAAGATAATACAATTGCAAAAGCAGTTGGTTTTTTCGCTCAATTGTTACCAGAACATAAAGAGGAAGATATTGACTATTTAGAAGAAAAAATTGAAAATTTAGAAAATATTAGTCATAAATTAATTGCTGAAGATAACTTAATTAATATTTTTAAACTCATTGATCAAAATGCTAAAGTGTTAGAAGCTGATGAAGTTAAATTTGAATGTAGTTGCTCATATGAAAAGGCTTTAGAATCAACAAAATTATTAGGCGATGAGCAGCTTAATGAAATTTTAACAAATAATGGTGAAATTGAAATTGCATGTGATTTTTGTCGCAAAAAATATCATATTAGAGCGAGTGATTTAAAAAGTTTACTTAAAGAATAAACACAAGATATCTTAAATAAGTTGATAAAATTATAATAATTTTGTTATGATATTATTATGATAAAAAATAATTGTAAAATGTGTTTTAATATTCAAAGGGGAGGCACAACACAAGATGGCTGAAATTAAAGATGTACCTAATACAGACCAAACAAAACCACATGGGAAAGAAGCTAAAGCAAAAAAACCAAATGACAAGGAAGCAAAAGAAAAAGTTGATTATACTGCCGTTAAAGAATTTAAACAAAAGTTAAAAGAACAAAAGAAACAAACTAAGTTATATTCAAAACGAATTTTAAAAGGGGAAATTATCTCGACAACAAACAGTAAAGCAGATACAAGTAAATATGTAATTGAATTAGTTAATGCTAAAAAATCGTATATTACCGGGGAAGTTGAAACACCAGTTTTAAAAGGAATTGATTTAAAGTTAGAAAAAGGAGACTTTATTGTTATTTTAGGTCCTTCTGGATCAGGAAAAACAACGTTACTAAACATTATTTCAGGTTTAGATAAAGTTTCAAGTGGGGATGTTTTTGTTATTGGTTATAACTTATCGTTATTAAAAGATGTTGATTTAACAAAATTTAGACGAGATAATGTTGGCTTTATCTTCCAACAATATAATTTATTAACTAATTTAACTGCTAAAGAAAATGCTGAAGTTGGGGAAAATTTAAGTAAAAATAAAAATAAAGATATGACAATTAAGGACATTTTTGAAACAATTGGAATGGAAGAACAAATGAATAAATATCCTCACCAAATGTCAGGGGGACAGCAACAACGGGTTTCAATTGCTAGAGCATTAGCAAAAAATCCAGACATCTTATTTGGTGATGAACCAACAGGAGCTTTAGATGAAGAAATGGGTCGAAAAGTACTTGAAATTTTAGTTGATGTTAATAAGAAATATAAAACAACGGTTATTATTGTTACGCATAACCCAAATATTGCCGATATTGCTAATACAGTTATTCATGTTCGTAATGGATTAATTGACCAAATCAAGAAAAATGCACATCCAAAGAAACCAAGTGAAATTGATTGATCTTAATCTGTAAAACACATATTAGTGTTTTACATTTTTTTATTAAGATTAAAAATATTTTTAAAAATAATAAAATAATTTTAGAATACTTTAATGAATTATTAAAATTTGTTACAATTAAATAGAAGTTAGTATTCAACTATTTACTTACAAGTAACAATTTATTAAGGAATATTTTTTGTAAGGAGGAAATTGAAATGCCAGATTGTGATTTTTCTTGCCATGCATGCCAATGCCAATGCTCATGTGCAGGTATAAACAGTGAACACAAATGTTTTGAATGTGATTGTAACTCACCGCATGGTCGAAAATAATATTTTGTTTCTCGTTCTCGAGAAACTTTTTATTTTTCAAAATATATTATATTTATTATAAAAAAGAGGAATTAAACTTAAAAATAGTTTTTTTATTGGATTTATTGTTATTTTTGATTAAGATTTATCTAATGACTGTTAATTAAAGAAAGAATTAGAAAAATGAGAATTGGAAATATTGAAATCAAAGGGCAAGTTTTTTAGCACCAATGGCGGGAATTACGAATGAAGCATTCCGAATTATTTGCCATGAATTAGGAGCAGGATTAGTTTATGCTGAAATGGTTAGTGATAAAGCAATTTTGCAAAAAATTAACGAACTTTACAAATAATTAAAGTAAATAAATTAGAACATCCAATTTCAATGCAAATTTTTGGAACAGATATTGAAACCTTTGTTGCAGCGGAAAAATATGTTGACCAACATAGTGATTGTGATATTATTGATATTAATATGGGTTATTCTGCACCAAAAATTGCAATTAAGTCACAAGCGGGGTCATATTTATTAAAACATCCCCAACGCGTTTATGAAGTTGTTAAAGCAGTTGTTGAAAATGTTACTAAACCGGTAACTGTTAAAATTCGAATTGGTTGAGATGAAGAAAATATTAATTGTGTTGAAATTGCAAAATATTGTGAGCAAGCAGGTGCACAAGCAATTGCAGTTCACGTTCGAACACGAAATCAATTTTATTCTGGAAAAGCTGATTGAAATTGAATTAGGAAAGTAAAAGAAAATGTTGCAATTCCAGTAATTGGGAATGGTGATGTTTTTACTTGCGAAGATGCAGAACGAATGTTAAAAGAGACTGGTTATGATGCAATTATGTTAGCACGAGGAGCACAAGGTAATCCATGAGTATTTAAACAAATTCAACATTTTTTAGATACTGGTGAAAAAATTGAGCAATCACCATTAGATGAATGACAGAATATTATTTTCCGTCATGCAGAATTATTATTAAATTTAAAGGGAGAACGAATTTCAGCTAGTGAAATGTGGAAAAATTTAGCATTTTATTTTAAAGGAAAACCAGAAGCTACTAGTTATAAAATTTGGGCAACGCAAATAAATACAATATTTGAGTTAAAAACGCTTGTTAATGAATATATTGCCTATTATAATAGTAATATTAGTGTTGCTAAATAGTAAAAAGGAGAATTAAAATGGAGAAACGTAATTTTACAGAGCAAGAGCAAATTAGACGTGATAAGTTAAAAAAGTTGGTTAATGATGGACATAATCCTTTTATAATTGCCAAGTTTGACCGAACACATACGAGTAAAGTACTTAATGAACAATTTAATCATTTATCAAAAGAGATATTAGCCACAAGTAGTGATAATATGACAGTTAAAATTGCGGGTCGAATTAAAACATTTCGAGAAGTAGGAAAAGCTAGTTTTGCAACAGTACAAGATCAAAATGGAATTTTTCAAATTTATGTTCGAAATGATGAAGTTGGTGATGAAAAATATCAAGAATTTATTAATTTTGATTTGGGAGATATTATTGGGGTTACTGGAATAATGATGAAAACAAACACTGGAGAGTTAACAGTGCGAGTTAAAGAATTTGTTTTATTAGCAAAAGCATTACGTGCATTGCCTGATAAATATCGTGGAATGACTGATATTGAAGAAAAATATCGTCGTCGTTATGTTGATTTAATTACATCAACAGAAACAAAAGATATTTTTATTAAGCGTAGTAAGATTATTGCTTTAATGCGAGATTTTTTTAATAGTAAAGGATATTTAGAAGTTGAGACACCTGTTTTACAGCCTATTCATGGTGGCGCAGCGGCAAAACCATTTGTAACTCATCATAATACATTAGATATGGATTTTTATTTACGAGTAGCAACAGAATTACCCCTAAAACGGTTAATTGTTGGTGGTTTTGAAGGAGTTTACGAAATGGGGCGATTATTTAGAAATGAAGGAATGGACACACGCCATAATCCAGAGTTTACAACAGTTGAAATTTATGTTGCATATCAAGATATGAATTTTATGATGCAATTAACAGAGGATACTATTTGCTACATTGCGAAAAACATTTTAAATAAAAATGAAACAGAATATGATGGAGTAATGATTTCATTTCAACAGCCATGAAAACGTTGACATATGGTTGATGCAATTAAAGAGTTAGTAGGAATTGATTTTTGAAAACCAATGACTTTTGCTGAAGCAAAGAAAATTTCAAAAGAAAAAAAAGTACCAATTGAAAAATTTCATACTTCTGTTGGACATATTATTAATTTATTTTTTGAAGAATTTGTGGAAGATAAATTAATTCAACCAACATTTATTTATGGTCATCCTGTTGAAGTTTCTCCCTTGGCAAAAACAAATGCAGAAGACCCAAGATTTACTGATCGATTTGAATTATTTATTAAAGGGCGCGAATATGCAAATGCTTATTCAGAATTAAATAATCCAGTTGAACAATATGATCGTTTTGTTAGTCAATTAGCAGAACGGGATAATGGGAATGATGAAGCACAAGAATTAGATATTGATTTTATTGAAGCATTGGAATATGGAATGCCACCAACAGGTGGATTAGGAATTGGAATTGATCGCTTAGTTATGTTATTAACAGGGCAAGATTCGATTAAAGATGTATTATTATTCCCCCACATGCGGTCAAGAGGAAAATAGGTGATTGTATGGAATTTGGTATTGAAATTGGTTATACTTCAATTTTAACATTACGTGAAACAGTAGAAGCAATTAGTCTAATTAAACGTGAATTAGTTCGTCGTTTTATTATTCAATTTAATTTATTAAAAGTTGATGCACCTTTAATTACTACAGAAGAAAAAGGACTTAACGATGATTTTCAAATGACAGAACGACCAATTGATTTTGATATTTTACCAACTAATTTAACTGGTGAAATATTTCAGTCACATAATAAATGACGACGAAATGCAATTAAACAATATGAATTGTTAGAAAACGAAGGAATTTTAACAACAGCAATGGTTTTACGTCGTGACATTAAGCAATCAAATAGCCAAGCAGTAAGTTTTAGCGAAATTGGATTTGATTTATTATTGGAAGAAAAAGACATTACATTATTAAAAATTAAAGAAACAATTGATAAAGCAACGAATATTATTAGTGATGTAGAAGATATTTTATTATTAAAATTTCCGCAATTAAATAAAAAATTTAAGAAAAAATTAAATTGAACAAGTCAAATTGAATTGCAAAAAGCAATGCGATTATTAAGTTATCAGGAACGCTTGAATCGATATACAAGAGAAAATGGTGCTACAATTTTATATGGTTTAAAAAATAGTATTACTAATAATACAATTGAAATTAGTGAATCGCAAGATGTTTTTAATTGGGAACTCTATGCGAAAATTTTTGTTTATGATTTTGTGTTAGAAAAAGCTATTTGTATTGGTTATTGTGCTGCTACTGTTAATCGTGATGTTTTAAAAAACCAATTGGCAGTAACAAAAGAAACAAGTAAATTAAGAACAGAATATGATGCAAAAGTAGCAACAAATGACTTGCCAGTTACACTTTCGTTTGGACTTTTTAAGTCACAATTAGATTTATTCTTGTTAGAAAAACAACATATTGGTGAAGTTATTGCTTCGGTTTGAAGTGATGATTTTTTAGAATATGCTAAGAAAAATGGAATTGAAATTTTATAAATGAAAAATTATACGGTAATTATTGTTGCAGCGGGAAAGTCATCACGTTTTAATCAAAAGGATAATAAGTTGTTATATCAACTTAATAATAAACAAACTATTATTGAGCAAACATTAATGTTATTTTTAAACGATCCACTTTGTACTGAAATTATTGTTGGTGTTAGCGAAGAAACTTTAACTTTTTTATTGAAAAAAAATTATCAAGCAAAGAATGTGCAATTTATTATGGGCGGAGCAGAACGAGTTGATACAATTTATCAATGTTTAATTAATCATAAAATTAGTAATGATATTATAATGATTCATGATGGTGTCCGTTGTTTTACGAGCTTAACTTTTATTAATCAATTAAATCAAGTTTTTCAGTCACAAAATTATGAAGTGTTAGTTCCAATTTTGCCAATTACAGAAACCCTTAAAAAGGTTAAAAATAATTTTGTTGAAAAAACATTACCACGAGAAGAATATTTTACAACTCAAACTCCACAAATTTTTAAGGCAGAATTATTATATCAAGTTTATGAAGCATATTTCCAGACAAAAAATAAAACAATAATTTATGATGATAGTTATTTAGTAGAGTTGTTTTCACCAAAAACAAAAATTCATACAATTTATGGTGAAAAACAAAACATTAAATTAACTTATGCTGATGATTTAAAATTATTAAAATTAATAAAATAAATCTTACAATTGAAGGAAATATAAGGTATAATGATTGGCGAGTTAATAATGCTTGAATTATAATTATTAGCTCCTTGTCTGAATAGGACCTAGACCAAAAGGAGGAAAATAAAATGCGTAAATATGAAATTATGTATATATTAAACCCCGAAGCAACTAATTTAGATGAATTAGAAAGTAAATTACACCAAATTTTAGAAGCTAATGGGGGAAAAATAGAAGAACACGGTAAATGAGGAATTAAGGACTTAGTATATCCAATTAAAAAGAAAACAAAAGGATATTATGGAGTATTAATTGTTAATACAACATCAGTAAATATTGATGAATTTGTTCGAATTAGTCATATTGAACAAGATGTATTACGAATTCTAGTAATTAATACAGAAAAAGAAAAAGGATATATTCAATCAACTGTTTATGCAAAAACAGAAGTTAAGAATGATAAACCAGACCGTGATCGTAAACCAGGGAATAGAAAACCTGATTATAAACGTCATGAACAACGTTCAGAAGGTGAAGAAACAAAACCAGAAAATGCACCAACTGAAACAAAAGAATAAGAAAAATTAGGAGCGTGCAAGAGTTATGTTAAATCGAGTTTCATTAGTAGGGAGACTAACCCGTGATTTAGAATTAAAAAATTCTGTTAATAGTAAACCATTTGTTGCTTTCACATTAGCAGTAAATAATAATTTTAATAACCAAGCTTCGTTTATTCCATGTTTTGCTTGGAATAAAACGGCAGAAAATATGGCCCGTTATTTAAAAAAAGGATCATTAATTGCATTAGATGGACGTTTGCAAACGAGAACCGATAATGTTAATGGTCAAGTTACAACAATTGTTCAAGTAATTGCTGATATAGTTTCTTTTTTAGATTCAAAAGGGACTGGTGCTAACATTGGTATTCCATCAATGCCAATTGCTAATGATTTTAATAACACAACTTTTGAACAATCAGAACCACAAGATGATAATAATATTACTTTTGATGGCGATGATGCAATTTTATGAGACTAAAAAGAAAGGAAAGTAAAAATGAATCCAAAATTTAAACGTTTTAAAAAACAATGTTATTTTACAAAAAATAAAATAACATACATTGATTATAAAGATGTTGAATTATTAAAAAAATTTATTTCTGGTAATGGTCAAATTTTACCAAAACGAGTGACAGGAACAACTGCTAAAAACCAAAGAATGTTAGCAACAGCAATTAAAAGAGCTCGTCAAATGGCTTTATTACCATTTGTTATTGATTAAAAAAATACTTACTTTTGTGAGTATTTTTTCTTTTTTCGTGTAGAATTAATATGATATATATAGGCACTAAAAAAAGTTAAGGGATGACACTATGAAACAAAGTCCAAGATTTATTAATGTTTTCAGAACAGAGGCAAAAGAAAAAATAGCAAAAAATCGACTACAAATAATTAAGTATATGCTAATTTGCTTTGCCCCTTTTTGTATGGTTTTATTTGTTGCTGGGCTTTTTGAAATCCATTAACAAAAATTGGCAATATCCCGATGGCAATTGTTGATAATGATAGACCACCTTGTATTGCCTATGTTGTTCAGAACATTAGCAGTTTGTCAAGAAAAAGCCCAAGAATGATTTGAAAATAATAAAAAATTGATAAATCTCTTTATAAACTGCAATATCGTTATGATAGTATGGTGAATTTATCTGTTACAAATAATAAGTTTTATAATGCTAATACAAAAGCATTAGAATTAGAACAAAACGGTATGACTATTAAATTAAACTATTTGCATGGTAATGAAACTATACTTTTAAACCAGTTGACAAATATTGAGCTCAATTACAAGTTAATAGTGGTTTTACAGAGAATATTTTTAAATTAATGCGTGCAATTGGTAATCATAGCCCAAGAGAAGTTATTAAAAGTTTAGAATATTTAATGGAAAATATTCATCAGTTTTGATCAACATATAAACAAAATTTTTTAGCTGGACAAGTGTTATATACTTTTACTCAAATTAAAACTGCTTTGGTTTATTCTGCCTTTCCAGAAACATTAGGCACTCCAATGTTTTAAGCTTTTGTGCAATGAGATGAATCAACGAATACATATTATTTAACTGGCCGTGATTTTAGCAATTATTTAGAAAAAATTTTATTAATTATTGGTCCTAATACTCCCATTGGAAAAATAATCTTAGACTATGTTGAGAAAAATCATTCACAATATTATGAAATTATTAAAAAAACATTAGAATGAATTGAAAGCGAAGGAAAACAATTTATTTATGGTTTTGTTCGGGAGATTTTTCCTAATTTGTATGAACATGTAACTTGACCAAGATATAGTGCAAAAGCTCAGCAAGTAATTCGTGATTGAGCAAATTTAAATTCATCAATTTTTCAAATTCCAGTTCATATTCAAGGTTATCAATATGGTGAATATGGAATTGGCTTAGGTGAATTATTTATGTTAATTGGTATTTGAGTTGGTGCTTTAACACAAAAATTTGTGTATGACCGTACTTGTAGAACAAAACGAGCCCGTTGATATCAGCACTATTTTTCAAAATTATTATTAATGTTAATTACAACAGTACTTCAAATCACAATTCTTGCGCTTTCATTAGCGGCATTAGGTTATAGTTGTTGGGGAATTAGTTTTGGTTTATTGTATGTTTGATTATTATTTTGTAGTATTATTTTTACTATCATTGAACATGCAATATGATTTGCTACTGCTGATGGGGGTGTTGGAAAATATTTAATTGTTATTTATTTAATTTTAAATTTAACAGCAGGTTGAGGGACTTTCCCAGCCTTTATGCAAGCAACGTTCTTCCATTTTATTTCATTTATTACACCGTTTAAATATGCAATTCATGGAATGGGTAATATTATTTATGGAATTGGAACAGGTGAAGGTTCTTTAGCACAATATCAAACTGAAAGCTTTACAAACTGTTTTATTAGAAAAAAATATTCCAATTCAGAGAAATATTAATCAAACTTTAAGAAAATTATCAGATCAAGAAGTTGAAGGAATAAAAAAACAGATTTTAATTGATCAACAAAATATTTTTGAAAAGCAGCAACTTAAAAAGATTGACAAAATGCAAACAAAATTTGAAGCAACAAAAGATCCAAAATATTTATATCAAATTAAAAAAATTAAAGCAAAAACCTTTACTGTTGAAATAGAAGAAACACATGGAGATAGTATTATGTAAAGATAATTAAGGAGAACAGTTATGGATACCAAAAAAAATTACCAACTTTTAAAGAAATTTTTAAAAAAGAATGGCATCAACAAACAGCTAAAGATAAAACTCGCATTATAAAATTTATTGCAATTTGTATTGTGCCATTTTTGTATGGTTTCTTTTGTGTTTGGGCTTTTTGAAATCCATTTCTTAAAACTGACCAAATTCCAATGGCAATTGTTAATCGTGATGCTAATTTATGTGTGATTTATAAACCTAAAAATGATAAGGATCAATCAATTGCTAATGCAACAGAAGTTCGTTATTTAACAACAAAAGATGAGGCGACTTGTTTAGCAACGTTAAATAAAATGAGATTGCCCGCTATACAAGTATTAGTGATAATGGGATTGTGGGACCACATTATTATTATGATAAGAAAAATAATAATGTTCAAATTAACATTAGTAGTATTACTTTAAAATTAAATTATTTGAAAAATGAAGCAACTGATTTTAATTCGATTGATAAATATTGAGTACAATTACAAATTCCAGAACATTATTCAAGTTATTTAATTAGTATTTTACGCAACATTGGTAGCGGTGTTTTAGATGCTGATCAGTTTTTGACAGATATTACTTGAATAATAAATAATCCAATTAACCTTTGGGCTACTTATAAACAAAATTTTTTAATTGGTTATTTTGCAACAACATTTACAAATTTGCGAGAAAGTTTTGTTCGCGAAGCAGTTCCGCAATTAATTTTACCGATGCTTTATACAATTTTAGCTAACCCGGATGGTTCAGTTGATCGTTCTGTTTATCAAGAATATATTCAAAAAATTAATACAAAAAATTTAATAGATGAAACAAATAAATTAGTAACAGAAGGGAAAATAACTACAGAACAAGGAAAAATTATTAATTTCTTATTAAAGGTTTATGGAATTGTAAAGGGAAAAATGCTTTCATTTATTTGTGGTGCAGAAAATGTTGTTAGCAAAGAAAAATATTTTGCGAATAGTGATGAGTTAGGGAAACATTTAAAAGATATTGGTAGCATAATTGATATTCCATATAATGTGCAAGGTCATGAATATAAACAGCATGGAATTGGTTTGGGTGAATTATTTATGTTAATTGGTATTTGAGTTGGTGCTTTAACACAAAAATTTGTGTATGACCGTAAAGGAAGAACTAAAAATACTTTGTTTTATCAACACTATTTTAGTAAATTGTTATTAATGTTATTAACATCTTGGATTCAAGTGACATTAATGATGCTTTCCTTATTAATCTTAGGGGTTCGGTCAAATTGGGCCAGTTTATGTTTGACTATGGTTATGACTCTTATTTTTAGGCTCAATTTTCAATATTATTATTTGTTCAATTTGATTAGCAGTTCCTGATGAAATGTTGACGTGTTTTATTGCTGTTGTTTATTTAATTATTAATTTATCAGCAGGTTGAGGGACTTTCCCTTCCTTTATGCAAGGAAAATTCTTTGATATTTTATCCTATATAACACCATTCCGTTATGGATTACATAATATTGGTACAATAATATATGGTTTATCATCTCCAACAATTGTAGGAATTAGTGAATATCAAACTGAAATTATTAAAAATATGGTAATTTTATTTATTTGAGTTATTATTTTTGCTATACTAGGATTAGTAGGAACCTATTATCGTTTTTTAAAAATAAAATATGGAACATTCAAGATAAAAGTAATTTATCAAGCAATGAATAAAATTGATAGTATTAAAGATTATAAAAAAAATACTAGTACATTAAATTACTTGACAAAAGAAGAACAAACTTTAATAAAAAAAGAGGTTTTTGCACAATTAGCAACAAAACAACAGAAGAAGAAAATAAAAAAACAACATAAATAATTAATTTTATTTTTAAAATATTAAATATTGTATTTTTTCTTATTGATGATAGTTTTAAATGTATTATTAAACTATCAATTTCTTCTAAGAAAGGATATTCCAAATGTATTTCAATTTATTATTTAGTTCAGACAATAATAATCCATTGCATGATTTTTTATCAATTTCAACTTGACAATCACTTGTTAGCATCCTTATTTTCTTTGGAATAATGGTTTTATTATGATTTTGAATTAAAAAAACAAAAATGCGATTTATTTTTCGCGTTTTATTAGGATTAGCAATTGGTTTAATTTTTGGAATTACTATTCAAGCAATTAATGGTTTCCCATATAATACAACTGAACCATCAGGATCAATGATTAATCCAGTGATTCCAGATCCAAATGATTCGGGAAAAACTATTCCAAATAATATTTATGTTTTATGGGTACATGAGTTTTCAATTTGAGTTAATTTATTTAGAATGACTTTCTTAAATGCAATTTTATTGATGACTGCTCCTGTTGTATTTTTAGCAATTGCAAGAGCTGTTTCAAAACCAGGAAAAGATGTATCTTCGCGAAGAGGAACTATTATTACAATTACTATTTTATTATTAAATGTTGCAGCAATGTTTATTATTTCATTATTTATTGGGATTGCATTTAATATTGGTAATGGCTTTACAATTTCAGGAAGCGGAAGTTATGATAAGGATGCATCAAATCCATTGCCAGAAATTATTTGGAATTATGTGCCTTCTAATTTTGTCCAGCCATTTCTTTTAGAAACAATTCTTCCTGTAATGGTAATTGCTGGTTTAATTGGGTTAGCTGTTAAGAAATTAACTAAGCGACATCCAGAAGATATGCAAAATATTCGTGATGGTTTTGACCGTTGATGAACAATTATTATGTCATGTTTAATGTTTATTATTAAATTAATGCCATATTCTGTAATGTCAATGATTACTTATGCTATTATTTCGCGACCAATTGGATACTTAGCACAGATTGGAATTGTTGTTGGAATTGGGTACTTATGTTTAATAATTACTTTAATTTGGCATTCATTGTTATTAACATTGTCAGGAGTAAATCCATTTAAATGATGGAAGTTTGCTATCAAGCCGGTAATTCAAGGGTTTACAACTCAATCTTCTAATGCAACATTACCCTTAACAATGAAAGTTTTAAAAGATGATATGAAAGTAAAAGAAAATCTTGTCGGGATATCCGCTCCTTTAACCACGACGATGGGTTTAACTGGTTGTGCAGGTGTACAAGCAGGGATTATTGTTTCTTTTATTTCAACAGCTGGTTTATATGACTTAACTGTTGCTAATTTCTTTATTGTTTTATTGGTAGTAGTTGTAGCTTCGTTAGGAATTGCTGGTGTGCCAGGAACAGCTAGTGTTGTTACTGCTTGTGTTTTAGAAGGAATTGGTTTAGTAACTTTATATGTGCCAGTTTATGCAATTATTGGGGCCCTAGATGGCATATTTGATATGGGACGAACAAGCGTCAATATTGTTGGTGGGCTACAAGCAACAACAATTGCGGCTCGGTTAACTAATTCATTAGAAAATGAAGACTTAATTCTTTTTAAATGATCAAGATTGCGAAGAAAACGAAATCGGGAAAAAAGAAAAAAACAAGAATAAAGGCGGAGTCTTTTATTTTTATTTTAGTAATCTAAGGTTATAATATTATTATAGAAGAACGTTAGTTGAAAAATATGAAAGTAATAGTAATAGGTGGTTCAACAGCTGGAATGACAGCAGCAAGTAAATTAAAACGGATGTTAAAAAATGATGTTGAAATTATTGCTTACCAAAAGTTTCAATGCCCATCATTAGGAGCTTGTGGAATCCCTTATTATGTTGGAAAACATTTTGACAATGCTGAAAGAATGATTGAACGAACTGTTGAAGAATTTCAAAATAATGGGACTCTTGTTAAAACTAGTTGCGAAGTAACACGCGTTGATTTTAAAACAAAAAATATTTATGGAATTAACTATAATACAAACCAAGAATTTATTGATAATTATGACAAATTAATTATTAGTGTTGGAGCAACACCACGTCGTCTAAATTTAGCAGGAGAAAATGCTACAAATGTTTTTACAGGAACAACATTGAAGCAGCAGTTGAATTATGTTCGCGTTTAAAAAAAGTAAAAAATGTTACTATTATTGGTGGAGGATTTATTGGACTAGAATTTTGTGAAAGTTTTGGCTTGGCAAGAAAAAGAATTACATTAATTGAAGCTGATAAATGAATTTCACGAAAGTTACTTGATGAAGATATGGCACAATTATTAGTCAATGATTTAGAAAAAAATGAATTAAAGTTAAAACAAATACCAAAGTAACGGAGTTTGTTGTTGAAAATAATAAGGTAACAAAAATTAAATTATCACCACAAGAACAAATTGTAGCAGATTTAGTATTAGTTGCAATTGGATTTGTGCCGGCAACTAAGTTTTTGAAAACAACAGATTTAAAAATGAATCTGGAGCAATTTTAAGGTAGTAAGAAAAAAGTTGAGGTTTTATAAAAAATATAAATAAAGTAATTAAATACAAATTAAAGTAATCGCTTATCAGAGCGATTTTTTTAATTGCATTATTCATCAGATAGTACCTTTAAAATTAAAAATTAACCTATTTTCTCCATTAATTAGTTAATTTTTATAATTTCCTTTCTATGATTTATTATATTTTTTCGGTTTAACAGCTAATAATATCATTTTTAAATAAAAGGTACTATCTGATGAATAATGCAATACTAAAATTTAATATTTTGATGCTTAAAGATGGATAACTCATCTATGACACGAAGCCTTAAAGAAAGTGTGAAAGCGATTGGATTTAAGCATATTTATTTCTTTAATTCTCGGCGGGGTTAGTCGTCCGCGAAATGTCAGAGCGTGTGTTTTTGGCTTGTTTCATAAAAAGAGTGCTGTTAAACCGAAAAAAACAATATCGGACACTAAAAAAACAAGAGGGAGGAGCTCCAAAAGGTTATTTTCTTTATATAAAGTTGTGTAGGGATGGATGAAGCGTAATTAATAACTGGGTAAATTATTTTTTGTTTATTTCCGTGGGGGGTAAACTCTATCAAAATATCCTATCCGCCCCCGCTCACCCCCGAAGTGAAGCGGGCGGCGAAATAATTAAATACTAAAATAAATTATCTACTAAATATCAAAATATTAACCAATAAAGGAATATTATGTTTTTTTACAGAAAGGAAATTATAAAATGAAAACAATACAAGATTTAATTAAAGATTTAACAGGAGTTACTGTTGAACAAGATAAAATCAGTAAATATTTAGCAAGTAAAACATTAGATTTAGAAGAGACTAATTTAAAAATTGCTAATTTAAAAATTGCTGATTTATGATGTGCTGATTTACAATCTGCTAATTTACGAAGTGCTAATTTATGATGTGCTGATTTAAGACGCTCTAATTTAGAATATGCTAATTTACGAAGTGCTAATTTAGAAAATGCTTGTTTAGTAGGTACTAATTTAAAAAATGCTTGTTTATTAGGTGCTAGAATTACAAAAGAACAATTAGACCAATTAACTGTTATTGGGGAGGATAAATAATGGGAGTTTTTACATGTTATGGTTGTTTTGATAAACATGATATTTATTCTGAATGACATATTATTACTGAAAAATCAACCAATAAAGGTGCTGTAGTATGTCATCCGTGCTTTGATTTTAAATATTCAAAAGACCCTGAATGAAAAGAAAAAGATAATAATGTCAAATATAAAGATGATGCACTTAAAACAGAAAATAATGCACTTAAAAAAGAACTTGCTGAATTAAAACAACAAATATTATATAAAGAAGATTTTGATGCTCAATATTATTGTAGTTATCACGGACATTGAGACCAATGTATAGTTGAAGATGAAGAAGAACCAACAGAAGAACAATTATCAAAGTATATTCTAATTTTAAAAGATAATTCTAAATATGACAAATTACCTAGTAAGGAGGATTAATTAAATAATGAAAAAGTTAAATAAAAAAATTATCAACAAAATAAATGAATTAATGCTTAGAAGTTATCCAGTTTCAAAAGATGATACTACAGATGAACATTGAGCATTAGGTAAAACTAATTAATGAAAGGATTATTTATAATGTCAGAATATAAAAGTAAATATATTAATAAAACTTGAAATGAAATAACAACATCTTTTGATTGAGTTAATTGTCAACCTATTGATTGTCGTATTTCACATCATAAAAAACATTATGATTTGCAATGTTTAGAATGAGCAAAAATGTACTTAAATTTATTTAAAGACAAGTGAAATCTTATTGCTTCTTATATGGAACATTACAAAATTAACGATATTTTAGATTTAGCATCAGATGGATGAAAAATATTACAATTTGAGAAAAAAATAAATCAAGTAAATTAAAATATATTATTGCAATTGATCCTGCTGGAATTGGACAAACTGGTATTATTATTTATAATTTTTTGAAAAAGAAAATAATTAATAATATTACTTTTAGTTCTAATTCTGAAGAAGAAGCAATAAATAATATGTATTTAATATTAAATGATTTTAAAAATAAAATTTGTTCTTATTTAAGCAAAGTTATTGTAATAATTGAAGATTACCAACTTCATAAAGGTTTAAAAATAAAAAACCCATTATCTACTCCTAAATTTATTGGTGGTTTAAAAGTTTTATGTAAATATTTATTTAATTTAAATTATGTTTTACAATCGCCAGTTGTTAAGAAAAATTATATTTATAAAGGAAATATTAAAATGACAGAGCATGAATTAGATGCTTGGAAACATTTACAATATTTTTTATTAAAAGGAGTTGATAAAAATGGCACAAACAAAAAGTAATTTATCTAAAAAATCAATAACTAATAAACCTAAAATAAAAAATAAAAAAGTTAATAAGTTAGAATTAACTGTTAAATTACATGAAAATCCTATTAAAACTAAAATTAAAGCACTTGTTGCTGGTGGCGTTGAAGTTGATGTTTGTTCTGCTAAATGTCAGTGAGACGGATTAAATTATTCAACATTATCAATATATAACCCATCTGTTTTAACTGAATTTTTGAAATTAAAAAAAGAAGATGAAATAAAAATTAAAGGCTCAGTATTTAATCAGTTAAATATAAAAACTAAACGCTATTTTTTTTCTTTTCGAGTAGATAGTTTTGAAATTATACAAAAAGCGATTAGAAAAAGAACAAATACAAATATTAAAAAATAGGAGGAAAAACAATGGCATTAAAAAATGTAAAATATGTTCTTATCAATGAAGAAAATGAACCAATTAAAAATGAAGATGGTAGTTTAGATATTAAAACTGCTGAAATTATTTTAGAAAATACTGCTGAAGTTGAAGAATTTAATGCAAGTAATTTAGAAAATAGTAATCAACAAATCAATGAATTACAAACAAAAAATACTGAATTAACTTCTCAAATTGAACAACAAACTCTTCAATTAAAACAAATTGAAGTAATTGACTTTATTAATTCTTTAACTGATAATGAAGAATTTAAAAATGTTTTATTAAAATCTTATGATATTAATAATGATATTGAAATCATCAAAACACAATTGCAAAGTGTTTATGATGAATTAATTAAGGTACAAACAGTTAATGCTGGTGGAGTACCAAAAACAGAAGAAAAACAAAACAATATTTTAGATACAGACAATGTATTTAATAAATAGAAAGAAGGAATAAAATTATGGCACAAAATCCACAAAGAATTTTTGGTGATATTGTAAACCAAGCAACAGTTAATGATAAAGAAACATTTGAACAATGATATTTGCAAACTTATCAACAAAAATTAAGCTGGGAAGCATTATTTGCTTGACTAGATGCAAAAAAATTTGGTTATCAATATAAAATAAAGAAAAATATTAAATATAATGAAGGTTTAGGAAAAGATGGACAAGTATTTAATACAGATGATAATTTACTAAAATATTCAGCAGTAGAATTTGAGGATGCAACTGTTGTATTAGATACAATTTTAACTTTTGCTCGTAAATTAGACCCCATAGAAAGTGATTTTAACCCTAATTTATGGGCGGCTGATATTGAACAAGCAATGGATACCGAAGTTGCGTATAAACGCAATAAAATTTTAGAAATTATTAATAAAGGAGAAGTTACAACTATTCAAGGAAATAAAGCAGATGATACAAATGCTTTACAAATCCACGATGAAATTATGGATAAAATATATGAAAATGGCTTTACTCCATCAGAAACAGTTGTCTTGGGTTCAGCAGATTTTATCCGTGGAATTCGTAATAAATTACAGCTACAACTTGGAGCAAATGACCAAATTAACAGTGTAATTGAAACAAGCGGAGCAATGAAAACTGTTGAAGGAACAACATATTATATGGTTCCTAAAAAATTACCAATTATTAACGAAGATGGTTCAGAAGGAACAATTGGTCTATTACCATATGGTGTTAATGCGATTGCTTTTAAATTTAGCAAAAAATATGACCCGCTTATTTTACGTAAAAAAGACCATACCCCATTAAGAGTTGGTCCTGCTGGTTTAGGTACTGGTATGGGTAATACTTTAATAATGGAAAGAGTTTTATATTTAGGCGGAGCAGTAGTTGAACCCAAAGGAATTATTAAACACGCATATTTAATACCTTTATCAACAGTTATTACAACAACTAATTTAGGTCAAATTACAATGGCGGGTGATACCCCAACAACAGCAGAATTAGAAACTGCTATTAAAGTAAAAAATACTAACTATCAAACTGGAGATGCAACATTCTCTAATATTACATCTACTGGCGCATTAGCAACTGGAAATCCAAATAAATATAGTGGAACAGTTACTTTAATTTATTCAAAGTAAGTAGCGCCATAGATATCCACGATAAAATTGAAAATGTTGATAGTTTAACAGATGATGAAATAATTAAAGGAATTATTGTACCTCAAAAAGTAGCAAGTGAAGATTTAAGACCACTTTTAAATGATAAAGTTTTAAAAGCAGTTAAAACGGTTGATGCAAGTTTAACAACAGATGATTATGATTGATGACCGTTATATTATCAAGGTTCACCATCAACTTATGATATTACTACAACAGATATTCAAGTTGATATTTATATTGCTGGTAAAAATAAAGCAACTGGTGTTTCCCAAGTTCAGTTTTATAAAGTGCAAAAAGTAAATAAAATGAGTGTTAAAAAAATTAGTTTTAGTTGAGTTGGACCTTTAAAAAAACCTTGATATAGTGATATTCCTAATTTAACTAAAAAAGCAGATGTAATTGCAGAAATGAATACTGGTATTTTAACAGCAATTCAAAAACTTAATGCTGGTTTAAGAACATCAGATTATACTGTTGATATTTTAGATTATGAACATGAAATCTTTAATGACCGTGATGAAGGTGATTTTAGTAAAGATGTAGATATTTTATATAGTTTAATTGGTACAAATTGATTAACTGAAGAAACAGTAGGTGCTAATTTAACTGTTCCTGCTGCTACTAAAAAAACCCAAAATAAAAAATAAAAATGCCAATTGGAACAAGTAAAACTGCTCTTATTTATGCTGTTAAAACGCCAACGAGATTATCAATTCAACAACAAGAAAAAAACTTTGGTTTACAATTATTAGAATTTTTAGGAATACAAGTTTTAGCACTTGGTTTATCAGTTTTAACTGGTGGGATTGCTTCTGCTGTTGGATTGGGTGCTGGATTATCTAATTTTGCGGCTGCCCTTATATCTTTTGGAGTAGAAACAGCAACCGATTTTGCAGTCAATCAAATATATGATAAATTAACCTCAGAAGTTACAGCAAAAAGTACCGCTTTAAATTTATTGCCAGCAATTGGGGGTATTGGTAAATTAACTCGTGCTGCTAGAATAACAAAAGTTTTAAAATTAGCAAAAGAAACTAAATTACTTGAAAAATTAGGAATAGTAACTGCTAAAAATTTAGAAGATGTTGTTAAACAAGTAGCGGGTAAAAAGATTTTATTTAATAAATTAATATTTGATTTTACTAAACAAGCAAATAATGAGACTTTATTATATACAATTGGAAAATTAGCACGAAATGATTTTTCTAAGGGTTTTAAAATTTCTAATTTAGGGAAAATTAACAATCTATTAAAAATTGAAAAAAACTTACAAAAAATAAGTCCAAAGTTGGTACAAAAAGCACCTAGATTAACAAAAAAATATCAAGGATATGTTAATAATTGATTATCAGAATATGGTTTAAATTTTGAAAAAGTAACAAAAATAAGTACTGATGAATGATATAAAATTATGACTGATTTACATAAAAAAGGAATTGCTAAAAAATTATTATTAAATGTTAATTTAATGCGAGCAAATAAAATATATAAAAATAAATTAGTTAATTTTATCCATAAAACTCCAATCAAATTAAATAAAATATTAGAAAAATTAGAAAAAATAAACCCAAATTTTTATATTCAAAAAGCAACTAAAAAAATATTAGCACCAATTGAAAAAAGAATAATCAATATTAAACAAAAAGTAATTCAAAAAATTAATGAACAAACTAGAAAAGTATTATCTAAATTTGAAACGAAGGCTATTCAAAAAGGACAATTATTACCTTTTGCTTATGGTTCTGATGTTTTTTTAGCAGTTAAAATTGTTCCAATAAGTGTTGCGGGTGAAGTTGCTTTGACAATATATTATAAAAATCCTAAATATTCCCCAATTGTTGTTACTACAACTATAATTAAAGCTGAGCAGTTTATTTTAGTAAAAGAACCTTTTAAATTTTATATGAATAGTGAATGGTTTATTGGTTGGGGATTTAAAAAAACAAGTTTATTTAATTTAGTATCTTTTGCCCCAGCTGTTTATCGCCAAGTAGTAAGAGATAGTTTTAAAACATATCGGACAATTGCTAAATTTTTAAAGTTAAGAGAGCAAATAAAAAATAATTGGAACAAAAGTGAAATGTTAAAAAATGTTGAAGATAGTGTGGCAACTATTTTATTAGGTAGTGGATTAGTTTTTAAAACATATAAACAATTTAGAAAAAACAAAAATTTAAGTAAAACAATTAAATCAAAAACATTATTAAATAGTAGAAAATTTATATCAAAAAAAATATATTCTAAAAAAAGAAAATGATAAGGAGATGGTTAAATGTTAAATGAGTTATGAGATGGTGTTACTTTAGAAAACTATAATAATTTTAATCCAATGACAGGTAAAATTACCCAAGTTCCAGTTCGTTATAATAAATTTTTTAAAAATGATGTAGAATTGTGATTTAAAACTTTTGCATTAAGAGCACAAAATATGATTAATTCATATTTAAATTATCCTTTTACAAAATTAAAGTTTGAAACATTTAAAGACCCATTATTAAAGAAAATATGTATTAATATGGTATTTATTACTATTGAACATTGAACATTTAATCGGATCCCAGTTGAGTTTTTTACTTCTGCAACAATGAATATTGGTGATATTAATTATTCTTCACAAAACGACCCAATGGCAACATGGCAAGGTCTATTGCCTACTTATGCAAAATCATTGGCTAATCTAACAACTTTAAAAAAATGTTTCGCACTTTTGAAGAAAAAGGAATTGATTTAACAATGATAGATTTAGAAGCATATTATACACAATTAGAAGTTGATGCGTTAATAGAAGAAAAAACTAAAATTGATAATAAAGCAATTATTAAAAATAAAAATAATGAGTTATCAGTGCCCTTTGATAATGATACGATTTATTATGAAAATAATGTATGAAAAGCAAAACAAGGCGGTGATATACCATCTGATGTTATTAAAGATAGTGATTTAAATAAAGATTATATTGATAAAGAAGATGGAAAATATATTGTTAAAAAAGCACAAAGTGGTAGTTCAATAACAGTTAATGCCCCATTACATCAAAAAGATGATAGTAGTTTAGAATTATTATTATCAAATGACTTTGATATTGAAAATAATAAATTATCTTTAAATAAAAGTTTAAAAGATACTATTGACCAACTGTTAAAATGAGTGTTTGAAATAAATAAAAAAATTAAATGAGAACCAGTACCAATATCATCATTTGAACCTGATGCTAATAATTATATTGATATTCCTGAATTTTCAGAAAAATATTGTTATGATGTTAGAATATCACCAACTAATTTTAAAGAAGCTGAGGGGTTTCTATGACTTCGACCACCTTATTTTACTAAACAAGCAAATAAGACTTTAATAAAACAACAATCAAATTGTTTTGCTGGTGATGTGGGAAAAAATCCCTTATGACCTTTCTTTATATAGTGCTATTGGTCGGGTTTATTTAACTGATGTTTCTACTGGTGCTAATACAAAAATTAATAGTGTTCGTATTTTCCGAAAAGAAGTATAGAAAGAAAGTGAGGTGTTATAAATGGATTTAAAAGAATATAAATCAGAAATTTTGTTATTAATTCGCAAAGTATTTATTTGAGGATTGGGTGCTATTTTAATAATAAGTGCAATTGTATTATTTTTTTGTAAGGTATTTAAAGTAATTGAGATTGATTGACCAGAATATTTTTATATTGGATTATCGTTGCTTATTACTGGGTCTTTTATTTATTTAATTGATAAAGTTTTTGATTTTTTCAAAAAAGAAAAAAAAGATAGTATTGAAGATGCTATTAAAAAAGAAGATACAAAATAAGAGGTGTTATAAATGGGATTATTACCAGCAAAGAAAAAAATAAAAAAAGAATATGATATTGATAGTTATTATCTTAATTTGGCATCAACTATTAGCAATCGTAAAAATGTTAATGTTCAAAAACATAATGAGATTTTAGAAAAAAGAATATGTGAGGATAATGCTAATTTTTTAAATCCCCGTGAATTAGAGATTAGTATTAGTAATCCAGTTACTAATCAAAAATTAGATACTAAATTAATTAACAACTTTTTAAAAATGCAAGACTTTACTAATAAGAATTGATATAACGAATATAAAATTAATAAATATGGTAAGGGTGCATATTTTATTTTTGTTAATAATTCAAAACTTAATTTTATTACTATTGATTTTTACAATGACCAGTAAGTATGACGAATTAGGCAATTTAGTTTCTTGTACTTTTGATTATGACCCATATATTAAAAATAATCAAAGTATTTTTATTACTGAAAAATTAGAAATTGATGCTATAACTAAACAAGTAAAAGTTATTAGAACATTAAAAACACGATTATATAGTACTATTACCGATTTATATATTGATGATACTAAATGGAATAACTATACTTCTTTACAGCGCGAGGAAATATTACCACTTAATTTTATCCCGATTGAAATTATCCCTAATAACCCTAATTTTGAACCCTCTGCTCGTTACGGTAAACAATTTGCTAGTATTTTAGATATTATTGCTGAAAAGATTATGTTAGACCCATTATTAAATAGTGGTAAATTTACTATTAATACTAATGGAGTTACTGGGGTTGTTGACCAAGAAATTAGTAAAATGTTGGCATCATTTATTGAAAATGACTTGTTATTAGTTGAGGGAGACCCTGATAGTAATTTTCAACCAGTAGACTATATCGCTGGTAATTTTAAAGGTGAACAATTAACAAAAATATATGATTGATTATTAACTAATTATTATAAAATTAATCGTCATCATGTTCCCGCTATTGCTAAAGGAGCACAACAAACCCAAGCCGAAGTTGCGGGAGTAAATATTCAAACAAACGCATCTTATGAACAAATGATATATATTAGAGAAATTAAATTAACTGAATTTATTATTAAGTTAATTAAATATGATAATGCTATTTTAAACAGTAGAACATTCAATATTAAAAATATTGATGAGTTAATTGTTGATGTTCGCTTACCAGTAAATGCTACTTTAAATAGACAATTAAAAAATGATGAAATTATTATCAACGCTCCTAATGAAGAGCAAGGAGGGCAAGAATAATGTTAAAACCATCAGAAAAGATGTTATCACAATTAAACGATGAACCAATTGACTATTCAATTGATAATATCCCTTTAGATTTTGCCAGTCAATCACAGTATAGCGACCCCGACTTAGAACAGTTGTTTACTGAAGACCGTGCTAGAACCTTATATATTTATAAAATTAATAATCTTGTTAAGACAAAGGAAAAACCAACCTTAAAATACTCTCAAAATAGCGTTAAAATTGGTTTTATTGATAAAGATGAATATATTAAAATTACTGGTTATGAAATTAGTGACTTTAATTTTAAATTACAAATTCAGCAAAATACGACAATCCAAGATAACAGTACAAATTATATAATGATTGATGAAAAAGATGTTTTAATTAATGATATTTCAAAACAAGACAAGGAATTTTTAGAAACATTAGACTTAAAAATAATTTCTATTGATGAACCAATTAGTGAAGACAATAAAAATGAATGTTATATCATTGAAGAATATAAACACCCCTATTCATTAGACGGGATTGATATTATTAAATCTATGCATTTAATTAAAATAACTGACTTTAAATGAAAAAACCAAAATAGCATTCATTTAGTATTACAAAAATCATTGCTCGAAGACACGGTATTTACTGGAATTGAAATTAAATATCCTAAATCTATGTTATTTGGTAATATTAAATGCTGAGGTAATATCAATGGTGTTTATTCTTATCCCTCATCAAATATTGAAAATGCTAGTTTAGTACCATTATTATCAATGCCGATTGAAACAGAACCTAATTTAAGAGTATTTCAATATTGATTTACCGAAAGCTTTTTACCATGAAGTATTGCTAAAAACTATATTAAAGGTAAAGATATATTAGGTTTATTAGATATTAAAGAATTAAATACTGTTTTATTAAATTATTTAACATATCGTTATAATTATGATAGAAAATTTCAAGGTGCAAAATACGATGAAAAGGGTAACCCTACAAATAAAGCGGCCGAATTACGCCAACAATTCGAAGGACAAAAACCCGAAGATGTAATTGATGGTTTATTTGAAAACTGAAAATTAGATAATTATAAATCTTTAAATGATAATGCTGTCAAAAGATTTAAACAAATTATTTACATGTTATCAAACTATACATATAGTAAATACGCAATTAATAAAGGTTATAATGATGATGTTAAATTATTTGCCCCTTATTATTTTGAATTAATTTCAACTCCTAATAAAATAGAAGATGGTTATTGAGAATTTAAAGATTGTAAAGTACTATTAAATTCATCATATTTTAATTTTTCTGGTGGACCTACCCCACCTAAAAATTACTGAAAAGAAGTTTATGCAAGTGAAAAACCATTTAATCAAGTTGATAATAAATATTATTTTGTTGTGTGGAGTAGTGATGATAAAAATGATTGAAGAATTATTAAATTCCAAAATAATGATTTACAACACAACAAAATTTTAGATAAACATAATGAATGTGTACTTGTATTAGAATTTTTATCATCACATAATACAGATTTATTTATTCAAGAAAATAAATATCCAAATCGCCGTTGATATTGAAAAAATGATACGAAGAATACTTATTTTAAATCAGTTTATCGTTGAAATAATGACAGTGAACCAAATACACCAATTATTGACCCAAAAACTGGACAAATTACTGATTGAAATTTAAAAAATCAAAATAATATCAATAACAATGATGAAATTAAAGTAACTGTTAAAAGACAAGATATTTCAGAAAACTCCATTTATCAACTAGAAGCAAACTATTTTAATTGATTATCAATAACAAATGAATTAGAAACAAATAATATTCCTTCCCTTATTCCTGCTGAAATTAAATTATCAGATGGAGAATATGGCAAATACTTAACTAATTTAATTGTTTCTAATGACAAAATAGAAGATTATTTAAACTATTTTTCGCAATGATATAGATTACTTTATTCAAAAGCAGATTGAATAAGTATGACTAAAACATTAGTTGTAGATAATATTAAAATAACTTTTTATAATTATCAAAAACTATTTAATTTAAATCAAATTGAATTATCTGCTATATGGGGTTATGGAAATTATGATATTACAATTTATACAGAAAAAGAACAAATTAATATTAATAATTTACAATTATTTAATAAAAATAATGAAAAATTATCATTAATTACATTAGAAATATAAAAAGTCATTTTCAATAAATGACTTTTTATTATGTATTAACTTTTACATTGCCATTATTATCAATATCTAAATTAGGTAATTTTTGTTCTTCATCATTTCAACGATAAACTGATTTAAAATAAGTATTCTTCGTATCATTTTTTCAATATCAACGGCGATTTGGATATTTATTTTCTTGAATAAATAAATCTGTATTATGTGATGATAAAAATTCTAATACAAGTACACATTCATTATGTTTATCTAAAATTTTGTTGTGTTGTAAATCATTATTTTGGAATTTAATAATTCTTCAATCATTTTTATCATCACTACTCCACACAACAAAATAATATTTATTATCAACTTGATTAAATGGTTTTTCTTGTGGTGCTATTCATTCTAAATTGTCTTTAATTTCTTGATTAGTAGTATTTATTTTGTTTTCTATTTTTAATTGTTCTAATTCATCTTCGTTATATTGTGTGTTACAAGCAACTAAACTTGTTGTACTTGTTCCAATTAGAGTGATTGTACCTAATAAACTTAATATTTTTTTCATTATTATAATTCCTTTCGTTAAAATTTTCTTACAATCACAATTATATATATATCTGAAAGGGGTCAATCTGGCCTCGCGGAGACTTTCTAGAATTTTGTGAAAAATAACTTAAAGTTTAAAAAAACTTTTGCCGCGCTTTTCAAAGTACTTGGGAAAAATTCTAAGCGGTAAGCGAAGAATTTTATAAAGGTTCCCAAATTTGTTTGAAAGAACCTTTAACTTGTAAGTGATTTTATCACAACAATTTAAGAAAGTCAACCGCTCGGCCAAAAATTATATTTACTTGACAAATTAAAAAAAATAATTATATATTTTAAATAGAGATGATTAGTAAATCATCATCTCAGTACCTAGATCGGTATTTTAAATATCAGGTCATCCCTCTTTTTTAAAAAAAGAGGAACGCATTAAATGAAAGAAATTTTATATGATTAAAAAAAATAAAAAAAATAACTATGTATAGTGTTATTAAATATTATAAAATAAAAGATATATTAAAAAAGAAAGTGAAGTTAAATTAAAAAAATTTATTTTAAATAAATAAATTTTTTTAATTTAACTTCACTTTTGCATTACCTTATTTTATTTTTACAAATTATTTATTATATTCCCATTTTAAAGCGATATGGATAAGAACCATAAAACAAAGCATCATATGGGTCGTGGTACATTTTACTATCGGGTATATTTGTTTTGGTATCGCTAAATCTTAATTCACTAATACATTTATCTAAAAATGGGAAATTATCTAATATGCCATATATCTTGCCTTGAACAAACATTTTTCGTATTCATGTTACACGGTTAATTATTCCCGCTTCTTTATTAAGTGATGTTTGATGTTTTTTGGCTTTAAACATTTTAATCTTATAACCTAAATAAGGGTAAATATCTTCTTGTAATTTTTGCATAAAGTCGTGGGCATTAATATCATAATGAAATGTGGCATATTCAAAACCATCAAATTTATCAAATGTATTAATTATTCATTGTCCGTAATGCTCTACTAATTCATTTAAATTCATTGCATTTTTTGGTGTAATAACATTTTCTTCAATTAAATATTTATCATACTCGTTATTTTCATTAATTTTATATCCACTAAATAAAAATACGGTATGGTCTTGGCTTCCATTAGCATAATCAACACCAATTGAATAACTATCAAATTGATACTGTTTTGTATTAGAATTATAAAAATCTTTTAAATTATATTCTTTAATATATTTACGATAATTTCGTAAAACATAAATACTGGGGTCATTGTCGTTATATTCAAATCCGTAATATTCAAGTTCAAATAAGTCTGGTCGTTCTTCTTTGTTGGTTAAAACAAGTTTTTTAGTGATATTAGGTATTTTACTTCAAACAGCCCCCATTGTTAATCGTAAATTAAAAACACCTAAACCGTTAAATGCTTGTTTATTTTCTGAGTATATTTGGTTATGTTCTTTTAAAATATTTTTAATTCTTTCATTTAAAGGTAAATATGGGGTTACAAATTTTTCATAAAATACGTGGTATTTATCAAAAGGATTAAAAGTAAATTGATTAGAATATGTTTTATGAAAATATGTTGTTATTGTTGTATATTGTTTTGTTATATTATCTCATTCTTTAAATGTCCAAGATAATTCTTTTATAGGGATAGGATTGTCTAAATTATATTGTTCATTATTATTTTCATCGGTGTATTTTTCATAAGATACTTTTAAACTTTTAGAACGAAACATTGAAACTCTTAAATTATTATATCTTTTATCTAATTCTTTATCAGTTAAGATTTCTTTTTCTTCGGCATGTATCATTTCATCAGTTCACGCTGTTATAATACCACTATCTTTACCAACTTTACCCATAATTTTATTACCATTTGCATAACCAGCAAAAGCAATACGAACACCACTAGGAAAAACAATTTCTCCACCTTCTTTAACATTTTTAGGTCAAACAATGCCATTTTCATTGTCGGGTCCTAAATCAATACCATAT
This sequence comes from Spiroplasma citri, assembly GCF_001886855.1. Taxonomy (NCBI): domain Bacteria; kingdom Bacillati; phylum Mycoplasmatota; class Mollicutes; order Entomoplasmatales; family Spiroplasmataceae; genus Spiroplasma; species Spiroplasma citri. The sequence goes on from NZ_CP013197.1 coordinate 46,024, forward strand.
TTATCATATAAGTAGTTACATACGTTAATTGTATCTCCAAAAGTAGTATCTTCGTGGGTATTAGCATATCTTCGTAAAATATTAGATGAAGCATCAGTAAAATTACAAGCATAAAATAATTTTTCTGCTATATGATTTCATGTTTTATTAGTACCACGACCCGCAGAAACAAACTTAAAAAAACTTGGTGAAGTAAAATAACGGGCATAACTATCCCCAACAAAGTCTTTAAATACTTCTCAGTCAAAACCAAAATTATAGTCACTAAAATTTAAATCATATTTTGTATTTAAATGTTCATAACTAGTAATTCGTTTTTTGTTATTAATTTCAGTAAAGTTTTGCATTTTTAGATATCCTCGCTTTCAAATTATGATAAAATAATAAAACTTATCAAATATCAAATTAAGTATTATTAATATTATATTAAAAATATTTTTTAAAGATAGGGAAATAATAAGATGGAGTTAGAAAAAAATTTGTTAGGAAATTATAAAAAAAATAAAACAATCGAGACACAAAATGAAGTTAAAAATTTATTAATTAATAGAGATAATGAGATATTTAAATTATATCAACAAGGACAAATATTACAAGGATATAAGGTAGTATCAAAATTACCAAAAACATTCAAAACAGAATATGGAAATATTCCTATAAAAAGACGAAGATATGTTAAATATAATGAAAAAAATAAAAAATATATAAATTGTCATCCTTTAGATGAAGAATTAGGATTAAAAAAATATGAAAGAATTGAAAAAAATTTAAAAGATAAATTTATTTCTTTTATGGGTGATGGAAAACGATATAAAGATATTATGCACACAACAGAAAATGCTAATATCAGTGAAAAAATAATATCTAATATTTTTAAAAAAGCTGATTTAGAAAAAGTTGACTATATTAGCAACAAAAATAACAATAAAATTAAAATTCCCAATAATGTTTTATATATTCAAATTGATGGTGCTTTTGTTCCTATGCGAGAAAATAAAAAAAGAATTGAAAAGAAAATATTTTTTTCAACTATGCATATTGGTATTGATGAAGAAAAATCAACTAAAACAAGAAAAGTAATTAAAAAGAAAAAAGGTGTTTTTCAAATAATGGATAAAAATGTTACTAAAAATAAAAAATCTAGTTTTAATAATTTTATTGACAAAATTTTTAAACTAATGGATACTTATGATATTAATGAAAATACTATAATATTAGTATTAAGTGATGGCGAAAAACAAATTAAAAAAATTTACAAAGCTATAAAAACAAACTATAAAAATAACACTGTATCATATAGTTTGGATAAATTTCATTTAGTAAAAAGATTTAAAGACTTATTTTCATATAGAAATAGAAACAAAATTAATAGATTAAAATATAAATTAGCAAGTATATATTTTTTTACTGGAAATTATGAAACATTATTAGATTTTTTAATTTGTCATTTACCCTATGTTATTGACAGCAAAAAGAAATTTTTATTAGAAACTATTGAATTAATTAAAAATAATAAAGATGGTATTGAAAATCAAGCATTAGAATATAATATTGGTTGTCATGTTGAAGGTGATGTTTCACATTATATTAAGGCTGTTAAGGGGCGAGGTGCAAAAATATATTGTAAAGAAACATTTAATAATATGTTAATTGCTTCAATGTTAAGACTTAATAGCAGAATTAATGAAGTTAAAATTAATAAAAATAAAGAAAAAGTTGAATTTAATATTTTTAAAATAAATCAATCTCAAAATCAATTTTTATCTTTATAAATAAAAAACTTTTTAAAATTGGTAATAACTTTAAAAAGTACTTTTTAGTGTGTCAAAATTCATAATTTTATAAAATTATTTTATTTAATTAAAAATATAATTTTTAAAAAAGTTGAATTTTTTATAAATTTTGTTATCATTTATTCATAAGCGAGACATAATTTGTTTCTAATTACTTAATTTTATTAAAAACCTCAAAATAATATATACTACCGAGCAATTGGAACAAGTATTATGCAGGTTTTTGAAAGTGAAATTGCTCGAACAGGATATACAAAAGAACAGGCAATTTTAAATGGTTTTAATGCCAAAGAGATTGTTGTAAATGGGACAGATCACACACACTATGTTGCTGATGCTAAGCCAGTAACAATTAAAATAATTTATGACCAAAAAAATAGGATTATTGCTGGAGCACAAATTTTTGGTTATAATAAGGCTAGTTTAAGAATCAATGCTTTAATTCCAATTATTTGGACAAAAACTAAAATTGGTGAAATTGAATATTTAGATTTACCATATTCACCTCCTTTTGCAAAAAGTGTTGATGTATTAAACGTTCCTTTAGCAAAAATTAATGAATAATAAAAATTAAAGGAGATAATAATATTAAATGACAGTAAAAAATGCAATTAATTGACGGAAAACTGTTAAAAAATATAATAGTGAAAAAGTAATTAATTATGAAGATTTAACAGTAATACTTGAAGCAGGGCGCTTAGCACCTTGTTCATTAGGAATTGAAGTGACTAATGTTGTTAGTATTACAAATCAAGAATTAAAAAACAAATTTGCTGATGAAGCAATGCTCGGATGAAATCAAGAAAAAGTGAAAAATGCTAGTTGTATAATGCTTATTACGGGTATTAATCCACCTTATTTAGTTTCAACTGAATTTTTAACAAAACGACTAAAACGGGTTATTAATCAAACAGATGAGTTAGAAAAGACAATTAAAAAATATCGAACTTTTTTACAACAAAAAGAACATCTTTTTGCATTTGTTTCAGAACAAGCCCATATTGTAACTAGTTTTATTACAATTCAAGCTGCTGATTTAAAAATAGGAACTACTATCATGGGTGGCTTTAATGCAAAAAAATGTGATGAATTATTAGCAAAACATTGTTCGTTTGATCAAGAAAAGCATCATACAGTTTTAGTTTTAGCCTTAGGATACTATGATGAAGATGATGATAAAGCAACAATGCCACGTGTTAGAATTGATTTTAATGAATTTGCAAAGATTATTAAATAATCTTTGTTTTTATTTAAATATGTGTTATCATTATTTACGTGTAAATAATATGCAGTCATATTTTTAAAAGTGAGGTGAGTTATATGGCAAGAGAAGGAATCCATCCAAAATATTTTGATACTAAAATTATGTGTACAACTTGTGGAACAGAATATATGAGTGGTTCTACTAAAGGAGAAGAATTAAAAGTTGATACTTGTTCTTCATGCCATCCCTTCTATACAGGTAGTCAACAGTTTGCTAATGCAGCTGGACGTGTTGAACGATTTAAATCTAAATTTAATAAAAAAGAAGAGTTAGTAAAACAAGCAAAAAAAGCATCAAAAGTACAAAAAGAACTTAACAAAAAAACAGTTAAACCAAAATCTGATGACAAAAAAGCAGAATAATTGGTAAACCTTTATCTTTTCAAGATAAAGGTTTTTTTGATATTTTGTAATGTAATTTTATTAAATTAGAATAAATGTAAGTTTAACTTAACAATAACTATTTTTTATTATTTTTATTTGGGTATAATAAAATTAATTGGGAGCGTGATATTTTAATGGGATTGAAAATTAATAATTTAAAGTATAAACGATATAAAAAAGTTATTTTTAATGATTTAAATTTTAGTGTTAATAGTCAAGAAGTTTTGGGGGCTCATTTTGAAAATAAGTTTTCACAACTATATTTTTTAAAATTGTTATTGGGAAAGAAAAAACCACGTAGTGGAAAGATTTATTTAAACAATAGGAATATTACAACTTTACTACCAAAAGAACGAAAAATTGGTTATGTGTCACCAGGACCATTAAGATTAGCTTTTTTACCAACAAAATTACGTCTTGCTTATCATATTTTAAAAACTCCAAAGTTTTTACATGATAGTTCATTAAAATATAACAAAAATAAATATTTTTATAAAAATTTAGTTTTTATTGGTAATGATTTGAATAAACAAGATTTAATATTAAAAACAGATAAAATTATTAATGAATATTTTACTAATTCAATTCATATTAAAGAAGAATGAATAGAGACTTATTTAACTAAAATTAGTGAATTCCATAAAAAAGAAATTAGTAAAATTTTAGATGATGATAAAGATTCAATTTTAATTCAAAGTTTACATACTTATACATACAAAAGAGAAGAAATTCGTGTATATGAAGGTTATCTTGCATTTTTACAAGCTTTATGAGATAAAATCTATTATATTTCTGACTTAGATTATTTGTGTGATTGCTATGATATTTCTAAAAAAAGAAAACGTAAAGATAAAAGTTTTGGTTTTATTGGGGCAAAATTAGTTTGTGAAAAGTATTTAAAAATATTGCAGACTGAAATTACATATGAACGGTATCTCTTAATTAAAGCACGAAAAGCATTAAAAAAATATCATCTTAATGTTATAAATATGGTTTTAAAGGATGGCAAACATAAGAGTGTTATTAAAGGAATTTTAAATAAAAGTAATTCTACAAATATAATTACTTGAACAAAATTATCAGAAGATCAATGATTTAACTATAATCAAAAACAAGAACAATTAATTGCAAATTTATTACCAGATGAAGCAACAATTATCAAAGGAAAAGTTTTAGAATATTTTCATAAATATCATTTAAAATTATTAAATAATACATTACAAACTAAAGAAAAAGATAATTCACTTGCCATTGAAGAAGCAAATGAAAAAGTTGTGACAGTTTATAATCAAGCTTTTGAAGAAGTTAAAAAATTAATGAGTAGTTTAAATATTAAAATGAATTGATTTAAACTTACTAAAAACTTAAGTAGTTTTGATCATACTAAAATCAGATTAATTAATGCCATTTTAAGTAAGAAAGAATTAATTATTTTACGTAATACTTTTGACAATTTAACTCATAATGAAGCAAATGAATTAAATGAAATTTTACTTAGTTTAAAAAACTATAATCCGCAGTTAACTTTTTTAGTTTTAACAAAGAATATTGAAAATATTAAAAATTATGTTACAAAATTATTATTTTTTGATAAGGATAATAATTACAAATTAATGTCAAAAAATCATGCTGAATTTTTACCTAACACAATTAATTTATATCAAATAATGTATAATAATTCAGAAAAAATTTTTAGTATGAAATATTCTGCAGCAGAAAAAGTTTTAGAAAATGAGCAAATTAAAATTAAATTACCTAAAGGAACTAAATTAATTGATCAAAAAGAATATTTTTTAGCAATTAATCCAAATTTAATTTCATTTCAGAAGACAAAAGAATTTAACAAAGACTTACATTTAGCATATAAAGGACATGTTAAGTCGATTAAAAAAGTTGTTAAATCAATTGTTTGTTTTTTTGAAGTTAATAATGATGTTATTTTTAAAATTTTAGTATCAGAAAAAGAACTAAATTTAAAAAAAACAACGACAATATATTTTGAAAAGAATGCATTATTAGTTTATGATAAAGTTAACAGTAACTTAGTTGCTAACATATAAGTGAGGAAAACAAATGCAAGATTTAAAAGGGCTTATTTTACAAAAAATTAAAGATTATAAAACAATTATTTGTTTACGCCATATTTCACCAGATGGTGATGCATATGGTTCAGCATTTGGATTAGCACAATTTATTAAAGATAATTTTCCGAATAAGAGAGTATTAGTTGATGGTGCAACAAATGATTTTTTAGCTTTCTTAGCAACACCTAATCTTGTACAAGTAGAAGATTATCAAGATGCATTAGTAATCGTAACTGATACAGCGAACATTGAACGAATTGATAGTAAATATTGGCAGCAAGCGAAAGAAATTATTAAAATTGATCATCATCCTAATGTTACTCCATTTGGTGATATACAATGAATTGATGAAACTAAAATTGCGGTTTCAGAAATGATTGCTGAATTGGTTTTAACATCAAAATTAACGGTAACGCCAGAAGCAGCTAGATTAATTTTTGCTGGAATTGTAACAGATTCAAATCGTTTTATGTATAGTAAAACTTGCCAAAATACTTTTATGTTAGCAGGGCAATTAGTTGCTACAGGTTTTGATTTGCAATCAATTTATCAAAATTTATATGAAGAATCATGAGTCAATGTGCGCTTTAAAAATTATTTGTTATCGCAAGTAGTTATTTATAATAAAGAAATTAGTTATGTTAAGATAACTGATGAAATGTTAAAAGAGCATAAAATGAGTTATGAAACTGTTAAACCATGAGTCAATATTATGAGTAATATTAAAGAATTTAAAATTTGAATGTGAGCAATTGAAAATAAAGCAGAGGGTTATATAAATCTTAGCATTCGTAGTAATACTTATATTGTTAATAAGGTAGCAGAAAAGTATTGTGGTGGTGGTCATCAGTTAGCAAGCGGGGCGAAAATTTATCAGTGAGAAGATTTAGAACAAGTTTTAAAAGACTTAAGTTTTGTAATTAAAAATAACATTAAATATATGGGAGGTTAAGAATGTATTTTTTAAATAGTAAAGCTGAAATAGGATGAATAGAAGTTATCACTGGTTGTATGTTTGCTGGAAAAACTGAGGAGTTTATTCGTCGTTTAGTTCGCCTAAGTTATGCTAAATTTGAAATTCAAGTTTTTAAACCAACAATTGATAATCGTTATAGTGAAAACCAAGTTGTTAGTCATAGTAAAAAAGCAGTTGAAGCAATATCAGTTAAGGATTCTGATGAGTTATTAGCAAACCTTAAAACAACAACAAATGTTGCTGGGATTGATGAAGTACAATTTTTTGATAATAATATTGTTAAAATTGCTGATTCTTTGGCAGATAAAGGAATTATTGTTATTGTTAATGGTTTAGATAAAGATTTTCGAGGTGAAGCTTTTACTAATATTGAGCAATTAATGACACGAGCAGAAGAGGTTAAAAAATTACATGCAATTTGTGTTAAATGTGGAAATTTAGCAAATAGAACACAACGTTTAATTAATGGGAAACCAGCTAATTATTATGATCCAATTGTTTTAATTGGTGAAAAGGATAAATATGAAGCTCGTTGTCGTCATTGTCATGAAGTAACATATTAATTTAGGGGAAAAAATGTTAACAAAAAATGGATTAAATGCTGAAGCTTATTTTGTTATAAATAGTAAGCCAAAAAATGTAAAAAAAATTAAAGGTCATTTTGTTGAAAACTTGCCCATTAATTCTAAAATTATTATTTTAGAAGATTTATTAATTAAAGAAAATGACAATGTGATTGTTAATGGTAATGTTTTTAAAATTAGTCAAAAAATTATTAATAAACATCCCATTAAGAAAACATTTGAAAGTTGTGAATATCGATTAACTTTAGTTGACCAATTAAAAAATTTGCCAAAATTTCAAAAATTAATTTTAAATCAATAAAAAATCATTAATTATTATGATTTTTTTATTATAATGAATTAAATTAATCATTATTATTTAAAATATATTATAATTGTTAAGTGTCTAAAAAAGAGGTGAAGCAAATGAATCAAAAAACAATTGAACGATTAGAAACGATGTTAAAGCGGTGAAATTTAATTAATGAAGAATTAACGAAACCAGAAATAGTTAATGATGTTAAAAAATTAACTAGTTTAGCAAAAGAACAAGCACAATTAGAGGAAACCGTTGCTTTATACTTAAATTATAAAAATGTTTTAAATAATATTAATGAAGCAAAATTAATTTTAGAGACAGAAAAAGATTATGAATTAATTGAATTAGCAAAAGAAGAATTAAAAACTTCGGAAATAAGAAAAGAACAACTTGCAGCAGAATTAAAGGTAATATTATTACCAAAAGATCCTAATGATGATAAAAATGTTATTTTTGAAATTCGTGGAGCAGCGGGTGGTGATGAAGGAAATATTTTTGCTGGTGATTTATATCGAATGTATATAAAATATGCAGAGCAACAACATTGAAAAGTAGAATTAATTGAAGCAAATGAATCAGAAGCAGGAGGTTTTTCTACAATTTCGTTTATGGTTAAAGGAGATCGTGTTTATTCAAAAATGAAATTTGAATCAGGGGCACATCGTGTTCAACGAATTCCAAAAACAGAAAGTAAAGGTCGAGTACATACATCAACTGCAACCGTTGCTGTTTTACCAGAAATTGAAGAAGTTGATTTTGAAATTAAAACTGCTGATTTAAAAATTGATACTTACCGTGCTTCAGGAGCAGGGGGGCAACATGTTAATACAACTGATTCAGCTGTTCGAATTACGCATTTACCAACGGGGTTTGTTGTAACTTCCCAAGATGGTCGTAGTCAACATGATAATAAAGCATTAGCAATGCAACATTTACGAAGTAAGTTATATGAAGAACAACAACGTAAAATTAATGAAGAACGTTGAACATTAAGAAAAGATGCAGTAGGAACAGGTGACCGGAGCGAAAAGATTCGAACATATAATTATCCTCAGAATCGGGCTACCGATCATCGTATTAATTTAACACTACAAAAATTAGACCAAATTATGGAAGGTAATTTAGACGAAATTGTAGTAGCATTAATTAATGAAGAACAGAGATTGAAAATGGAAGGAAACTAATGACAGTTAATGAATTAATTCAAAAGTCAGAAGATTATTTGAAAGACTCAAATAATGCTAATTATCTTGCCGATATTAAAATTTTAATAGCATTTTTTATGAAAACTTCGTTAGCAAAATTATATGCAATTCAAAATGATAAAATTAACTTTAAGATTGATGATTATTGACAACAGTTGATTGCGTATCGTAATGGAAAACCAATTCAGCATATTACTAATTTACAAAATTTTTATGGATATGATTTTTATGTTGATTATAATGTTTTAATTCCCCGTTATGAAACAGAAGAATTAGTTGATAATATTAATATTATAATTGATGAAATGTTTCTTAATAATTGTAATAAACGTAATTGTAATAAACGATTAACTTTAATTGACATTGGAACAGGGAGTGGAGCAATTGCAATTAGTTTAGGCTTAGAAAATCCAAATCTAACAATTTATGCTAGTGATATTTCAATTGAAGCATTAAAAGTAGCAAAAAGAAATATTAAGCAGTTAAATTGCAAAAATGTTAAATTATTGGAAGGTGATATGCTAGAACCATTTATTAAAAATAAGATTAAAGCTGATCTTCTAGTTTGTAATCCACCTTATATTCCAAATAATCAAAAGATTAGTCATCATGTTAAAAATTATGAACCGCATGTTGCTTTATTTGGTGATGCTGATGGCCTGTATTTTTATCGAGAAATTTTTCAAAATTGACAGAAAGTTGTTAAAAAAAATGGTATTTTATGTTTTGAACATGGTTATGACCAAAAAAAAGATTTAGAAAAATTAGTAAAGGAATATTTTCCGAATCAGAAATATTATTTTCAAAAAGATATAAATAAAAAATGACGAATGTTATTTATTAATATTTTGTAGTAAAATAAAAGAAGCTTAAGTGTGAGGTGCAGATATGGAAGATAAACTTAAAAATATTAAAAGAACTCGCATTATTAGTATTGCTTTTTTACTAGTTTTATTTATCATGGTCCCATATTTTACTTTTATGTATGTATCACATAGTGATCAACTTTTAAAAAAATACTTTCATTTTATTGCAACAGTACCTAAGGATGTTTTAGCAACATTTACAACACCTGATTTACCAAATAAGTTTTTAATCTTTGGTTTGCCATATATTGCGTTAGGAACATTAGCGGGCGCCATTATTAGTAGTGTTTTTTACATGTATCACCAAAAACGAACAATTAATTTTAATAATAGAATGTTGCTAATTGGAACAGTTTTTATTATATCTTTTTTATTTAGTGCTTGTTTATTATTTTCACTTGCAGAATATTATTATGATTTATTTACAGAGTGATGTCGTTCTTTAAGAGGTGGTTATACTGGACCTGAGTTTGTTAAAAATATTCAAGTTATGATTAATCCAGATATTCCAAATCGAGAAGCAATTATTAACGCATTAATTAACTTAGCTACGGGACCCGGAACAAACAATAAGTATCCATTAACTTGAATTGGTCTTAATGCTATTTGATGAATTACAGGATTACAGATGATTTTTATTATTTTTATTATGTTAAAAGTTGGTTTTAAATTAGAATGATTATTAAATGATAATATTAATCTAACTAAAAAAGAAGAATTATTTGTTTTAAAAGATACATTTAATCAAAGCCGTCTTAAAAAGTTTATTAGTTTATATTTAATTCCAAATGAATTTAATATTTCACTATGAGTCGTTTTTTTTTCAAGTATAGTTTTTATTCCACAATTTGTTTATACAATTATTATTGGCAGTAGTTTTACTGATGCAAACCGATTTTTTTTATTTTCTTATTTTTATACACATTTAACAATTAACGCTATTATTCCAGATACAAGTAGTATTTTGGATAAGCCAAATATTGATTATTTTAATATGACAATGAATATGCCAGGGTCAGGAATTTTTATTAGTGTTGTGCCAATTATTTCTTCTGCTTTAATTATTTCAATGCTATTTGCTTTTACTTTTGTGATGTTGAAAAAACCAAATTTAACTAAAAAGGGTTTTATTAGTTTTTATGTTAGTTTTTTAATTGTAACTGGAAATTCAATAGTAATGTTTCTGGTTTCTCAATATGAATTAACAAAAGCAGTTGATTATTGAAACAGTCAAAGCGAGAATTTTAAAGAAACGGTAATGAAACCACTTTTTAAAACAACACATTTGGATTACTTTTGATTACAAGGAAATGAATTATTAGCAAGTAATATTTTATTATCTGCTTTCATTACTGTTTTATCAATTATTGCTTTTTCACATATTTCAAAAATTAAAAGTAATCATATTAGCAATGAACAAATTAAATCAAATTTAAAATGTTAATAAGAAAGGAGGCTAATTATATATGAAAGTATATACTGTAAAAGATCGCAAAGAAATTATTGCTAGTTATTTAGCAGAAAAAGTGATTATTGTTCCAACAGATACTATTTATGGAATGACATGCATTATTAGTTCACCAGTAGCAAAAGCAAGAATTTTTAAAGTTAAAGGTCGATCAGAAAAAATGTATTTATCAGTTATTGTTAGTTCAGTTCGAATGGCAAAGAATTTTATTGACTTTCCGCGTGAAGATTTAAAACTTTTTAAAAAGAATGAAACTATTACTATAATAGGTAACATAAAAGATGATATTAATAAGCTTTATAACATTACAGAAGATAATACAATTGGAATTAGAATTACAAAGTCAAAATGATTAAAAAAAATTATTAATAAGGTTGGACCAATTTATGGGACAAGTGTAAATATTAGCGGTCAGAATTATGCTAAAGAATTTAATGATCTTCAAAAATTTAATGTTGATATTATTGTTGACTCTGGTTATTTAGATAATCGCCCTTCAAAGATTTATAATTCTTTAACGAAAGAATTTATTAGATAAGGAGATAAAAAATGGCAAAAAAATAAATAAAAAAAATGATCATGATATCAAATTGTTAATCTTGTTGTTTTATGTATTTTATTCTTGTTAACATGTATTTTTACTGTTTTATTTGTTATCAATCATGAAAAGTATACGGTTGCTTTTTTAATTACAATTTTATTTTTAGGTGTTTGAGTTATTGGCTACTTTATGGGGCATTTCCTTTTTATGAATAAAGATAATCTTTGAATTGGGGCAAGAAAACTAATGAGGGACTATCGTAAAAAAGATGATTATGGTAGCAATCCACCATCAGAAAGCAAAGAAGAAAGAATTAAACGATTAGAACAAGAACTTGCTGATTTAAAGAAAGAACACAATGGTTAATTTTAGAAAAGGATAATATCATACCAAATTGCACTTCATAATGCAATTTTTTTATAAGTTTTTTTTGGAAATATGATATAATTTAACTATAAAGAAATGAGGCAGGAGGACTACACGATGTACATCAATCCATTCGAAAGAATGAAAAATTTAAAATTAAATACTGATGAAACAAATACAATAAATATGAAAAGCAATGATCGAAACATAAATTTATTACAAGGCAATAATGAAGATGGGGAACTAACAGGAGATTCTCTAAACAATAATAATCATAATATTAAAACTAATGAACTTAAGATTGATGGAATTACATTATCAAGTTTTGAAATTATTCGTGATTTAATGAAAATATTTAAAGAAAAAAATAACGAAATGCAGTTTTTCTTAGCAGTTATGGACAAAGGAAATTGTGATTCAATGTCTGAAATTGCTACTTCATTTTTTTCAATGCCGCTTGTTAATATTAATTTATTACGTATTGAGTTATATGCTTCACCATTTTTATTTCTACTTAAAAAAATTATTAAAGGACTACCGAAAGTTAATTTAGAAGATAAAAAAGTTTTATGAGATCGTGTTAAACTATTTGCACGAACTTTAAAACAAAGTGAATCGTTAGAACAAGTTAATGATTCGAATTCAATTGTAATTGTTAATGAGTTAGAATTTGATGATCCATTAGAATATATTAGAAGAGAATTTGAAGAAATTCTACGTGCTTATGACATTACAGAAAATATTGTAGTAATTTTTAATAATATTGATTTAGTGGAATATGTCAAATTTAAACAAATATTTAGTCTAGTACAAGCTATTTTTAAAGGAATTTTACAGTTTAAATTTATTGCTGGATTAAATCCACTTTTAATTGAAACTTATGTTAAACAAATGTATGGCAATTATGCAACAGACCAATTGGTTGCACATGAAGTTAGTGTTTATAACAAACGATATATTATTAAAAATGAGGATGATAATGTCGTTACTAAAGAACCAACAAAAGAAGCAGTTGATTCTTATCATCCAATGTCAGATTTTGCTTCTGTTTCTGTTGAAACAGAAGATGAGGATGATGAAACGATTGGCTTTGATTATTGAGCTATGCGCGGTGGAAAGTAAATAGAGGAGGATAATTAAAATGTTTGTGTTTTTAGTAACATTAGGGTGAAGCCTAATGATAATTGGAGCGATAGTTCAAATTTTTATTGCTATTTTAAACCTTTTGGTAATGCAATCTGTTGCGCTTCCATCAATTTTAAATTCAATGAATGATATTTTCCAAAAATCAATTTTTAAACAAGAACAAATTTTAAGTTATTTAACAGGAGATATTTGAGGATATACAATTATTGCTTTAACAATTTTTGTTGCATTATTGGTTATTACATTAGTATCAGTTCAACTGCATCGTGTTAAAAAAGGGCAATTAATTGCAAAACCATATATTAAAATGATCTTTGTTACATTAATTATTGCAGCACTAATTTATGGGAAAGTAGCAGTATTAATATTAGCAGCATTAATGTTTATTGGTTTATTATTCATTGAATCATCATTATTTGATGTTGAGTTTTTACAAAATTTTGTTGAAGAACGAAATATGATTGTTATTTACCACCAAGATAAAAAACTTGAAAGAGAGGTAAATAAAGAGGGAAAGTATCATGGAAGCGTAACTTTGGGAGTTGACGCGACTATCGCAGGGATCGGAGAAACCGAAAGAAATTTCAAAAACAATGATTACGTAAGAGAGGATGATAGTAAAAAATTATCTCATCAAAAATCAAATTCATTTTTTTTATCAAATGAATTAAATAATTTATTTAATTCTGATAAAAATGATGTTGATGAACATGAATTAGCAAATTTAATTAATAATATGACACAAACTATGACAAATCCACCAAAACCAGCGGTTTTTGAAACAAAATTAAATACAACGGAAACTAATTTAAAGCAAAACGAGTCTAAAGAATTATCAAAACCACCAGTTGTTAATGAAGTTGAGCAACAGGAAACATCAAAATTGGAATTAGAACAATTAGAAGAGCAAAATTCATCAAATGATGAAGACTCACAAGGTGAAACAGTTGCGGAAATCCCTCTTCCATTCTTGGATACCAAATCAAATGATGATTATAAGTTCAATGCTGATATTAAAGGTTTTGTTGATAAAACGGCTGTAAACGAAAATAATGATTTTAATGAATCAGAAGATGAAAAACTAAATTTTTCTTTTTTAGATGATGAATTTTTAAATTCATCATGAGCAGCAGACAAAACAATGACAAGAAAAGAAAAGAGACTTTATAAGAGACTTTATGATAAATGAAGTGAAATGCAGCAACAGGCTCTTAATATCAAACAAATGGTAGAAGAAGAAGTAGAAATAGCAGAAGTAAAACCTAAATTTATTAAAAAGAAAGCTAAAATTTATAATGTCCTTGCTAAACAAGCAAATGGATTAGTAAAAAAATTGAAGTTAGGACCAGAGCATGAATTAAAATTAATGCGTATTGCTGAAATATTTAGTAATAATTCGCAAGCCACAGTTGATTTTCTTAATGACCAAATTTTAGCAACAGATAGTAATGTAATTGATAATGTCTTGAATGACAACATTAATATTGATGAGAAGTTTAATGAATCATCAGAAAATATTAGTTTAGAAATTAATACTTTTAATAATGTTGTAGATAATGATAAAACAAAAAAAGAGATAGAAATTATGAACAAAAATATTAAACTAGAAAACCAAGAAATACAACGTACAGGAATTATTTTTATTCCATCTGACCATAATATTGATAAATTAAAAGGAGAATTATTACCTGATATTAAAACATCAGATGATGAAGAATCAAAGACAGATAATGTTTCAGATAATTATGATTATCCTTTTGCTGAACTAGTAGGGTTAGATGATTCACAAGTTGAGCATAATGATGAAATTAATTCAGTTGTAAATGAAAATAATTATGATGATGAAATAAAACCTTCTGAAAAAAATGACCTTTCAGAACTATCAGTTGAGCAACAAACAGAAGAACAAATAGAAAACAATTTGGCAGAGTTAGTTGAAGATGAAATAAAACCAGAAAATGAGTTAAAAACTGATGCAATTAATTTAGAATTAACTCCTGACCCACTAGATACAGCATTAGCAAACAATATGGCAACAGATATATTTAATATTCCAATGAATGAAAAAGAAAATATTATTTTAAGAAAAACAGAAGATAGTACACTTGCAGAAATACTTACAACAAATGCTGAAGCAACAAATCAATTAGAAGTTAAGACAGATGAATCAAATGAAAATAAAGAAGAAACTTATCAAAGTCAATTATTGCATGATGTTGTCTCAAGTGAAATAAATGAAACGCTACAATTAGAAATTAAGCCAATTTTAAAAGAAGAAGTGTCATATAGTTTAGATGAATTAGATGATAAAATTATGAATGGTGATTTTTCAAATTTGGATGATGAAGTAATTGAATACTTTAATCAGCAAAAACCAGAACCTATTAAAGAAACAGTGTTTGCAGAAGAACCAGTATTAAAGGAACAAGCACCACCATTACAACAAGTTATGCCAAATGATTTTGAATGTCGTTTTGAAAAAATTGAAGGATTAATTAAAGATTCAATTAACTTGCATACAGCACACACAAAAACATTAGGAGAAGTACAAGAGCACTTAAAAACTTTAACTTTAAAAGTAGAATCATTAGAAACAAAATCAGCTGATTTTGCAAAAAAAATTAAAGATGTTGAAACTAAAAAACATATTAAACATCATGGTGTTGTACCGATTGATCAATTTTATCCTCAAATTAGTGATATTAATTTAGTATCAACACGTTATAATTTATATAATAAAAAAGGATATTCTAATACATATGGAGTTGCTAATTCTAGTGAAAGTTCATATGGCTTAGGTAATTATTATCGAACTAAAAATGGTAGTTCATCTCAAGAAGAAATAAGTGTAAATAATAATCAATTTGCTGACTATAATCACCTTAATTTACATAATATTTCCAAATATACTAAACAAGATATTCCTTTTGAAACAAATTGTCCATTTTGTAAAAAAAATAACAAATAAAAATTATTATTTTGTTGATTAACATTGTAAATAATTTTATTAAAAAAGTTAAATTTAGGTTAATTAAATTTAACTTTTTTTATTTAGAAAGTAGTTTTTCTTTTCATTCGTTTAAAAATATGTTAAAAATAGACTAGCAATGAGATATTTCATTGTTAGGACATTAAACATAATAATTTAAGTATGAAAGGAAATATTCAATTGCTGAATAATAATTAATAGTAAATGAGAGGAAATAAACAATGAGAAAATTGTTCAGTGTTTTTGTAGCAGCAACTTTGCTAAATGGTTCGAGCCTTTTTCTTGTTGCATGTGCCAAAAAATATTATTTCGATAGTAATATTTGAGTTATTACCAATGCTGGTATTGTGACCGATGCATCTTTTAATGAATCAGCATGAGATGGAGCAAGTAAATATGTTGTTTCACAAAAAGATAAAGAAATTTTACCATCAAATTGAAAAACAAGTCGTTATCGAGCTAGTTATTATGAACCAGCAAGTCATACACCATCTGACTTTAAAACAGCTTATTTAACAGCATATATTGCCGGAGCAAAAACATTAATTATACCAGGTTTTGTTCATGGTAATACAATTGGATGAGCCGCTGAATTAGCTGATAATTTAATTTATATTGATGGAAGTAGTCAAAATATTCATTTAGGAATGGACCCCAAAAAACCCTTAGCAACAAATGTTGTTGGAATAAGTTATGAAGCTGAATCCTCTGGTTTTTTTGCGGGAATTGCAGCAGCATTATGATTAAATGCTAATCAAAGTAAATATCCTTCGGGTTTAAAAATATCTACATATGGTGGAATGGATAATCCTGGTGCTGTTTCAAATTATATGTGAGGTTTTTTAGTAGCTGCTGATGTTTTTAATACAATCATTAGTAACAACAATTTTCCAAACTTATTTAAAATTAGAGCAGATATTTTAGCACAAGTTCAAAAAATGAATCCAGCAATAACTTCTTTACAAAAAGTTGAAAAAGTACAAAATGTTATAAAAAATAATGAATCATGATTTTCACAATCATTTGAAGTTGGACATGGGAAAGATATTTCAGATGAATTACTTTCTCGCAGAGCAAGCATTATTTTCCCTGTTGCAGGTCTACAAACCCAAGATACTATTGACCGAATTAAATATAATAAATCACCAGCTAAAGTTATTGGTGTGGATACAGAACAATCTAAAATTTATGGAGAAGACATAATTGTAACAAGTGCTTTAAAAGAAATTGTAACCTCAACCCAAGAAGCTCTACAAAATATTTATTCGGATAAATGTGGCTATCAATCTAATAGCAATACTTGAGATAATAATAAAGTAACATCGGAATGTTGAATTAATACTGACCAATCATCAGTACAACATCCAACTTGAACAGGGATTGAAACAACAAAGTCAATTAATGAAAATACTGTTAACTTTATTCATAATAAAACTGATAATTTAACAAAGGATACAGCATTTGATAAGATCATTAAAGTATTACAAGATGTTTATTCACGAGGAATTGGTGATATCCCTCCTGTTGCAGCGAAAGTATTTACAACAACATTATTAAATACATATCAAAATAGTGATAGATTGAAAGCTTATATTTTAGATGCAATTGAGGCTGCTTTGCAATAGAAGGAAAGGACATAATATATGAAAAATAATAATGAATATGTAATTGAAATGAATAATATTACTAAAGTTTTTGGTGATTTAATTGCAAATGATGATATTACCTTAAAAGTTAAAAAAGGAGAAATTCATGCTTTAATTGGAGAAAATGGAGCAGGAAAATCAACATTAATGAGTATTTTATTTGGTTTGTATGAACCAACAAAAGGAGAAATCCTTATTAATGGAAAACCAGAATATATTAATAATCCTATTAAAGCAAATAAATTACGGATTGGTATGGTTCATCAACATTTTAAATTAGTTGATATTTTTACTGTACTTGATAACATTACGTTAGGATATGAACAGCTAAAAGGGAAAGTATTTTTAGATCGTTCAAAAGAAGCCCGTGATATTGCTCAAATTGCAATTAAATATAATTTGCAAGTTGATTTTGGTTCAAAAATTGCAAACATTTCAGTTGGAATGCAACAACGGGTTGAAATTTTAAAAATTTTGTATCGTGGAGCAGATATTTTAGTTTTTGATGAACCAACAGCTGTGCTAACCCCACAAGAAATTGAAGGTTTATTGAATATTATGCTAGCTTTAAAAAAAGATGGGAAAACGATTATTTTTATCTCCCATAAATTAGATGAGGTGAAAAAAATTGCTGATCGAGCAACGGTTATTCGGCGTGGAAAAGTTGTTGAAACTTTTAATGTGCAAGATAAAAATGAAAAAGAAATTGCTGAAGCAATGGTTGGACGTAATTTAGTTGAAATTAAAAATTCAGGGCAAGCACCACAAGAAGATGTTTTATTAAGAATTGAAAACTTATCAGTGAAAAAAAAAGGTCTAACTCGTTTGATGGCTTTAGATGATTTTAATTTAACCGTTCATGCGGGAGAAATTGTTGCAATTGCTGGAGTAGAAGAAAATGGACAGACCGAATTAGTGAATGTCTTAACCGGATTAGAAAAAGGAACCTCGGGGAAAATAATTTTTAATGATATTAATGTAACCAAAAAAAGTATTTATGAGCGCTATCAAAATGGAATGTCCCATATTCCTGAGGATCGTCATAAATATGGCTTAATCTTAGAATTTAATGCAATTGATAATGTTGTTTTACAAAATATTAATCAAAAGCCATTTTCAAATTGTGGTTTATTAGATAAAGGAGCAATTCAGTTATATGCTCAACAAATTGTTAATAAATATGACGTGCGAGGTGCAAATTCTGGATTTGCTGTTACACGTAGTTTATCAGGAGGTAATCAGCAAAAATTAATTATTGGGCGAGAGTTATCACGGCAACATAATATTTTAGTTGTTGTCCAACCAACAAGAGGCTTAGATGTTGGGGCAATTGAATATATTCATAATAAAATTTTAGAAGAAAAAGCACAGGGGAAAGCAGTCTTATTAGTTTCATATGAATTAGAAGAAATTATGAGTTTAGCAGATCGCATTGTTGTTTTACATAATGGACGCATTACTGGTGAAGTTGCTGGCAATAAAGTTAAACGTGAGGAAATTGGTTTAATGATGGCAGGAAGATATCAAAAGAAAGGAATAAAAATTAATGCAAACACAAATTAAAAATTATGGGTGATTATTAAAACAAAAAACAAGAATTTTCTTTTGTTCAAATGAATTTAAAACTAAAATGAATTATTTTAAAGCATCTATTTGTGCAATTATTGCAGGAGTTTTTCTTAGTTTTATTATTATTGGTGCAAATGCATCAGATCCATTATTATTTTTTAGTTATGTTTTTCGGTTAGCTTTTCACCCATTATTAAAAGATTCAACATTAACTTATTGAGCAATTTATATTGTTGCAGGATTAGCTGTTGCGGTTGGTTTTAAAGCCGGACTATTTAATATCGGTGTTCCTGGCCAAATGTTATTAGCGGGTAGTATGACAATTGTTTTAGGTTTAAAAAACCCAGCAATTAGTCAAGGTACTGGTGTAATTGGAGCATTATTTATTTCAATTATTGCTGGTGCAGCGTTAGCAACAATTGCAGGAGCATTAAAAGCTTATTTTAATATTCATGAAGTTGTTTCAACAATTATGCTAAATTGAATTGTTTGATATGTTATGAAATGAATGTTTATGAATCCAGCGCATGGAATGTGAAATTCAAATCAAAATTCAACAATTGATATTGTGACAACAGCCCCAAATTTTAATTTAGTATTGAATGGACAACTGTGAATTATTCCGTTTATTATTGCAATGTTACTATTAGGAATAATTGTTTTTATTATGAATTATACTGTTTTAGGGTTTCGAATTAAAGCAGTTGGAAAATCAAAAAATGCTTCTTTATATGCTGGAACAAATGTCAAAGCATATACTATTGTTTCAATGGCACTATCAGGTGCTTTAGCTGGCGTTTTAGGAATGTTATATTATATGACGCAATCAACAGTATTACAATTTACAACAGATGCATTACCAGTTGTTGGATTTGATGCAATTGCTGTTGCATTAGTTGCTTTTACAAATGGGTTTGCTATTTTACCAATTGCTTTACTATGAGGAATTATTAAAACAGCTGCTTTGCAAGCAACGCAATTACCTGATTTTCAAATGTCAAAACAGATGGGTCAATTGATTTTTGGAATTATTATTTATATGACTGCAATTTCTACTTTATTTATTTATTTTAAACCAATCTTTTGATTGCGTCGTTGATGAAATATTCAACACAATGTAGGATGAAAGCAAGAATATAATAAATATCAAGCACAAATAAAGGATTATCAAAAACAAATTAAGAATACAAATAAAATGTATCGAATTAAAATGCAAGAATTAAAAAAACAAGGAACTAAAGAAGAAATTAAAGCATATCGGAATGAAATTAATGATCAATTGACTTTATATGCTGGAAAAATTACCACTTTAAAAACAGAAATTCGTTTTTTTGAAAATTTAAAATATAAAGAAGCAACAAAAATTGGACAATGTGGTCTTAAAACAAAATATAAATTAGCAACATTTATTGCCCTTGGTTCGGCATTAGATCATTTTGTACAAGTAAAAAATGAATATTTATTAAAAAAACAAAAAATTAGTTTTTTAAAAAATAATTATTATCAAGCAGTATGGAAAGTAAAAGGACAAGCAAAACAAGAATTATCACAGTTTTATAATTTGCCAAAAAAAGAATTGTATGCTAAATTAGCACATTTACAGTCACAATATGTTGACTTAGTGCTAAATCAAGAGGAAGCTATTAAAAAATTGCGTGAAAGTTATTATCCTGTTTTTAATCAAATTCAACAAAAATATTTAAATGATTTTAAAACATTGCAAAAAAAAGAAGCAATGATTACTAAAAAATTAAATCAAGAAATTAAAGCATTAAAGCGCCAACAACGTCATGAAATGTATCAATTTAGAATAACAAATTATCAAAGCAAGAAAAAAATTAAACGGGAATTAAGAGTGATTAATTGTCAAATAAAAGGAGATGTTAGGGTTCAACAAGAAGTGGCACTGTTAAAACAAAATTTAAAACTGCAATTAAAAGAGATGAAACAACAATTTAATATTGAATATCAAGTTATGCGTAAAAAACATAAAACAAAGATGCCACAGTGAAAAAATGAATTAAATCAAAAATTAAAGCATATTAGAAAAGTTGTTTCAGAAGATAATAAAATTTTAAAAGCAGAATATCATCGTCAAAATGCCACTTATCAAGTGCAAAAAGGAGGAAAAAAATAATGGAAGCAGTTTCACAATTATTTGCTAATGGGTCAGTTCTTTTTGCTGTATTATTAATTGCCGCAATGGCGGGTTTGTATTCAGAACGAGCAGGAGTTGTTAATATTGCTATTGACGGAATGATGATCGTTGGTGCATTAGTCTATGCGTTGCTTGGAAAAGTATTATCACAATATGGTAATGGAATGCAGATTATTGCTTTATTAATTGCCGCAATTTGTGGTGGAACCTTTGCCTTATTACATGGTTTTGCTTCAATTACTTTAAAAGCACAACAAGTAATTTCTGGAACGGCGTTAAATTTATTAGCAACTGGAATTGGATTATTTTTTGTTAGTATTCCATCCTTAGCAGCTGGAAATATGATTAAAACAGACTTTAGTACAATTGGGATTGATTCATATCAAATTATTAATATTTTCTTAATTATTGCAATTGCTTTAGCAGTTTTTACCTTTGTTTTCTTTAGATTTACAAAAACAGGATTACGTTATGTTGGGTGTGGTGAGAATCCTAATGCAGTTGATGCAGCGGGAATTAATGTAATTAAAATAAGATATAAGGCAGTTATTATTTCTGGATGTTTAGCAGGACTAGCAGGGGCAATGTTTACCCATTATGTTTCTGGACAATTTCGTGGTGATGTTCAAGGACAAGGATATATTGCTTTGGCAATTATGATTTTTGGACAATGACGAATTCAATATATTACATTAGGAGCAGTTTTATTTAGTTTTTTAATTGCTTTAGCAGGAACATTATGACGTTTTGCTGGTTGAAATATTGCGTATCCATCAAATCAATTATTAAAAATTTTACCATTTGTCTTTGCATTAGTAACAATGGTTATTTTCTCGAAATATTCGAAAGTACCAAAAGCATCCGGAATCCCATTTGATAAATCATTACGATAAAAACAACCGATATTGGTTGTTTTTATTTACATTTTCTTATTTTTTTATAATTAATGTATTCTGAGGATATATTCTGTAAAAAATAAGGGGAAAAACTATTTATGAAAAAACTATTCATTATTTTTAGTGTTGTCGTATTATTTATCACTGGAATAACTAGCAAAATTACAAGTTGTCGAATGATCAAATATCGTGATGCTAATTATAGTAATTCAAATTTACAAAATGATATGTTAATTTGGATGAAAATTGCCAGTGATGTTAGTAATGAGATAACAAATTATGATAACGATGGAAATATTAAAAATTCAAACGAATTTCCAGAATTAAATCAGTTTTATAATTTAGTTAATCAACATAATCAGTCACTTGTTCTTGACCGTTCAAATGATCAGATTAATTTAGGATTAAGAAAGTTTCAAAATGAATTTAAGGAAATATTTCAAAAATTAACTGTTAAAATTAGTGAAACATATCAAAATTATTTTAATACTTTAGAGAAAAAACCATTATATCATCTTGAAGAAGAAGATAAATTTATGACCGCGTAAAATATTCGGTTGGTATAAAATTTCCAAAAAATAAGAAAAAGATAGATATAAAATTCTATCTTTTTTAATTAGGTTAAAATTGTCGTTAACCTTGCTTAGTTTTAAAAAATAACAGCAAAACCAACCAAATAAAACTCTCCTACTTGGAAAGTCGTAAAACCAAGCAAGCGAGGATAAACAATATAGGAGTGACCGTACCGCTACGACATAATGGAGCCAATTCTTTTAGGCAATATAAAAGAGTTATTGTGGTTTGGGGATAAATCTTTAACCTGCAATCGTTGAAGGCTAAGTGTTCCACAATAAAAAAATTTAGAAATCTTACTATTTATAAGGAGGATTTGAAAGTGTCTTTAAAAGAACTCTGTTGAAAAGAGTTAAAAATTAAATTAGCAAATAAGACAGTATTAATTAATAAATGTCAGTGTTATATCAATGAGTACTTTACAAAATTAACCAAAAACAAAAAAGGTGGATGATATTGTAAAAAGTATGCTCGGCATTGTTTAGCAAGATTAGAATTTATTAACAAACAAAAAATAAGTTATAATCTTTGATTTTTGACTTTACAATGCAAAAATAATCACCAAATTATTAAAAAATTAATTTTTAAGAAAAATAAAAGATGAATTATTAATATCAAAAATTAGAAAGGAGAAATTATATGGTTGAAAATAATATCAAAAATACAATTAGCGAGTTAATTAACGAGATTAAAACAACAACAGAAAACAATTTAAACAATTTAGAACAAATTATGGAAGCTTTAATTGATAAAGTTAATAATATTGAAAATATTTTAAATCAAATACGATAAAAAATTAAACCAACTATTTATTAAAATTAGTTGGTTTTTTATTTTTGATAAATAAAAAAGAAAGGAGATAAAAATAATGAGGAAAAGTTGTCCTAAATGTAGATCAAAAATAGAAGGTGATAATAAACATTTATGATGCACAAATGTTTATTGTATTTTTGCAAAAAACCCATATATTTTTAAAAAGAAAAAATAGATAAATATGTTTGTTTGTGACTCTTATTTTATTTTGTTTTTTATTTAAGTTTTTAGATGATCGCTTAGTTATTTAAAATGTTGTGAAATATTAGAAAATTTGGAGAAAATTTAATATGTTTGATAAAAAGCAATATAAAGAATGAAACATATTATCAAAATATTTAAGTTAATATGAAATATTTAGATATTTTAAAAGAGTTTATGATTATAAAAATGAAGAACAATTAAATCAAACACTTAATAATTATTTATGGGTGATAATTATAATTCAGAATCAATTAAATTTAACAAACTTAAAGAAGAAAATGAAAAAATTAAAAAAGAACTTGCTGAAAAAGATAAAGAAATTAATAGTTTTAAACAACAAATATATATGGCACATAATTTTAATCAAAATTTAGGCAGTGAAATTGAATAATTAAAACAACAACAATTATATAAAGAAGATTTTTATTATCAAAAAATATGTAATGATTGTGATTATTTATCAGATAATTTTAAATTAAATATTAATGACGATAGTTATTGCCAAAATTGTTCAAAAGATAGTTTTGATTTGAAAGAATTTACTGAAATTATTTGTTTTAAAGATAACTTAAAATATGACACATTACCTAGTAAGGAGGATAAAACATGTATTTAGTTATAAAAGATTCAGATAATATAAAAGATCATTATAAAATAACGGATTTAATTTCAAAAAAATACCGATCATGAAGAAAAAGAAAACTTTTGATGTAAATTTGGTTTAGAACAATATTGAACGGGATATTGTTGATCAAGCGGAATAATAAATTATATAAAAGATATTGATGAATATTCAACAAAAACGCTTTAATGATTTAAACGGAAATACACAAACACCATTTTATCAACACAAATTTATTTATGTTGATAAAAATAAAAGTTCAAATTATGGATATTTTTTAAATTCAGTTAATAACCAAAATGCTAGTGATTTTTGAAATACAACACAAGGAAAACATTTAAAAAATTATATGATTAACTATAAAAAGTGAAATTCAGATAATGATTTATCAAAATTAACTTATGAAGCGGTTTTATCATATTGACGAGATTATGTTTCAGATATTCGTAATCATTTAGCGGTTAATGAAAGCATCAATAATTTTAAAGCATTAAATGATTTAAATATTAGTGCTTTGAAAATGAATGCCAAAGATATGAAAACTATTAGAAATAAAATTGAAAACTTTGTTTGAAAAGAAATAAATAAAGATTATATTATTCAAATATATAAAAATAACAAATGACAGAAATTAACTGATGATGATTTAAACCAATTAATAACTAATCAACAAGAACAAACAAAAGAAATAATGCTAAAAATCAAAGCACTAAATACATCAATGTTGTTATTTGGTGAAACAAACCAATTTAAAGTTATTAATAACTTAAATTATGATGAAAATAAAGTAATTGATTTAAGTAAAATTAAATATCAAAATCAAGAATATAATTTTAAAGATAAAAAAATGATATTTTTAATAATTATATTATGAAATATATTAAGCAAGGTTTTAAAATTAATAAATTAGATGAAATCTTGAAACAAGATATTGATTATCAAATATCATTACAAGGATTAAATGGGCAAAAGATTAATATTAATGATAATGAATTACAGGAATTTATGAAAAAAATTCAAGAAAATAAATATAGTGAGCTAAAAATTACTATTTATGCTTTGAATAATAGTTTAAAAGCAGTTGGGAATGTTTTATATAATTTAATAAACAACCCAATAACAGAAAATTCCCCCAACAAACCAAATGAAATTCCCCCAACAGAGGGAATAATACCGAACATTCCTAATAGATCAAATGGAAATAAAGAAAATAATGGGAATGAAGAGAATAATAATCCAAATAAACCAGAAAAACCAAACAAACTACCCGATCCCAATAATCCTAATGGAAATAATGAAACAGGATGCAAAAAGTTTTTTAAAAAACCAGTTAATTTATTTTTTATGACTTTGATTAGTTGTGGGATAATTGGTGGTTTTATAACTTGAATTATCATTAAAAATCAATTAAATAAAAAAATTGGTGGAAAAATAGAAAATAAAAAAGTAAAAATAAAAAAATAAAAAAACAATAAATAATATCTATTTATTCCCCTTTCATATTAATATCCTTATTACGCATTTTAAGGGGCAAATTATCAATGAAAAAGTTATATTATATAAATTTTATATATAATCTCATATATCCTTTATAAAATAATTATTTTAAATATAAAAATAGTTTTTAAAAGAAAGAGGTGCAGAAGATGAAAAATGTAATACCAAAAAAAATAAAAGACGCTAAATATCGTTTTTGACGCAATATAACAATAACAGATGTTTTGATAATTGCTGCTTGAGTTGGATTAACAATTATGTTTATATTTGGTTTTCAATGAAAACTATGAATAAAATTATTATCATCATCAATCATGATTTTAATTAGCTTACCACTAATTATTACAAATAAAAAGACTAATTTAAAAAGATGACAATACTTGTATTATAAAATAAATTTCCTATTTAGTTATAAGAAATATAGTAAAAACAAAACTATTTTACTGGTGCCATATAATAAAGTTATTGATGATAATTATATTGCAACACACGTAATTTTAAAGGGTACTTTAAAAAAACTTTAATTGGAGCAATTAAAATAAAGGGATTCGATATCACTTTATTAAGTGGCGAAGAGCAAATATTAAGATTACGAGACTTGCAAGATGTTTTTAAATTTGCTAATTTTCCAATAACTTTTTTAAAGTTAGAATTACCATTAAATTTTGATGACAACATTAAATATTTACAAAAACAAATTAATAAAACGCAAATTCGTTATAAAAACAAAGAAATTAGTTTTAATCAATTTGTAAAAATTACAAAACAAATTAAAAATAATATTGCCTTTTTTTAAAAAAAGAATTAATTAAAATAAACGATGAAATTAAAACTGAAAAATGTTTTTTTATTTTTATATATGGAAATAGTCAAAAAGATTTAAATGAAAAAATATTATTTTTAGAAAATAAATTATATAAAGGAAAAATTAATTGCAATACTTTATCTAATTACGAAATAACAAAAATCTTAAAATTAATGTGAAATCCGTATGAAAAACCATTAAATAAAACAGATTTTAATAAAAATAAAGATAATTTAGCAAAATTATTGCAATTTAAATACCTAAATATTAAACAAAATTATTTTATAGCAAATGATTTATATTATTCAATTAATACCATTCAGGACTACCCTTTATTTATTAACGATTTATGAGGAGCATGTTTATTTTCAAATGAGCAAACTATTATATTATTTGAAATATAAATCCTTTAAATTATGATGAAACAAAAAAAGCAATCAACAGTGCCATTCAAACAACCCAAACAAGACAAGTAATGACAAAATCATATGTTAATACAAATGAAAATAACTATGAATTAGAAACATACTACCATTTAATTGATGAGGTTAATGGTGGTGGTGAATTATTAAAAAATGTTAATATTTTATTTTTAAATTATGGAACAAATAAAAAAAACATTACTACAAGCACAAACACGATTAACAAAAGCATTAAAAGAAATGGATATTAAACTTAATCCATTGTGATATCAACAATTTAATGGTTTAAAAGGTTTTATACCATATAATAATAAGGTCATAATAAAAAAATATGGTCGATAAATGCCAACAAGTACCTTAGCAGTATCATTTCCATTTATTGATAGTGGTTTACATGATAAACAAGGAATGTACTTAGGAACAAATAATATGGGAAATGTTGTATTGTTGGATCAATTTAAAATTACAAGTAAAAGAACAAACCATAATATGTTTATTCTTGGTTCATCAGGAATGGGAAAAACATATTTTTTAAAAAAATAATAATAAATTTTCATATTCAGATGGGGCGAAAAGTGATTGTTACTGACCCTGAAAGAGAATACCAAGAATTATGCAAATATTATGATGGAAATTGAATTGATGCAGGAGATGCTTCTATAGGAAAAATAAACCCCCTACAAATTTTAGATAATAACTTTATTGATGAATTAGAAAATACCAATTCATCACCCCTGTCAAATCATTTACGATTTTTAGAACAATGATTCAAAACGCTTTATCCTGATTTTAACGGGCGAGAAATTAATTTATTAACAAAATATTTGAAATTATTATATCATCAATTTAAAATTACAAATAATAGTGACATTAATAAAATTAATAATAATGATTTTCCAATTATGAATGATTTTTATTATTTATTAGAAAAAGAATATAAAAACAATAAAAATCAACTTTTAAAAGAATTTATGGATTTAATAGCAACTGATTTTTTAAATGATGGAAAATATCAAGCACTTTGAAATGGTCACACAACAATAAAATTTAATAACAACTTTATTGTTTATGATGTTTATAATTTGTTTGATTTAGATGACAAAAAAACAAACGCAGCACAATTAATTTTAATGCTAAATATTATTAAAAAAGAAATAAAAGAAAATCGTTTTAAAGATAATAATCAAATTGTAATAATTGTTGATGAGGCTCATTTAGCAATCGATAAAGATAATCCAGCTGCCTTAAATTTTATGTATCAAATGACAAAGCGAATTCGGAAATATAATGGTGCTTTGGTTGTGGCAACACAAAATATCGCTGATTTTGTAGAAAATGAAACAATTTTTAAAAAAACAACAGCAATTATTAATAATAGTCAATATTCGTTTATTATGGGGCTAAAACCTAATGACCTAGAAAAAGTTATTAATTTATATAAAAGTTATGGCCGATTAACATCAGTAGAACAAGATTATATTGCTCGTAGTGTAAAAGGACAAGGGCTATTTTTTGTTTCTGGATTTGAAAGATATCGTATTGAAATTCAAGCAAACAAAAAAGAAAAAGCAGGGTTTGGAAAAAAAGATAATTAAAAAAACAAGTAAATTTAATTGTTTTTTTTAATTTTTATGAAGAATTTTATTAAATTTTTACTTTTTTAGCAAAAAATAAAAAAGAGGATAAAAATGTTAAAAACAAATTTAGGAAAATTAATAAATGGTGACGCATTAACTTTTATTAAAAGTTTAGAAAATGATATCGTTGATTTAATTTTAACTGATCCACCCTATTTATATAATTTACCAAAAAGAAAAAACGAGCAAATAAATAAAAATAATATATCAAAAAGTATAAATAAATATATTAATGCTATCTATGATAATAATTTGCATAATTCA
The DNA here is from genome assembly GCF_001886855.1 of Spiroplasma citri. Taxonomy (NCBI): domain Bacteria; kingdom Bacillati; phylum Mycoplasmatota; class Mollicutes; order Entomoplasmatales; family Spiroplasmataceae; genus Spiroplasma; species Spiroplasma citri. Next base: position 75,093 of record NZ_CP013197.1, read on the forward strand.
TTTGATATAAATACTTATTTAGATGAGTTTTATCGAATTTCAAAAACTAAATTTATGTTAATTTGAATGAATAGATGACAAATTAAAGATTATTTAGATTGAGTTTATAAAAATAATATGAATTTTGATTTTTATTTTTGAGAAAAAACAAACCCAATGCCAACTAATAATTTTATTTTGCAAGATAAAGAATATTGTATGATTATTTACTCTAAAAAACACCAAATTCCAAATTATCAAAATAACTATGAAAATAAAAAAACAATATTTAAAAATTCAACAGGATCAGCTTATAAAATAACAGAACATCCAACAGAAAAACCACTAAATATATTTTACGATTTAATTCAAAAATATAGAAGAAGATTGAAATAAGCAACAACAAAAATATAGTGAAGCACAAAAATCAACTTTTAAAGAGTTTTGTAATAAACATAATACTTATATAGAAATTGTTTTGCCAGCAACAAGACAAGAATGATTTGAAAAAATGGGAATATGTCAATTTACAGATATTCAAGTATGAGATAAAAAAACAGATACGCGTAAAATGGGACAATTAATTCCTGAAAGTATAAATTATTATAAATTAAATGAATGAGTTAATATTGAAATAAATTTTATGAAACAATGAATGAAAAATAATCTTAAAACAAAAATTTAATAATTATCATGCTAATTATTTAACAAAAGCAGGTTATGAAATAGAGCCTGGTGAAATTGGAGGTAAAGGTAGTCATAATGCAATGAATTTTCGAGAAGTTAAAGAATTTGAACGAAATAAATTAGAAAATGAAATTAATAATCTATTTGATGAATACAAGTCTAGCAAAGGCAATATTAAAGAATTTAGCAAAATTAAAATTATTAGTGATGATTATGATGGCTTAATTTATGAAATTAAACAATATTTAAAATATGAAAATAATTTTAAAGATTATGAAATAAACCAATTAATTAAATATTTAGATTTAGCAGAAAAAATAAAATATTACAAAATTATCAAGACCATTCCTAGTGCAAAAGAATCAGATTTTAAAAATATGAGTTTAATTGAACAAGAATTTAATGAAATGGTTTTTAAAATCAATCCGATTATGCAAAAAGGATATGATTTGGTGAGAAGTCTAGAAAGAGAGTTATAAAAATATGTGAAATAAAATTAAAAAGAAAAAAATAATTTTATTGATTGGTTTATGTTTTGTTCCAATCATTTTTATTTTTTGTTTAACATTATTTGGAATAGGTTATTCAATTTTTATTAATTGAAAAGAAATTACAATATTTATCAATGAAATTAAGCAATTTCAAATATTATCCTGATGAAATTATATAATTAAAAATGAATATGGATTACTAATAACAGTTGGATTAAGTTTAGCGCTTTATTGCTGGTTTTTTTATTTTGTTTTATTTAGTAAAGTGAAGAGTAAAGAAACTGCAATTAAAACAACCGATAAAATAGATTTTGGTGATAGTAAATGATTAAGTGTAAAAGAAATTGATGATATTAGTGAAAAAATAAATATCAAAGATAATTATAAAAATACAGGCTTTGTTTTTAATTGTAATAAAAACAAAAAAGATTTATTGTTTAATTTAAAAAACAATATTCATAGTGTTATTGTTGGCTCAACAGCAAGCGGAAAAACACAAGGCATAGCATTACCAACAATTTATTTAAATGGAAAATCAACTGCTAAACCAACTATGATCATAACCGACCCCAAGGGAGAATTATATAATTTAACTAGTGGGTTTTTAGCAGAAAATAGTTATAAAATAAAAGTTATTGATTTTCGTAATTTAGAGAAAGAAAATACTTGAAATCCATTAAAACTAATTTATGACGACTTTATTAAAATGATAATGACAAATAACAAAAAAGAAAAAATGAGATGAAAAATAAAATATCAAGATAAAATTAGTTCACTTAGTCATATGTTAATTGACAAAAATATTGAAGATGAATTTTGAAATAATTCAGCAAGTATTATTATTCAAGGAATTATTTTGGCAATATTAGAAGATTATGAAGATAAAATAAGCAAAAATAATTTAACAACAGAAATAGAAGAAATTTTAAAAAAAGAATTATTTTTCAACAAATTTAATATGGCTTTTGTTGCTGCCATTGCTAGTATTAAAAAAGTTCTAGTTGAATGACTTAATAATCGTAAAAATACCAGCATTGCCAAAATAACCGCAAGCCAAGTTTTAGTTGATAGTAAAGAAAATCGAACACTAGATGCTATTTTAATGACTGTTGCAAAAAGTTTAGAAATATTTAACAATGATTTTATTCGCAATTTAACATCTCAAAATGATATTAATTGCAATGATTTTATCGAATATTCAACAGTTTTATACATCATATTTAGTGATGAAAATGATAATTACTATAAATTAATAGCAATATTAATTAGTCAAATTTATCAATTTTTAACAAATAAAGCAAGTGAAATAATTGAACAAAAACTAGAAAAACCAGTATATTTTATTTTAGATGAATTTGCTAATTTAACAAAAATAAACAACATTGAAAAATGAGTTAGTATTTCGCGCAGCAGAAACATATTTTTTCAATTTATTTTACAAGATATCAACCAATTAAAATTAAATTATGGTGATACAATAGCAAAAATTATTTTAAATAACTGTGGGATGCATATTTTCTTACATACCAATGATTTAGAAACAATAAAATATTATAGTGAATTATTTGGAACAAAAACAATCGAACAAATTAGTATTAATGAAAATAAAAGCAATATTAGTGTTTCGAAAAATTTAAAAAGTCACCTCTTAATGTTAACTAGTGAGTTAGCAAATTTAAAACAAGGACAAGGAATTTTTAAAATAGCACGCTATAACTCAATGAAAATAACTTTAAAACTATGAAAAGATTTAAAGTTAGTAGAAAAAACAAACATATTTCAATTAAAAGAAATTAATTATATAAATTTTAATAAAGAATATTTTTATGATATTAAAAATAACAAAAAAGAAATAAAAGAAAATGAAATTAATGAATTTGTCAATTTAACAACAACAGAAATTAAGACAAATATTAATAATTTAAAAATGCAATTAAGAGAGTATGAAAATACAAATTACAAATCTATTCAAAATAAAACAATGATAAATTTATTTTTACAAAAAATCAAAAACCTTGAAATAGAATTAATCAAAAGACAAGAAACCAATAATTATTCTGAAAAGGAATAATTATTTTTTATAAATAGTAAGATTTCACAAAGTGGTCAAGCTGGAACACTTAAAAATGAATGAAGTGTGAGGATATCTCTAAGGTTAATCAACTAATTAAATTAGTACTACATGGGGCAGAAGCGTAGTCGCAAGTGATTAACTAAACCATACCTAAGGGAAACTCTATCTAAATGATAAAAACAATAAAGTTATTTAACAAATAACTAGTGAAATTAAAAAAAGTATAAATGCTTATTTTATATCTTTCTTTAACAATTTTAATATAATAAAATTAAATTATTATTACTTTTAATAAAAATTTGGTTTTTTATTATATAATTAAAATTATTACGAAAGAGTAAAAATGGAAAATAAATGTATTAGTGAATCTGAATTAGAAAAAAAGCTTATTAATAATTTAAAAATTGAAGGTTATGAATATATAAAATTAAATAATGAAGAAGATATTAAAATTAATTTTAGAAATCAAATTTTTAATCATAATAAAAATGAATTAAATAATAAACCATTAACTGATAAAGAATTTGAAAAATTATTATTTAAAATTATGGGTAAAAGTATTTTTAATTATGCAAAAATATTAAGACAGAAAATTACAATTGAGCGTGATGATTTTAAAAGAGAAGATTTAGAATTATTTAATAAAGATAAATGATGTGATAATATTTTTCAATTTACTAATCAATTAACAATAAAAAGTATTTTTCAAAATAGATATGATATAACAATTTTAATTAATGGTTTACCTTTAATACAAATTGAGTTAAAAAAACCAGGAATAAATTTTAAAGAAGCTTTAAATCAAATTAATAGATATAAAAAAGAATCTCATAAAGGATTATTAAAATTTATTCAGTTTTTTATAATTTCTAATCTTATAGATACTAAATATTTTTCAAATAATGATGGTAATATTTTATTTGAAAATTCTTTTTATTGAACTGATGAATTAAATAATAGAATAACTAATTTATTTGATTTTACTAAAAATTTTTTAAATAAATGTCATGTTAGTAAAATGATTGCAAGATATATGATTTTTAATGAAAGTAAAAAAATATTAATGATAATGAGACCTTATCAAATTTATGCAGTTGAAAAACTTATTAAAACAGCAAGCGAAACTAATAATAATGCCTATGTTTGACATACAACTGGATCTGAAAAAACTTTAACTTTTTTTAAATTAAGTCAAATTTTAAAATATATGCCAGAAAAAGAAAAAATATTTTTTTAGTTGATAGAAAAGATTTGGATTTTCAAACCATTGAAGAGTTCAATAAATATGAAAAAGATAGTGTTGATTATACTGAAAGTACTTATAATTTAATTAAAAATATTCAAGATTCCACTAAAAAAATAATATTAACTACAATTCAAAAAATGGCTAATGCTTGTAAAAATGAAAAATATAAATCAATAATGGCTAAATTTAAGAATAAGAAAGTGATTTTTATTATTGATGAATGTCATAGAAGTCAATTTGGAAAAATGTATGTTAGCATTAAAAAAATTTTCGAACATGCACAATATTTTGGATTTACTGGCACACCACGATTTGAACAAAATCAATCGGAAGATGGAAGAACAACAGCAGATATATTTCATAAATGTATCCATAAATATTTACTTAATAATGCAATAGCAGATGGTAATTTTTTAGGTTTTAATGTTGACTATATTGAATCAATTAGAAATAAAAAAGACACTAATGATGAATTGATTGAAGATATTAATAATGATGAATTATTAATAGTTGATTCCAGAATTAACTCTATTTCAAAAAATATAATAGAAACATTTTCAAAAAAAACATACGGAAAGAAATATAATGCTATATTTGCTGTTAAAAATATTAATATGGCAATTAAATATTATAAAACATTTAAAAATTTAAAACATAATTTAAAAATTGCTTCAATTTTTACATTTGAAGCAAATGAAGATTTAAATAATAAAGATTTTTCTTTTAAAATAGAATTATAAAAAATAATTAAAGATTATAATATAAACTTTGATACTAATTTTAATATAAACAGATTTAATGAATATTTTATTGATTTACAAAAGAAAGTTAAAAACAAAGAAATTGATTTATTAATTGTTGTTGATATGTTTTTAACAGGTTTTAATTCACCCATAACTAGTGCATTATATTTAGAAAAATTATTAAAATATCATAAATTAATCCAAGCATTTTCACGAACAAACAGAATTATAAATATTACTAAACCATTTGGTAATATTGTTTGTTATCAAACTACTAAAAAAACTGTTGATGAAGCAATTTTATTGTTTTCTAATAGTACAAATACTGATCAAATATTAATGAAACCATTTGATTATTATGAACTAGAATTTATTAAGTTAGTGAATAAATTAAAAAAAGATTATAATTGTGCTTATGATGTAGGAAATGATGGTGACGAAGTTAAAATTAAAGAATTTATTTTTTTATTTAAAGAAATAGTAAAAATATTATTAAAATTAGAAACATTTATTGAATTTGATATTAATAAAAGTAAATATAATTTTAGTGAAAATGAATATAATGAATTTAAATCTCGTTATTTATCATTTAGTGATGAAAAAATTAAAAAAGAAAAATTATCTGTATTAGCAGATGTTGATTTTGAACTAGAATTAATTTATAGTAATAAAATTAATGTTCATTATATTTTAGAATTATTAAAAAAAATAGATTTAAACAATATTAAAAGAAAAGAAAAACAAATTAAAGAAATAAAAAAAGGATTACAAGAATCAACTGATCCAGTATTAAAATATAAATCACAATTAATAAATTCATTTATTGAAAGAGTTATTTCTACTCTTAAAAATACTGCAGATTTAGAAGTATTATATGAACAATTTTGTGATAAAAAATATGAACAACAAATAATTAAAATTAGTAAAAAATATAATATAGATAAATTAGATATTAATGAAATTATTAGTGAATATCGTTTTACTAATCAATTGCCTTCTAACTTAATTAGAGAAAAAATTAATCAACAATATACTGAAAAAATAGCTATTAATAGTATCTAAAATAAAAGCAAAAAATGAAGTAAAAAAAGAATTAGAATTAAATATAATTAATTTAATTAATGAGTTTGAAAGTTAGGAAAAAATATTATGACAACACATGAAAAACAAAATGTACAACAACAATTATTTTCTAAATTATGAGATATTTCTAATACTCTACGAGGGACAATGGAGCCATCCGAATATAAAGAATATATATTAGGATTAATATTTTATCGTTATTTATCAGATAATGTACAATCTATAATAGAAAAAGATTTAAAAATAGAAGGGATTGATTATCAAACTGCTTTAACTGACGAAAAATATCGTAATGATTTTTTAGAAGTTTTATATGATAATGATAGTGCTGGATATTATATTGAACCGGAATATTTATGACAAGAAATAATTAATAAAATTAATATTGGAAAATTTGATATTTTCTTATTAAGAAAAGCGTTTGAAAAATTAATTGAATCAACAATTGGTTATTCATCAGAAAAAGAATTTGAAAATTTATTTGATTCTGTTGATTTAGATTCTAGTAAATTAGGAAAAACAGAAGCAGAGAAAAGTAAAATAATTGCTAAAGTAATGTTAAAAATTAATGAATCAGAAATTGATATTTTAGGTGATGCCTATGAATATTTAATTAGTAAATTTGCTTCTGAATCAGTAAAAGCAGCAGGTGAATTTTATACACCACAACCTGTTTCTAAATTATTAGCTAAATTAGTTAGTCAAGGAAAAACGGAAATTAAAACTGTTTATGATCCAACATGTGGTTCAGGTTCATTATTATTAAGAGTATATAAAGAATTAAAAATTGGTCATTTATATGGTCAAGAATTAAAAACCAACTCATATAATATTGCAAGAATGAATATGATGTTGCATGGTTTAAAGTATAATAAATTTAATATTTATAATGGTGACACATTAGAAGATGATGGTTTTAAAGGACAAGAATTTGAAATAATTGTTGCAAATCCGCCATATAGTTCTCATTGATCGGCAAATCAAAAATTTTTAAGTGATGAGAGATTTAGTGCTTATGGAAAATTAGCACCAAAAACAAAAGCTGATTTTGCTTTTATTCAAAATATGATTTATAAATTATCTGATAATGGCGTAATGGCTGCTGTTATTCCTCGTGGAATTTTGTTTAGGGGTAATGCTGAATTAATTATTAGAAAATATATGATTGAAAAAAATTGAATTGATAATATTATTAGTTTACCAGTTAATATGTTTTATGGTACATCAATTCCCACTTGTATTATTGTGATGAAAAAATGTAAAATTGATAATTCAATTTTGTTTATTGATGCTTCGAAAGAATTTCAAAAGCAAGGAAATAAAAATACTTTAACCGATAAAAATATTATTAAAATTATTAATATTTTTAATAAAAGAAAAAATATTGATAAATTTTCTAATTTAGTTGATATAGAAATAATTAAAGAAAATGATTATAACTTAAATATTGCTCGTTATGTTGATAATACAGAAGAAAAAGAAATTATTAATATTAAAGCATTACAAGATAACTTAATTAATAATGAAAAAGAAATTCAAAAATTAGATGAAGAATTTAATTTAATGTTAAAAGATTTGGTGATTAATAATGAATAAATATTTGGTGCCAAAAATTAGATTTAAAGGATTTAATGATTTTTATTATAAAACAACTTTTAATAAGTTTTATAATAAGGGTAAATCTGGAGGAACTCCAAGTACAAAAAATAAAGATTTTTATAATGGAGAAATATCATTTTTATCAATTAAAGATGTTACCAATCAAGGCAAATACATTTTTCAAACTGAAAAAACAATAACTAAAAAAGGACTTAAAAATTCTAGTGCTTGATTAGTACCAAAAAATTCATTAATATACTCTATATATGCTTCTGTTGGGTTTCCAACAATCAACAAAATTCCATTAGCTACTAGTCAAGCTTTTTTTTCTATGGAAATTAATAATTTATATTTTTCGACAGAATACTTATATTATTTATTACTTAAATTTAAGAAAAAAGAATTAAATAAATTTATTATAAAACAAACACAGCCCAACCTTTCTAAGAAAATAATTAATCAATTTATTTTTAAAATACCTAGTTTACAAGAACAAACTAAGATTGTAAACTTTTTTAGTATTATTGATAGAAAGATTGAATTAATTAAAGAACAATTAAGTTTATTAGAAAAACAAAAGCAATATTACTTAAATAATATGTTTGCAAATGAAAAAAGTTATCCAAAAATTAGATTTAAAGGATTTAACGATGAATGAAAAAGTAAAAAAATAAAAGAATTAGGTAATATTAAAACTGGTAAAACACCTTCTACAAAAAATGAAAAAAATTGATTAAATGATGTTCTTTGGATTACTATTCCAGATATGACAAAAAAATATTTAACAAATTCTAAAAAGAAAATTTCTTTAATGGCAAGTAAAAAAAACCCTATAGTAAAAGAAAAATCAATTTTATTTTCATGCATAGGTACAATTGGAAATATTGGTATTACAACAACTATAACATCATTCAATCAACAAATTAATTCTATTTCTTCAATAAAAGATGGTGTTGAATATGTATATTATTTATTTCAATATAATACTGAAAAAATAAAATCTTATTCTTCGGCACAAACACTTCCTATGATTAATAAAAATTATTTTGAAAATATTGAGATTTTTGTTTCACTTAATTACAAAGAACAAACTAAGATTGCAAACTTTTTTAGTATTATTGATAGAAAGATTGAATTAATTAAAGAACAATTAAGTTTATTAGAAAAACAAAAGCAATATTACTTAAATAATATGTTTATTTAATTTATGGTTTTTATCTGATTTTTATATAAAAATAAAACTTTTACAAAATTAAAGTAATTTTTTGGTTTTTGTAAGTGTTTATATTTTGATAATGGTAAAAGTATTAATACCATCAATTATTTTCTACAAAATTAAATGAGATTATTGCTGACATTCATTTTGAATCATTATAAAATTTTACTATCATGCAATGATGATTTAAAAGGAATATAATTATATGTTAAATATTTTTAATACTATTAATTTTAGAGAAAAAGTAAATACTGATGTTAATGAAATAGGAAAAAAATTAATATTAGAAGAATGAGAAAGAACTGATCAAGAATTAAGAAAACAAAATTGTAATGGCCAAAATGGATATATTATGTGGGGTAAAAGACCTTTTACAGAAAAAACAGAGTATGGTGATATTACCTTTTTTAGAACATTATTTCGTTTTTTTAATAAAGATACTAATAAATATGAATTTGTTTTCTTATTTGACAAGAAAGTCGGAAGAAAAAAACGAAGTAGAATTAGTATTTTTATTAAAATAGCAATTTGAAAATTAATGGATAGTGCTAAAAGACAAAGAGATATTATGGATATGTACCCAAAATTAAATATATCAAAGATGACAATCACAAACATTAATAAGGAAATTGATTTTACTAAATTATTTAAAGAACAATTAAAAACAAAGACTGAAAAAATAATTGTCCAAACACCATATTTGTATGCTGGAGTTGACGACTCTTTTAGTAATTTAACAAAATATAGAAAAATAGAAAAAAATATGTTTAGAACAGCATATTTTCATACTGGGTATGATGAAAAGATATGTATTTATTAATTAAAATTAATAAATTTTTTTAGTATGTTTAAATATCGATAAAATAAAAGAAAAATTAAAATATTTTTAATTTTTCTAAATTTATGGTTAATTTTTGTAATTTTTATTATATTATTTAATTAATAAAGATTTTTTGCACTTCATTTTGCATTTTGCAAATAACCATTTAAGGTTTCTTGATAATCAAAATATAATCCAACAACTGTATTTGTTGCATCATAAATAGCACCATGTAAAAATATTTTAGGATGATTTATTCCTAGTCATAAATGTTCACTAGCATCAGCTTGTAATAATTCCCCAAAATATTTGCTGCGTTCTCTTAAAGGATGTGATTTATCTTTTTCTCTTAATTTCTGTTTTCTAGGAGATTTTATTTGATTTAGAGACATTAAGTTGTACAAAACTGAATAAGAAATTTTTATTTTTTCATTTTCAAGTAATTTTTTTAAAATGTATAAAATTAAAATCAATATATTTAGTTTTGTAAAGATTAAGAATATTTTCACAAATTTCTGGTTTTGTTTTGTTATATGCTGTTCTACCACGTGAATGATCGGCAAAAGAAGTCATATTTTGTGTATCATAAATTTTCATTAATTGTTCAATTCTACGAATAGACAAATCTAAAATTTTAGCAGCACGTTTTTTTTGTTATTTCATTATTAATAACTTTTCCAATAGTTTTATATTTATGTTTTTCTGTCATTGTTAATTTTCTTTCCATAGTTATCACCAAATTAATAATATAAATAATTGCGAAATTTTTGCTAGATAACTATTACGAAATTATCACAAGATAAGGACAATTTTTAATAAAAAGAATTGACTTTTGTCTCAAACCAATATAAAATTTATAAGCGTATATTGTGAAAAGTGAGGTTAATAATTAATGGCATTAAAAGAAAAAGAATTTGGGCATTACGCTAAAAGAATTGATTACACAAAAGTAAGTGGGAATTTAGATTTACCAAATTTAATTGAAATTCAAACTGAAACATATGATTGATTCAAAAAAACAGGGATTAGCGAAGTGTTCCGGGAGGTATTTCCGATTGTTGGGCATGAAGGAAATATCGTTTTAGAGATGTTAGATTGAGAATTTAGAGAGCCACGAAGAACAATTTCTCAAGCAAAAGATGAGTCAAAAATTTTTGAAGCACCAATTTATTCAAATTTAAAATTAACAATTAATTCAAAAGATGTAGAAGTTGAAAAAGCAATTGTTAAGGGAGAACCCGAATTAATTAAAGCGTGAATTGAAGAACGTGTTGGGCATATGATTACAATTTTAAAAAAAACTACTGATGTTATTTATTATGATATTCATTCTGGCGATGAAATAGCAACATGTACAGTAACAATTAAAGAAAGATTAGATGATAAACTAATTGTTGATATTACAATTGAAAAAGAAGGTGAAGTCTTTTTTGGTGATTTTCCACTAATGACAGGAAAAGGAACTTTTATTGTTAATGGTTCAGAAAAAGTTGTTGTTTCACAATTAGTTCGCTCACCCGGAGCATATTATAAAATTGATTTAAATCGTAAAAATGGAGAAAATGTTTATTATGTTGATTTAATTCCGTCACGAGGAACATGGTTAGAATTTGAATCAGATCATAAAAAAATTAAAGTTGGAAAAGAAGAAAAATTTGAGAATGTTTTTTATGTAAAAATAGATAAATCTAGAAAAGTATCGGTTGCTAATTTCTTAACAGCGTTAGGAATTATTAAAGAAGATGCCCTAGATATTTTTGGCGATAATAAATTAGTAAAAAGTACTTACGAATTAGATCCTTATACAGGTGATATTTTATATGACCAAAGTATTGCTGTTCAAGAAATTTATAAAAAAATTCGTTCAGGAGAAACGGCAACACCAGATGGTGCGACAAAATATTTATATGGATTATTATTTGATAAACGTAAATATGATTTAACAAAAGCAGGACGTTTTAAATTAATTCAAAAATTATCAGTTGAAAACCGAATTTATAACAAAATATTAGCTGAAGACATTAAAGATGTAAATGGTAAAGTTGTTTTTACCGAAGGAACTTTAATGGATAAAGAAGCTATTAACAAGTTAAAAGGAATTTTAAAAGCAGGTGCTTGTTTACAAGAAGTTAAATTTAGTGATGAAATTATTTGTTCTAATAAAATCCAAAAAATTAAAGTATATGTTGATAATGAAGTTCGTTCTCGTGTGGCAAATATTATTGGAATTGATCCTAATGCAACTGATGAATATGTAACAGTTCCTGATGTCTTGGCAACATTTTCATATTTATTAAATTTAACAGATGGAATTGGGGAAGTTGATGATATTGACCATTTAGGAAATCGTCGTGTCCGAACAATTGGGGAATTATTACAAAATCAATTTCGAATTGGATTACTAAGAATTGAAAAAAATGTTAAAGAAAAAATGTCAACTTCAAATTTATTTAAAATGAAACCTTCAAATATTATTAATAATAAACCCTTATCAGCGATTATTGGGGAATTTTTCAATTTATCACAGTTATCACAATTTATGGATCAAACAAATCCTTTAGCTGAATTAACAAATAAACGTCGATTAACAGCCCTAGGGCCAGGGGGGCTATCAAGAGAACGTGCTGGATTAGAAGTCCGAGATGTTCACTACTCACATTATGGTCGTATTTGTCCAATTGAAACACCAGAAGGACCAAATATTGGATTAATTAATAACTTAGCAACATATGCCAAAATTAATTCATATGGTTTTATTGAAACACCATATCGCCGTGTTATTGGTTGCAAAGTTACCATGGAAAATGATTATTTAACAGCGGATGAAGAAAAAAATTATGTTGTTGCACAAGCTAATATTCGTTTAAGTGATAAGGGTGAAATTTTAGATGAACAAGTGGTTGCACGTTTCCAAGGAGAAAATATTATTGCCGGACGAAATGATGTTGACTATGTTGATGTTTCACCAAAACAAATTGTTTCAATTGCAACAAGTTGTATTCCATTTTTAGAAAATGATGATGCCAATCGTGCTTTGATGGGAGCCAATATGCAACGACAAGCAATTCCTTTAATTGCTCCAAATTCACCATATGTAGGAACAGGAGTTGAATATGCTGCTGCTCGTGACTCGGGATTAGCAATTGTTTCACAATATGATGGAATTGTTGATTTTGTTGATGCAACAAGAATTGTTTTAAAAACAAAAGAAGGGTTAAAAAATTATAATTTAGACACTTTTGTTCGTAGTAACCAAGGGACATCATTAACTCATGTGCCATTAGTGCGTCAAGGACAAAAAGTTGAAAAAGGACAGGTTTTAGCTGATGGACCATCAATTGATAAAGGGGAACTAGCCTTAGGACAAAATGTGGTAGTTGCTTTTACAACATGAAATGGTTACAACTATGAAGATGCTATTATTGTTTCAGAACGCTTAGTATCAGAAGATGTTTTTACATCAATTCATATTGAAGAATATACAATTGAACGTCGTCAAACAAAACAAGGACCAGAAGAAATTACGCGTGAGATTCCTAATATTTCTGAAAATGCACGCAAATTTTTAGATGATGATGGATTAGTTATTATTGGGACAGAAGTTAAACCAGGTGATATTTTAGTTGGGAAAGTAACACCAAAAGGACAAACCCAATTATCACCAGAAGATAAATTATTGCAAGCAATTTTTGGTGAGAAATCAAAAAATGTTAAAGATAATTCATTACGAGTTCCAAATGGTGGTGAAGGAATTATTCAAGCAATTAAACGCTTTCCACGAGAAAAATATGAAGTATCAGCTGATGTTTTAGAAGTTATTAAGATTTATATTGTTCAAAAACGAAAAATCCAAGAAGGAGATAAAATGGCTGGTCGTCATGGAAACAAAGGGGTTATTTCGAAAATTTTACCATTGGAAGATATGCCACATATGGAAGATGGAACACCAGTTGATATTATGTTAAATCCATTGGGGGTACCATCACGGATGAATATTGGACAGGTGTTAGAAATTCACTTAGGAATGGCAGCGAAAAAGTTGGGACAAAAAATTTCAACCCCTGTTTTTGATGGGATGATAAATGAAGAATTAATTGAAATTATGGATAAAGCAGGAATGAAAAACTTTGGGAAAGAAGTTTTAATTGATGGTCGAACAGGTGAAAAATTTGATAATCCAGTTTCGGTAGGAGTAATGTATATGTTGAAATTATCACACATGGTTGATGATAAATTACATGCGCGAAATGTCGGACCATATTCATTAATTACGCAACAACCATTAGGAGGAAAAGCTCAAAATGGGGGACAGCGTTTTGGAGAAATGGAAGTATGAGCATTAGAAGCTTATGGTGCAGCCCATACATTGCGTGAAATTTTAACAATTAAGTCTGATGATATTAAAGGAAGAACACGTGCATATGAATCAATTGTTAAAGATAAAAAGATTCCAGAACCAGGGATTCCAGAATCATTTAATGTGCTAACTCGTGAAATCCAAGGGTTAGGATTTAATATTCATATGATTGATGAAAAAGGAAATATTAAAAATATTAAGAGTTATGATGAAGCAGATTATGTTGATGAAGATTTATTAACAGATTGTGATGAATTTGAAGATGAATTTGATATTGATAATTTTATTTTAAGTACTAATCGTGAACCACAAAAAAAAGAACATTTAGAGGACTTTGTTAAAGTTGAAGATAGTTTTGATTTGGTAGATAACTTAGATGATAATGAACTTGATGACATTGACAATGAGATTGATGAAATTAATGATCAAGATGAATTAGATTAAGGGGGAAGAAAAAAATGATTGAAAATAATGAAAAAAATAATCGTATGATTAAAATCGGCTTAGCAAACCCCGATGATATTCGCAGTTGGTCATTTGGGGAAGTAAAAAAACCAGAAACAATTAATTATAAAACATTAAAACCAGAACGTGATGGATTATTTGATGAAAAGATTTTTGGCCCAACCAAGAATTTTGAGTGTGCTTGTGGGAAGTACAAAAAATCAAAAAATAAGGGAAAAATTTGTGAACGTTGTGGTGTAGAAATTACTGAAGCGATTGTTCGTCGTGAACGAATGGGACATATTGAATTAGAAGAACCAGTGACACATATTTGAATGTTAAAAGCAGCACCAAGTCGGATTGCTTTAATTTTAGATATGAAGACAAAAGAACTTGAAGAAGTTGTTTACTTTGTTTCATATATTGTGTTAGATGCTGGTGATGCAAAATCATTAAAACAAAAAATGGTATTAGATTTAGGAAATGCTAAAACATCAGCCCAAACACGTCAACGATTAACAAAAACATTACGTGAAATTTTGGATACACTAGAACCTGACACAATTGCTTATGAAGCGGGAGAAACAATGATTGAAGATTTAAAAAATACTTCGTTACCATTTTCAATGGATGAATGTGCCCAATTCATTAATCGTCATACTAATGCACGCTTTGGAATTGGCGCAGAAGCGGTGGAAGTATTATTAAAAAACTTAAACATTGATGATGAAATTGAAAAAATTAAGCAAGATTTAAAAGATAAAAAAACACAATTGGATCAAAATAAATTAATGAAACGTTTAGAAGTTTTAGATTCGTTAAAAAAATCAGGTTCACGACCAGAATGAATGATCTTACGAGCAGTACCAGTAATTCCGCCTGATATTCGCCCAATTATTCAATTAGATGGTGGTCGTTTTACAACATCAGAGATTAATGATTTATATCGTCGAATTATTATTCGAAATGAACGATTAAAAAAAGTTAAAGCAATGGGAGCACCAAGTGTTATTGTTAATAATGAAAAAAGGATGCTACAAGAAGCCGTTGATGCTTTATTAGATAATGAACGCAAAGCGCGACCAGTAACTGGAAAAGATAAACGCCCATTAAAATCATTAACAAGTATTTTAAAAGGGAAACAAGGTCGTTTCCGTCAAAATTTATTAGGGAAACGAGTTGACTATTCAGGACGTTCAGTTATTGCAATTGGTCCTGACTTAAAAATGTATCAATGTGGATTACCACGTGATATGGCTATTACATTATTTAAACCATTTGTTATTAGCAAATTAGTTAAAGATGGTTTAGCAGCAAATATTAAAGTTGCGGAAAAACTAATTTTAAATCAAGACGATAAAGTATGAGAAGTTTTAGAAGAAGTTATTAAAAGTCGGCCAGTGTTATTAAACCGTGCACCAACTTTACACCGATTAGGAATTCAAGCATTTGAGCCAAAATTAGTAAAGGGGAAAGCAATTAGATTACATCCATTAGTAACAACTGCTTTTAATGCTGACTTTGATGGTGACCAAATGGCGGTTCATGTACCAATTACAGAAGAAGCAGTTGCTGAAGCACGAAGTTTAATGTTAGGAAGTCGAAATATTTTAGGTCCAAAAGATGGTAAGCCAATTGTTACACCAACCCAAGATATGGTGTTAGGGAATTACTATTTAACCTATGAAGAAAAAGGACAATTAGGAGAAGGAACAATCTTTAAAGATTTAAATGAAGCTGTTATTGCATATGAAACTGGAGCTGTCGCTTTGCATGCTTTAGTTGCCATCCCTGTTGCTGGTTTTGTAAATAAAAAATTCAATTCAGAACAAATGAAAGATTATATTATTACAACACCAGGAAAAATTATTTTTAATCAAATTTTTAAAGAAGAGTTTCCATACTTAAATGAACCTAATATTGAAAATTTAACAGCATTACCAGCTCGCTCATTAATTAAAGACAATGTTAACTTGGTTGAATACTTAGCTACTTGAAAAGTTAATCCACCGTTTAAGAAAAAAGATTTATCAAATATTATTGATCGCTACTTTAAACAATATGGAGCTAATAAGACGGCTGAAATGTTAGATAACATGAAAAACCTTGGTTTCAAATATTCAGGGAAATCGGGTGTAACAGTATCAGCAGGCGATGTTAAAGTATACGACAAAAAACACGAAGAATTTAAAGCGGCAGATCAAAAAGTAAAAGAAATTAATGATTACTTTAAAATGGGAATGCTAACAAGTCGTGAAAAACAACACCGTATTATTAGCGTTTGATCAAAAGTTAAAGATAACATTCAAACTGAATTAGAACATGTTTTACGTGAAGACCCAAAAAATCCAATCTTTATGATGGCGGATTCAGGTGCACGGGGAAATGTCTCAAACTTTACCCAATTAGTTGGGATGCGGGGATTAATGAATAATCCAAAAGGAGATATTATTGAATTACCAATTAAGTCTTCTTTCCGTGAAGGCTTAACAGTGTCAGAATTTTTTATTTCAACCCATGGGGCGCGAAAAGGAATGGCGGATGTTGCTTTAAAAACAGCTGACTCGGGATATTTAACAAGACGATTAGTTGATGTTTCGCAAGAAATTATTATTACAATGAAGGACTGTAATGCTCGTCGTGGTTTTGTTGTATCAGATATTATTGAACAAAAACATGCTAATATTATTGTGCCATTATTTGACCGCTTAGTTGGTCGCTATAATTTAAAAGATATTAAATTAAAAAATGGTGAAGTTATTCTTGCTAATACATTATTGAGCGAAGAAGATACTAGAAAAATTGTTGATAATGATATTAAGGAAGTTATTATTCGTTCTGTTTTAACTTGTGAAGCAGAAAAAGGTGTTTGTCAACGTTGTTATGGAAAAAACCTTGCAACAGGAATGGAAGTTGAAATTGGTGAAGCAGTTGGTACAATCGCTGCGCAATCAATTGGTGAACCAGGGACACAGTTAACAATGCGAACATTCCATACTGGTGGTGTGGCTGGGGGAGCTGATATTACCCAAGGGTTACCACGGATTAAAGAATTATTAGATGTAACCACACCAAAAGGATCAATTGCTGTTATTTCTGAAATTGATGGAAAAATTAGTGACATTCGTGATGAAGGTGGAATTCATACAATTTATGTTAAATCAGATAGTGATGAACGAAAATATAAAACACAATATAATGCTGTTTTAAGAATCAAAATTGGTGATAAAGTTGTTCGTGGCCAAAAATTGACTGAAGGTTCAATTAAAATTAAAGAATTATTAGAAGTTGCCAAAATTGAAGATGTTCATAATTATATTTTAAAAGAAGTGCAACGAGTTTACCGCTTACAAGGAATTGAAATTTCTGATAAATATATTGAAATTATTATTAAACAAATGTTGAATAAAGTTAAAATTATTGATGCTGGTGATACTGAATTATTACCAGGGGAAATTGTAACGGTTAAACGTTATCGCAATGAAACAATTAACGCTGTTCGTTCAATGAAAAAACCGCCAACGGCAAAACATGTTATTTTTGGAATTAAAAAAGCGCCATTAGAATCTGAATCATTCTTATCATCAGCGTCATTCCAAGATACAACACGAGTATTGGTTAAAGCAATTATTAAAGGCAAAGTTGATTGTTTAGAAGGATTAAAAGAAAACATTATGTTAGGACATTTAATTCCAGCTGGAACAGGGTTAAAAAATCCAAAAGATATTATTACGGCCGGAATTGCAGCGAAAGCTGAAGAATATTAAAAAGACCATACGGTCTTTTTTTTCTTGGGAATATTGCGGATAAATATTGACTTAATTTTTTGTTTTATGTAATATTATATATGGATTGTATTCTTTGATACACTCGGGTATGTGAAACAGAAAGGAGAAAGTTTAATGCCAACAATTAATCAATTAGTGCGTAAACCACGTAAAGATAAAGTGTGAAAAACAAAAGCTCCTGCTTTAAACAGAGGGCTAAACTCTTTACAAAAAAAACCTACTAATGTTAAGGCACCACAAAAAAGAGGTGTTTGTACAAGGGTTGCAACAATGACCCCAAAAAAACCGAACTCAGCATTACGAAAATATGCTCGTGTTCGTTTAACAAACGGAATGGAAGTAACAGCATATATTCCTGGTGAAGGACATAACTTACAAGAACATAGTGTTGTATTAATCCGTGGGGGAAGGGTTAAAGACTTACCAGGGGTTCGTTACCATATTATTCGTGGTACTTTAGATACTGCTGGGGTTAATAAACGCCAACAAGGAAGATCACTATACGGAACAAAAAGACCAAAAGCTACAAAAGCTTAATTAAACAGAAAGGAGGATTATTACGATGCGTAAACACCAAGCAGAGAAAAGAGATGTTTTACCAGATCCAATTTATAGTTCAAAATTAGTAACGCGTGCAATTAATAAAATTATGATTGATGGAAAAAGAGGAGTTGCTCAAACAATTTTATATGGAGCATTTGATATTGTTAAAGAAAAAACAAAGACTGAACCGTTAGAAATTTTTAATAAAGCAATTGAAAATATTACTCCACATTTAGAATTAAAAGTTCGCCGAATCGGAGGAGCTAATTACCAAGTTCCAATCGAAGTAAATGAAGAGCGGAAAGTTACATTAGGATTAAGATGATTAATTAATTATGCAAGATTACGTAATGAAAAAAGTATGATTGATCGTTTAGCAAATGAAATTATTGATGCTTCAAATGGAATTGGGGGAGCAGTTAAGAAAAAAGATGATACTCATAAAATGGCGGAAGCTAATAAGGCTTTTGCTCATTATCGTTGATAAAAAATAGAAAGGAAAAGAAAAATGGCAAGAGAATATTCTCTAGAAAATACGAGAAATATTGGAATTATGGCACATATTGATGCTGGAAAAACCACAACAACAGAACGCATCTTGTTCCATACTGGTAAAATTCATAAAATTGGTGAAACCCATGATGGAGCTAGTCAAATGGATTGAATGGCTCAAGAACAAGAACGTGGAATTACAATTACTTCTGCAGCAACAACGGCATTTTGAAAAAATATGCGTTTAAATATTATTGATACTCCAGGACACGTTGATTTTACTGTTGAAGTAGAAAGATCATTACGAGTATTAGATGGGGCAGTTGCTGTCCTTGATGGGCAATCAGGAGTTGAACCCCAAACAGAAACGGTTTGACGTCAAGCAACAACTTATGGTGTACCACGGATTGTCTTTGTTAATAAAATGGATAAAATTGGAGCTGACTTTTTATACTCAGTAAAAACAATTCATGACCGTTTACAAGCTAATGCCCATCCAGTTCAAATTCCAATTGGAGCTGAAGATCAGTTTACAGGAATTATTGATATCGTTGAACGAAAAGCTTATCATTATGATGGCGCAGCAAACGAAGAAGCAAAAGAAATTTCAATTCCAGATGATTTAAAAGACTTAGTTGAAGAATACCGTATGAAATTGATTGAAGCAGCGGTTAACTTTAATGAAGAGTTAATGTTAAAATACTTGGATGGGAATGATATTTCAATTCCAGAAATTAAAAGTGCAATTCGTGCTGCAACATTAACTGGTGATTTTTTCCCAGTCTTTTGTGGAAGTGCTTTTAAAAACAAAGGAGTTAAATTAATGCTGGATGGGGTAATTGATTATTTACCTTCACCACTTGATATTCCATCAATTAAAGGTGTTCTAGAAGATGGAACCGAAGTTGAACGTCATGCTGACGATAGTGAACCATTTTCAGCGTTAGCATTTAAAATTATGACAGACCCATTTGTTGGAAAATTAACATTCTTTCGTGTTTACTCAGGAGTGTTAAAAAAAGGAAGTTCTGTTTTAAATTCAACAAAAGATAAAACAGAGCGCATTGGTCGTTTGCTAAAAATGCATGCTAATAATCGTGAAGAAATTGAAGCAGTGTATGCTGGTGATATTGCAGCAGCAGTTGGTTTAAAATTAACAACAACGGGAGATACACTTTGTGATGAGAAAAACGAAGTCATCTTAGAATCAATGGTTTTTCCAGAACCAGTTATTAACTTAGCTTTAGAACCAAAAACAAAAGCTGACCAAGAAAAAATGAGTTTAGCATTACAAAAATTAGCAGAAGAAGATCCAACTTTCCGAACATGAACAGATGAAGAAACAGGACAGACAATTATTGCTGGAATGGGTGAGTTACACTTGGATATTTTAGTTGACCGAATGAAACGTGAATTTAAAGTGGAAACCAATGTTGGAGCACCGCAAGTCTCATATCGTGAAACATTTAAAGATAGTGCTGAAGTGGAAGGAAAATACATTAAACAATCAGGAGGGCGTGGACAATACGGACACGTATGAATCAAGTTTGAACCAAATCATGATAAAGGATTTGAGTTTGTTGATGCAATTGTTGGTGGAAAAATTCCAAAAGAATTCATTGGTTCAGTTAAAAAAGGATTAGAAGAATCAATGCAAACAGGAAAATTAGCAGGATATCCAATGATTGATATTAAATCAACGTTATATGATGGGTCATACCATGATGTCGATTCGTCACAAATGGCTTATGAGTTTGCTGCTAGTTTAGCATTAAAAGAAGCAGCTAAAAAATGTAAACCAGTTATTTTAGAACCAATTATGGCTGTTGAAGTTACTGTTCCAGAAGAATACTATGGTGATGTAATGGGAAACTTATCTTCACGTCGTGGTCAAATCGAAGGAAATGATCAACATGGAAATGCCCAAGTTGTAAAGGCAAAAGTTCCATTATCAGAAATGTTTGGATATGCAACTGACTTACGAAGTTTTACCCAAGGACGTGGAACTTATACAATGTTGTTTTCACATTACCAAGAAGCGCCAAAGTCAATTACTGAAGAAATTATTAAAAAAGTAGGAAAATCAACAGACTAATTATTACAAAATGGTTTAATCTACCATTACTAAAAAAAGATTGCAAAGTAAAAAGAATTAATTTACAATAGTTATGACATTTGTCTATTAATTAAAAATATAGGAGGAAAAGATTAAAATGGCAAAACAAAAATTTTATAGAAGTTTACCACACGTAAATGCTGGAACAATTGGCCACGTTGACCATGGTAAAACTACTTTAACAGCAGCTATTACAACTGTATTAGCTAAAAAAGGATTTGCAGAAGCCCAAAAATATGACAATATTGATAAAGCTCCTGAAGAAAAAGAACGTGGAATTACAATTAATACTTCACACGTTGAATATCGTACTGATAAAAGACACTATGCGCATGTGGACTGTCCAGGACATGCCGATTATGTTAAAAACATGATTACTGGTGCTGCGCAAATGGATGGTGCAATTTTAGTTGTTGCGGCAACAGATGGTCCAATGCCTCAAACAAGAGAGCATATCTTATTATCAAGACAAGTTGGTGTACCAAAAATGGTTGTTTTCTTAAACAAATGTGATATGATGGATGGCGATACTGAAATGATGGATTTAATCGAAATGGAAGTTAGAGATCTATTAAGTGAATATGGTTTTGATGGAGAAAAAACACCAGTTATTAGAGGTTCAGCCTTAAAAGCTCTTGAAGGTGATGCTCAATGAGAAGAAAAAATTATGGAATTAATGGATGCAATTGATAAATGAATTCCTGAACCAGAAAGAGATACTGCAAAACCATTTATGATGCCAGTTGAAGATGTTTTCACAATTACAGGTCGTGGAACAGTGGCAACAGGTCGTGTTGAACGTGGAATTGTTAAAGTTAATGAAGAAGTTGAAATTGTTGGCTTAAAAAGCGAAACTAAAAAAGTTGTTGCAACAGGTTTAGAAATGTTTAGAAAATTATTAGATGATGCTAAAGCTGGAGATAATGTTGGGGTTTTATTACGTGGAGTTGATCGTAGTGATGTTGAACGTGGACAAGTTATTGCTAAACCAGGTTCAGTTAAACCACATAAAGAATTTAAAGCACAAGTTTATGTTTTAACAAAAGAAGAAGGTGGGCGTCATACACCATTCTTCGGAAACTACCGCCCACAATTTTACTTCCGTACAACTGATGTTACAGGTTCGATTAAATTACCAAGTGGTGTTGAAATGGTTATGCCAGGGGATAATGTTGAGATGACAGTTGAATTAATTGCCCCAGTTGCAATTGAAGAAGGAACAAAATTCTCAATTCGTGAAGGTGGACGTACAATTGGTGCCGGAACAGTTGTTTCAATTAGTAAATAATAACATTAAAAAATAACTCGCTTTGAGTTATTTTTTTATTAATAGAATTAATCTCGTTTTTATATTTTTTTCTTATATAATATTAAGTAAGTCCTGAAAGGAGTACTAACAATGGGATATAATCCAACAGTTAATAATGCAGAAGTTCCAGCAACAAGTAGTTTTTGAGGAAAATTCTTTGTATACATTTCATTTCTTTTAATTACCCCAATTTTCTTATTTATTTTATCAAGAAATAATTTAATTAGAAATAAAGAAAAAATTGAAGAAACAGCTTCTGATATTGATGTTCAATTAAAACGAAGAGTTGATATGTTAACAAAATTAATTGATAGCACAAAACAATATATGAAATATGAAAAAGATACTTTATCAGCAGTTGTAGAATTGCGTAGTCAAGCAAATAAAAACTTAAATGTTAAGGAATTAGATCAAATTAATAATGCTGTTACAAGCCAAGTAGGTAAAATTAATGTATTAATTAATGTATTATTAGAAAATTATCCAGATTTAAAAGTAATAACAGTGTAATTGAATTATAAGCAGGAATTAGAGATTGTGAAGATAATATTGCAGCTGCACGACGTTTTTATAATTCAGCAGTTCGTGACTTTAATGCTAGTTTAAAAACATGGCCATCAAATGTTGCGGCAAGTTCATTAAAATTAAGTACATTCTTATACTTTGAAGCTAATGTTGCTGACCGCCAAGATGTTAAAATAGATTTAGGCCAATAATTATTTTGGTTTAATTCTATTTTTTAATTAATTAAAAAAATATAAAAGGATAAAATAAAAATAATTAAATCAGACTTAGAAACAATTGTTGAACATGATTTTCAATTATTAATGCAAAAACATAAATTAAAAAATCTTAATTTTAAATATTTTAAAAAACGATATATTTTTTTAAATTTTATATTAGTTGTTATTACTTTTTTCTTATGATTTTTACTATTATCAATAATTATGCAAATGACACTTAGTTTTTTAAAAGGATTATTAGGAATAGGTATTGCTGGTAAAATTATTTTAATTCTTAGTAGTTTAGTTACTTTAAGTTTAGGAATTTGGTTATTTACAAAGTATTATCAAGCAGCAAAATTACAAAAAATTATTATGCAGGAATTACCATTTGAGAAATTTTATCAAATTGGACTTAATGCTTTGACAAAAAACAGTATCAAATTGCTACTATTACTCAAAAATTTAATCTTTTTTCACATATGGGAGTGCCCAATACGAAAGATATTAAAGAAGACTATGTCATTAATTTTTATGAAAATAATATTAATTACTCATTTGGAACATTAACACGGCGCGAAGTAATTGGTTGAGGGAAAGATGAAGAAATTATTTATACGCGATATCCATATTTAACACTTGATGTTAAAGAAATGCCAGGATTAGTTGCTACAATTAAAACAATGCAAATCTTCTTAAAAATTTTTAAAACAAGGGATAATACAACATTAGAGTCAACAGAATTTAAAAAGATGTTTTCTGTTAACGCAAATGACCAAATTTTAATACGAAAATTAGTAATTCCAAAAGTAATAGTTAATTTAATTGAATTAGCAAAAGAAGAAAGAAAATTTCCAACGATGCACTTTGATGATGGATATTTAACAATTGTTTTTGATAATTATTTTGTTAATAGTTTTGATGATCCCCAAGGACGATTACTTGGATTTTATTTTATTGGAACTTATCAAGACATTTTGACAAATATTATTGAGGTTATTCAACAAGATGTTGAATGATTATTGACTGTTTTGCAATGAGTTTTAGTGTATGCTTTTAAGCAGTAGATTTTTGTGGTGAAATTGGTTTATTTAAAATAATTAAATTAATGGTATTAAATCCACCAATAATTGCACAACTTCAGAGAACATATCCTAAGCCAACATATCACAATTGCTTAATTACAAGACTAAAACTTGTTTTTAAAATTAGTTGGATAGAAATTAAAGTTAAAAAGAAAAAAACAATTGTAATTATTAAAACAAAAAAATAAAAGTATAAACTCAAACGTAATCGATTTTTTTCATTGTCATAATAATAAATTTTTGAAAAAATAAAGGGGTTTTTAATAATTAAATAATTAATAAATAACATAATTAAATTAACAACAAGAAAAATTGAACAATAAATTAACTTATCTTGTGATGAAATGTTTTTTAATGCTAAGAAAATAATTATAAAAATAATTGTTACAAGACCTAATGCAACAAAAAGCCATAATAAATATCACTTAATTTTTTTAAGATAACTTCGGATACGAATAATTTCCATTGTTGTCTCCAATCATTTTATTAGTTGAATATATCTTACTATAAATTTTAATGATAATATTATTTTTTCATTTTTTATGCTTTAATATAATAGAAAAAATGAGGAGGGCATTTATGTATAAAGTAATTAAAGTGACACCATATTTTTCAGAACGTTTATGAGGAGGACGGAAATTAGCCGACTTTGGTTTTCAATTACCAACAGATTACTTGTATGCTGAAGCGTGAGTGATTAGTGCATTAGACAATGGAATGAGTTATATTGCAAATGGTCCAGAGGAGTATCATTAAAAACATTTTTTGCAAATCATCCGGAATATTTTGGTACGACAGATAAAGAATTTCCTTTATTATCAAAATTATCACAGCAAATGATTATTTATCCGTTCAAGTTCATCCTAATGATGAATATGTTTTAAAACATAATAAAATGTTAGGTAAACCTGAATGTTGATATATTCTTGATTGTCCGACTGATGCTAAAATGATTTATGGACATTATGCGCAAACAAAAGTTGAATTAATTCAATTGGTTGAAAAAAAGTCTGGGCATAATTATTTACAGAAGTAAAAGTGCAAAAAGGTGATTTTTTATATGTTCCTCCTGGCAAAACTCATGCCATTACCCCAGGCGTAACAGTTTTTGAGTTACAACGTTCATCAGATATAACTTATCGTTTTTATGACTTTGATCGCGCTGATAAAGATGGAAACTTTCGCCCCCTTCATTTACAAGAATATTTTGATGTAACAACAGCTCCTGATACAACTGACCAAGTTATTCATCGAAATGAAGGAATTTTAATTGATAATGAATATTTTACATTACATTTATTAACAAAAACACAAGAACTTGATTTAACTAGTATAAAATGAGGGCAAATAACAGTTGTTGAAGGAAAAATAGCAATTGAAACAACAGAACTTTTGGCAGGAGAATCAGCAATAATTGTAGAATTAGTACAAAAGATAACAATAAATGTTGCTGGTAAAGCATTATTAAGTTATAAAAGATAAATTCAAGTTATGCCATTATTAGCAATTTTAATTTTTACTTCAAATTTAGATATCATTTATATTGTATTAATTATGCAATCAGTGGACAGTTTAAAAGCAATTTGAGCATTAATTATTTTAAAACGAAAAAAATGGGTAAAAAATTTAACAGAAACTAAGCATATTACAGAATTTGATAATAAAGTAAAAAAAATAAAAATAAATGTGAAAGAAATGTAAAAATTTTGCATTTTTTTATTTTTTGTGTATAATGTTATTTTTTATTTTGATACTAAAAAACAGGGAATGTATGATATAATTATTTTGTAATAAAACGGTTATAAAAGTGGCTAAACTAAATTTAATAAAACATATTAAGTTTTTTTGAATGGGGTAATCAGAAACAATGGAAAAAATTAGATTATTAACGCTAGAAAAGAAAGGAATTTTAAAAAAATTCTTGTATCAGAATGAAGAGGTTAAATTAGGTGATGAAATTGCTTTAATTGAAAATGAAAATGGTGAATCTATCATTACAACCCCAATGGATGGAATTATTGTTAAGCCAATTAAAGAAGGTACTAAAATTAAACCCAATACTGTTATTGCTCATTTGTTAACAACTGAAGATGAAATTGAAAAGTATTATTTTAAACGTCTCGAAGATAAAAAATTTACTCGCTTAAATAAAAAAGGGATAAAATTTTCGACAACAAAAAATGGTCAATATGGAACAAAATGAAAAGATGTTGAAGAAGATGATTATTCAGGAATTAGCATTGCGAGCGAAGATACTTTACATCCAACTTTTACGCCACCTTTATTGAATCAACATCAAGCTTACAATAATGAAAACATTATTAATTCAAGTGCTGTATTAATTAATGATCAGCAACCATATGATAATTCAATATTATCGCAAAACTTTAGTCAAAATAGTGGAGAACCTTTATTTGAAGAGAATACTATTAATAATATTCCTTATTTTTCAACAAATATTGAACAAAATCAGCCTATTAATTTTCAACAACAAAATAATATATCATCACAAGAACAACTTTTTGAAGAACCCACTAAAATAAAACAAGAAGAACACAAACGATGAGATGAAACAAAATTATCTTTTGGTCCTAAGAAAGCACGCAGATTATCATTTAAAAATTTAAAAATTGATGATAATGATATTATTAATAATCGGGAAAAAATCCCTTCAATTGATACAATTAAAAATCCAATGAATCAAGAAAGAAAAAGTGAGGCGAAATCAACAATGGTTAATATTCCTAATTTAAATAGTAATATGTTTCAAGAAAATAACTTTGAATCACAAACAAATAGTTTAAATCAGCCGCCGCTGCTTCCTAACCAGAATATTGTAACAAATGCTGTTTCAATTGGGCAAGCAGAATTAATTGAACAAAATCAAGTAAAAGAATATGCAAAATATTTAGTTAACACAACAAAACAACAAGATGAAGCACCAATTAACGCAGCAGCATTTTTAGGAGGCCAAAATGAAAATACTAGTTTTCGTAATCTTGTAAATCAACGTCGTGAACAATTACATAATAATAATGATTTTCATGAGTTATCATTAGAAAGTGATAATTCTAAAAATTCAATGGATTTTTTAGCTGAAGATGGTCGTCCTAAAATTTTACGTAATATTGTCCAAGGAAGAATGAATGATTTAATTAAAAGAAATGTATCACCAGAAGTACAAACTGGGTATAGTAGTTCTGATTCTAATTATAATGATAATGTTAATACTTTTAAAACAAGTGAAAAAAAATTATCTGATGAAATTTATATTTCAGCTGATGGTTATACAATTGATCCAAATGAATCAAAAGAAGCGAAAGAAAAAAAACCAGGGTATTTTTCACCATTAAAATCTTATCGTGATCGTTTATATGAAAAATTAAATGATAATGGGCAACGAGAAAAAATTTTAAAAACAAGAAATCAACGAGAGTTAATTAAGAAAAGAATGGAACAAATTGCAAAAGGAAATGTTGAAGTTGATTCTGTTTTAGGAGAAATTAGTAATTATCAACGTCCTTCTTTTGAGGAAATTGAATCACAATATGAAATGTTAGATAATGAATATTATGATAATAATAATTCGCAACAGAAAAAACCAAATGATGATATAATTAAACCATCTTCACTAAACGAAAAACAACAATCATCTAAACAGTTAATTCAGCCTGAAAACCATGATGAAAGTAATCACGGCTCAAGAACAACATTATCATTACAACAAGGTGTAAATGATAATAATGTAATGATTGAATTGGCAATTTTAAAAGAGCGTTTAGCTAATCAAGAACAAAATAATCGTCAAAATGAATTATTACGAGAAATTCAAAGTTTACGTCAAGTAAATAATAATACAGATGGAACAAGCATTGAAAAAATGATGCAATATATGTTAATGCAACAAATGTTAAAAACAATGAATGAATCAGATCCTGTTTTAAAAGAAATGTTAAAAGAATTTAAATTTAATAATAAGCAGGGGAATGAACTAAAAACTGAACATAATTGTGAAACACATAATTTACAAGTTAAAAAATTTAATTCCGAAGAAACTACTATTCCTAATACTTATGGAAACTTGGTACAACCATTAAATAACAATTTGAATATTATTAATACTAATAGTCAAATTGAACCACAGGGATTAGAAACAAGAGAAGAAATTAAATTGACAAGATATCCTGCGATTCAATCAATGATTATGTCTCAAGCACATGTGCCACCATTAACAATTAATAGTGAAATTGATATGTCATCAATTATTGATCAACAACGAAAATTAAAAAATGCTAATGCTGACCATGGTGTTCGTTTTTCAACAATGAGTTTTTTAGTAAAAGCAGTTTCGTTAGTTCTAAGTGAATATCCAAAATTAAATTCATATTATGATTCTAAAACGAATCAAATTGTAATTAAAAATTCGCAACACATTGGTTTAGCAACAGAAACTAGCGAGGGATTAGTCATTCCAGTTATTAAATTTGCTGAACGAATGAGTTTAAAACAAATTGCAATTAACATTCAAGAAACAATTGAACGTTTACGTCAAGGTGAATTATATGATTATGAATTAAAAGGAAGTACTATTACTATTGCCAACTATGGAATGGTTGGAGCAGTTAATGCAACACCAACAATTTTTTATCCTAATTCAGCAGTAATTGGTGTTGGACGTATCGTTCGTAAACCAATTGTTATAAAAGGCGATAAACTAGTAATTCGTTCAATAATGAATCTTGCTTTAACAATTGATCAACGAATTATTGATGCTGCAGAAGCAGGGATTTTCTTAACACGAGTAAAAGAAATTTTAGAGTCACCAGAATTAATTACATTATCATAAAAAAATCTTATTAATTTGGCATCATGTAATCGAAGTGCAACAAATCAATTCTGAAAGGAGTTGATTTTTTATTGAAAAGAAACATTATTTTATTTTGCGGTCCTTAGTAACTAAGTATGGAAAAGATATTGTTATTAATACTGTAAATAAGATAGTAATTAATAATTTAAAAGAAAATGAATAAATTATCCGCGTAATTTATTAGCGGTAATTTATTCAATATTGTTTATTTTGAGCGTAGCGAACACGCGGAGCGTGACGCGATATTTTTTAGAAAGGAGATGTATTATGCCAACTTGATTAACGACAATATTTAGTGTTGTTATTGTATTAGCAATTTTTCTTTATTTTGGTTTATTAATTTACCAAAAAATTAAACAAATTCGAGGAAAGAAAAAAGATAAAAAAGAAATTGAAAGAAAGGAGAGTAATAAATAATGTTAGGTATGTATTTAACAACAGCGTTTAATTTTTTAACAGCACCTACACCTAAAACTATGTCTGAGGGTATGACTGGTATTTGAACTGATTTATCTAGTGCATTATGAAAAGTTAAAGAAGGTATAACAAATATTTTACCTGAGATAATGGTTTTCTTAGGTGAAGCGTGAGTTATATTAATTCCATTTGCTATATTTTGTATTATTAAAATCTTAAACTTTTTCCGTGTTATGGTTAAAGGATTTTAATATTTATTATAATCTATTATATATCTTAGCTATGGCACACTAGCTTTTATGTGAATTAAATAAATAATTTTGTTGTTTATTTTTGCACTATACACTGTTTACAAATTTATTTTTTAATAAACTTTATTACTATCGTTAATATTGGGATAATAAATATCCCTATTATACATATAAATTTAACTATATTTTCTATAGTTGATAACTCTATATTGTTTATTATTCATAATATTGAGTCTGTTATGAAAAATATTTTTTTAGTAGGATTTAATAAAAATAAGAATATTTCTATTAAGGGTCATACTAGTAATAGATTTGGGAAATAAATTTTTATAATATTTTTTATAAATACACCTACTTTTTTTAAAAACTTGTAAACAGTATATAGTGTAAAAATATCAACTTAATTATATTTAAGGTATTATTATGGTTTTCTCTCTGTATAAAAATATTTATAAATTTGTTAATTTATTAAAAATTCAAATAATAAATTTAAAAGTTATTATTAAAATTATTATTAGTGAAATAATTGTTTTAATTGGTGATACCATTCATGATAATCAAAAAATAGATGGTATCACATTTGTAAAAAATGAATTTATTAAATAGAAAAATGAATTTATTATTTCTTCGATATTTTATTTCTTCTTTCTATTTAAAATAATTTATACAGAGAGAAAACCATAATAATATCAACTTAATTATAAACTTATGATTTTATATTTTAATAACTATTGTTAAAAATTAAATAGTATTTTTCAGTGTGCCAATTTTTATTATTTTTATATTTAACAATGTTTATTAACAGTGTTTATTAAACATTAAATAAACAATATATTAGCATTATGTATAACATTGTTAATAATCAGTGTTTATTACAATTAAAAAACATTATATAAACATTATTTATAACATTGTTTATTAAACAAATATTTAGTTAGGAGATTATCTTATGGATATAAAATTTAAAACAACTAAGGAATGTAAAAAATTAAAGAGAGATTTTATTATTAGGAATTTTGTTTTTGGTTTTGTTTATTTTCAATTTTTCATTGTTCTTATTGAAATTATTGTAGGTCTTGTTTTGTTTTCAAATAGAGAAATAATTGTTGGTATTTTACTTTTTTCTTTATTTTTATTTTTAATATTTATTCTTTTATTTTTTATAATTCAATGTCATATATGCGAAATTAAAGAATATAAAGTTATGTTGTTAAAGAAAAGAATGTTACCGTTAGAAAATATAATTGGAGGATTAGGAAAAGGCACAATGTTAAGACCAGTAAGACGAGGAGATGATAAAATTGAGTAATTTTGTTAAGAAAAATCATAATGTAGAAAATTATTTTATTAGTAAGGAATTTATCCCTTTTACAACAGAAAAAGCAAGTTTTATTAATTTACCTAATCATAATCGTCATATTGGTTTTTGATTGAGTAATAAGTTTATTTATCCGAGTGAAAAACATTTGGAACAAGTAGCAATCGGTTTGATTTATGATAATTCTTACCCTATTGTAAAATATGATGAAAATTTAAAGCGAAATATTTGAAAATATTTAACTGGAACAGAATTAATCAATTTATATAATCAATATAAACAAAATTATTTTACTAAAATGAAAAAAGCGTTATTTTCAAGTGAACCTAAAAAAGTAAAAGCAAATAATAACAATAATAATTTAACAAATTGAAGTGTTGAAAAAGAACAAGAATTAATTAATGATTTGAAAGACTTAAATTAAATGAGTTTATATGATTATTGAGTTCAATTTGTTAGTTATATTATTGGTGCAAATGCCCCCTGAGTTTTTATATGTTATATCTTTTGTGTTATTTGTTGTTTTATTTTTTGGAATGTTTTTTAAACTTATTCAAAAAATATGGAGTTTTTAAAAATGCAAAATGATTGAATTAAATTAAAAGAGTTTTTTATTCATATATTTTTGTTTATCGATAAAACGAATGTTGAAAGTATTACAATGTGGAATTTAACGCAAAATGAATATTTAACCTTGATGGTTGGTGTTTGAGTTGTGATTTTGTTTTTAACTTGGTTTTTCTTGTGAATGGTTTTTAAGATAGTTGGGTATTTTAAATAATGAAAAAATTTATATTTTTCTTTAAAAACTATTGTTATATTAGTGGTTCAATGCTTTTGTTTAGTTTAATTGATTTATTACTTTGGTTAATTTCTTTGTATTGTGTTGGTTTAGTATTTTGAATATTATTTGCTTTGCAATGTGTATATTTTGTGTGATGATTGTGAAAAAATATTTTTTATCAGTTAAATTCTTTTGGGTTAGTAAATTTTGTTTGAGATAATCCGTTATCGGTAATTATTGGTAAGTTAGGAACTGGTAAAACATTACTTTTAACTTATTTGTCGCAAACTATGAAATTATTGACAGATGAAATTTATAGTAATTATCCGTTAGAAGATGATAAGGTTAAAGTTTTAACATTTAAAAATTTAGATTTTACTGATAGAACAAAACCCGTTCCCCTAGATGATAGTGTTATTTTATTTGATGAAAGTTATTTATATATTGACGGAACTAGTCCTCACGATGAAAAAAAAGTTCATAGTGGTAAAATACCGTGAATTGTTTTAGCGAGACATTTTGGACATCGTGCGTTGTTTACTGCTCAGCGTGAGGGTATGATTTGAAATAATATTCGCCAGTTAGCAAGTGGAATTATTATTCCAATTTCATTGAAAAAACCAGTTATTAAGAAAGGGTTTAATTTTTTTAATCGTTTCTTTATTATGCGAATTGGTATTTTTCAAGATATAACGGATTATGAAATTTGAAAAACAAAATCAGTAGAACGAACAGCAGAAGGTAAAAGAGTAAAACATAAGTCGGATGTTGGGTTAGGAATTCGGTTTTTTAAAATAATTATTCCCCTTGAATTCGCTAATAAGTATGATAGTCAATGGTTAAAGTTTGTGCGTGATTTAAAGAATGATGAAATTGTTAATAAAAAAGAATATTATTGGTCGGAAATCACAAAATTAAGTGTTAAAGAACGATTGGAGTTATTTGATATTGATATTTTGAAAAAGAATTTAAAACCTAAAAAAGAGAAAGGAAATGGTAAAGATGATTAATTTATTAGTTGAAAATAATAATAGTAATTGAGACAAGATTTTTAGTTTTGTTTTTGATATATTTTTGTTTATTTTTGATGTAATTTGAAATACAAAATTACCGATGACAAATACGTCAATTGCTTATTTTTTAATCTTTTTTATGGTTATTAAGTTATCGATTTATGCAATTCACGGGACATCAACACAATATAATAATTTAGGTTCAACAGTTAATAATGGTGTTTCACAAGTATATTCTTCAACAGTTCGCGGTGTTTCTGATACTAAACAAGGTATGCAAAAACATATTAAAGAGCGTAAACAATTTAAAATTAATCGTAATAAAAAACAATTATCAAGTTTAGCAAAA
Source organism: Spiroplasma citri (assembly GCF_001886855.1). Lineage (NCBI taxonomy): Bacteria > Bacillati > Mycoplasmatota > Mollicutes > Entomoplasmatales > Spiroplasmataceae > Spiroplasma > Spiroplasma citri. The sequence continues at coordinate 108,886 of NZ_CP013197.1, forward strand.
CAAGCAAAAACAAGAGAACAAGGATATAGGAGAGTGCATAAGTAATGATTAAATTAGTTTTATTGGTGGCGGCGATTGCGATATTTGGAACTGGTTTTATTACTGTTATTATTAATCAATTTACATCAGCAAAAAATATTATTATGGATTTATATAATTCTGATACTTGGTTGATTTGATTATTTGGTAGAATGGCAGTTTTGTTTAGTCATCCGTTAATGTTAACAATATCGAGTTTATATATTGTTGGGTTTATTGTTTCAAAAACATTGTATAGTTAGGAGTTGAGTTTATGAAAAAATCGTTATCTTTATTTGCCATATTTATTTTAACTTTTTTGGGTTTGGTTATTCCATTTATTACTTTAACGGCGTTTAGACCCTTAAATGAGGAGCAATATACGCTTAAACAAGAAAGTAGTACTGGTAAAGGTATTAATGAAACTGATTTTATTAATACAATGTTTTTACGCAGTAGTTTTTTTGAAAATTGGTCGGAAACAAATTATTTTATTAATCCAACTTTAAAAACATCAAAAAATTTATTGTTTAATGATAAATGGTATTTAGATTTTTTACAAGATAGTTATTCAACCGGAGTTGTTTATGATAAACCTGGTGAAATATTTTTGAATTATTATCGACAATGACATAGTTTAAAAAATAAGTATATGGTTGAAAAATTTTATGATGTTAAAAAAGAGAATTTTTTGAATGATTTAACTGATTTTATTTATGCCTTTGCTGTAAAATATAAGATGTTTAATGTATCGAAAGAAATTGTGGAAAATGTTGACCGTTATAAAGAAAATCATTATCCAAGAGTTAAGTTGAACCAAGATAATTGAAAATTAATTGAAAATAATTATAGTAATGAAATTAAAAATATAAATAATAAAAATTAACAATTTTATAATTTCCAAAATTAAAAATAACTGAATATCATTTATTATTTATATTTTTAATTTCATTACTATAATTATTTTCAATTAATTTTCAATTACTACCTTCTGGTGGTTTTTGTGGATTATATGATGGTTTTGGTGTCGGTTTATTTTCTTCATTATTATTTGGTTTTTTAGATTTTTCACAACTGATTAGTGTTGTTGTGCTTGTTGCGTTTAATCCAATTGCTCCTATTATGCTAAGTCATTTTTTCATATATATTGCTCCTTTTTATTGTTTTATATATAATTGTTTTTATCACATATCAATTATATATCAATTATTCGTATTAAATATTAATTTTATAAGTTAATGAAAGGTATATAAATGTTATGTATAGTCATTTAAGTTTTATGGATAAAGTTAAATTAGAACAATTATTATTATCAAAAATTTTTTTAAAAAAGAATGGTGAGCAGAATATTTCTGCAATTGCTAAATATTTGAATAGACATCGTAGTACTATTTTACGAGAAATTAAGCGTTTTAAAACTATTGATGAATATAGTACTTATAAGTCAGATAAAATGTATTATGAGAAAAGAAAAAAGAATAATAAAAGATTTAAGTTTACAGAAGAACAATTAAATTTTATTCATCTGAGATTTAATGTTTATCATGATTCACCATCAGAACTTATTTATCGTTATTTTTTAAAATTTAAAGTTAAATTTCCCGTTTGTGTTAAAACATTGTATAAATGAATTCGTTTAGGTTTTTATGGTTTTTTAAAACAGAATTTACGACACCATGGTAAAAAATACAAAAGAAAAGGAAAATCTGATAATCGTGGTAAATTAACTGATTTTAAGTCAATTTGAGATATTGATAATAAAGTTTCTAATGTTGGATGACTTGAAATGGATACAGTGGTTGGTAAAGACCATAAATCTGCTATTTTAGTTTTAGTAGAACAATTAAGTAAAAAATATTTTGCAATAAAATTAGAAAATTATACTGCTAGGGAAGTTGAGAAAAAGTTTAAAGATATTATTATAAAAAATAATTTAATTGGAAAAATAAAAGGAATAATAACAGATAGAGGGAAAGAATTTAGTAAATGAAGAGAAATGGAAATATTTGCTGAAACACAAGTATATTTTTGTGATGCTGGTTCACCACAACAAAAACCTTTAATTGAATATATGAATAGTGAATTAAGACATTGATTTCCTAAGGGAACTGATTTTAATAAAGTTAGTCAAAAACAAATAGATTGAGTAGTTAATGTTATAAATGATAAACTCCAACCGTGTTTAAATTGAATAAGTGCAAAAGAAGTATTTTTACAGAATATTAAATAAATTTATTAATTAAAATTTAATAAATTGTTTTTTAGTGTGTTTAAATGTGTGTAAAATAAAAGAAAAATTAAAGTATTTTTAATTTTTTTAAATTTATGGTTGATTTTTGTAATTTTTATTATATTATTTAATTAATAAAGATTTGTTGCATTTCATTTTACATAATTCATTTTTAATTAATAAGATTTTTTAATTTTTTAAAATTTTATAACTATAGATTTTTCCTTTAATAATTAAATTATCTAATTCAATTAATACGCTGTTGTTACGATCAATAATTATAGTAAAAATTAAGTCACCACGATAAATTAATCTAGATATAATATTAATTTTATTTTTGTCTAAAAGTTCTCGTAAAAATACTTCATTTAATGACCGTAATAAAATTCCAATTTTAATTTGTTCATTAATTTTTTCTAATTGAGCAGAATTTAAAATAATACGTGTAATTGTTGCATATCCATTTTTAATTCAATCTTCGGGTAAACTGTAAATTGGATTAAAATACCGAAGAACTAGAACAATAATATTTGTTATATTTTTTTCAATAATATTTTCTAAGATAGTTTTTCCTGCAATATGTCGTGTTTCGCCGTTATCAGTTTTGTAAATATTTTCACGACGATTTCCAATAACATATGCATACACATTATAATTTGCTTTTTTATCTTTATACTTTTTTAAGAAGTTAATAACATCTGTTTCTGTTTGAACGTAACTAGCGAAACAAAGAAATTTAACATTACGAATTATTAATTCTTTAGTTAAAATTTTATTTTTCTTAATTATATACATTTTGTTATTCTTTTTCTATTTTTACTCCCTCAGGCACTACATATTTATACCTATTACATTATATAATATAAAATTAATGATAAGATTTATTAACATAATAATCCTTTTTTAAACTAATGCATTATTTGTTTTAATGTTCCAAAAAATATGTTTTTAAGATGTACAATTAATTCTATGTCAATATCTAGCTAAAATTTCGTAAATTTATTTAATTGATAATTGTTTCATAGTATATCTTTCAGTTCATGGATGATTTGATTTGGGTTTATGAGCTTTAGATTTTGGTAATGTTTTTTCTGTATTTTTAACTGTTGGAATATATTCTAATAGATTATAAATTTTGTTTTCATACTTAAGATACAATGTTTTATCAAATGCATTAATTATTGTAACATTTGTTTTTGAATTAAAAACTTTTAGTTTTTTATTATCATAAGCTAAGTACTTTTTATTGGCATAACTAATTGATGATCCATTACCTGTTCTTCTTGTTGAAGTTATTGATAAAAGTAAATTAATTTTGTCACTTTCTGGTGCATCAACAAAAGCAGAATTGTTATAATCAATGGGAAGAGCAAAGTGTTTATTGAATTTAGGCAGAAATTCTTTTAAGAACTTATTTGTTTCTTCAAGAGTAGTTACTTTTGCAAGACTTAATTCATTTTTTAGACGATCTTGTAAAGCACCTCATAACCGTTCAATTCGACCTTTTGCTTGAGGAATTGAAGTAGTTATGATTTCGACACCTAATTCATTACAGCATCTGCTGAATTGAGTAAAGGTGTCTTTTTCTTCGTTTTTACTATTATTTTTTTGATAAGTAAAAATTGTTCGCTTATCTGTATAAAATTCCATAGGAATACCATAGTTTTTTAAAATTTGATATAAAACATTATAATAACCATTTAAGGTTTCTTGATAATTAAAATATAATCCAACAGCTGTATTTGTTGCATCATCAATAGCACCACGTAAAAATATTTTAGGATGTTTTATTCCTAGCCACAAATGTTCACTAGCATCAGCTTGTAATAATTCCCCAAAACATTTGCGGCATTCTCTTAAAGGATGTGATTTATCTTTTTTTCTTAATTTCTGTTTTCTAGGAGATTTTATTTGATTTAGAGACATTAAGTTGTACAAAACTGAATAAGAAATTTTTATTTTTTCATTTTCGAGTAATTTTTCTTTAAAATGTATAAAATTAAAATCAATATATTTAGTTTTGTAAAGATTAAGAATATTTTCACAAATTTCTGGTTTTGTTTTGTTATATGCTGTTCTACCACGTGAATGATGGGCAAAGGAAGTCATATTTTGTGTATCATAAATTTTCATTAATTGTTCAATTTTACGAATAGACAAATCTAAAATTTTAGCAGCACGTTTTTTTGTTATTTCATTATTAATAACTTTTCCAATAGTTTTATATTTATTTTTTCTGTCATTGTTAATTTTCTTTCCATAGTTATCACCAAATTAATAATATAAATAATTGCGAAATTTTTGCTAGATAACTATTATGAAATTATCACAAGATAAGAACAATGTACAATTAATTCTATTTACATTTTTTTGTTTTAAGTTATAATGAATAGGGTTATTTATATAATCAAATATGGCGGTTGTGGCGAAGAGGTTAACGCTCCGGATTGTGGCTCCGGCATTCGTGGGTTCAAGTCCCATCAGCCGCCCCATTTTTAACTACAAAAGTAGTTTTTTTATTTTTAAAAGAAAAAATATAATATAACATAATAAAAAACTCCCCTATTAAAGTTGTTAAGCAAATAGGGGAGTTTTTTTACTTAACTATAAGATATTGTGAAAAGCAATATATGAATTTATAATTTCCAAAATAATTTATTTCCGATAAAAAAATTTCTAATTAGTTAAGGCCTGTCTATTTACTTAATAAATACAACTGATATAATGAAAATGTTGACGTATTTAAAATAGCATTTTATTTTAAAGTAATTAATATCAAAATAAAATTATATATTATGGCAATTTAAATTTAATAATTTTACATAATTTTTTATTGTATTATTTTTAGTTATTTTTTTTGCTGTAATTTTAAAAATAAATTATGGGAGGTAACATTATGGACTCGTTACAAGTTGGAGATAGTGTCTTAGTACATGCTTATAAACATAATGGTTCAGTTTACCGTAGTTGAGAATCGGCGGTTGTTTTATTACTAGAAGAAGAATATATTGTTTTAGTAAATGAAGATGTCACTGTTACAGAATTGAATGGTAGAAAATGAAAAACAAATGAACCAGCAATTTGGATTTTTAATCGGAAAAATTGAAGTAATATTATTTGTATGCTTAAAGATACCGGGATAAATTACTATTGTAATATTGCATCGCCATTTATTATGGAGCAAAAAACAATTAAATATATTGATTATGATTTAGACATTAAAGTTTTTGCTGATGGTAGTTATAAAATTTTAGATCTAAAAGAGTTTAATCGAAATCGTATTGCTTGAAAATATAGTCGTGATATTGTTAATGCAATTTGAACAGAAATTGATAATTTAAAATATTTAATTAAAAATAAACTTTTTATTTTTGAACATAGTCATGCAGAAGCGTTATGACAACAATATTTAGCATTAAAATCTAAATTACTTAAATAAGGTTTTATTGTTTATTTTCTAAATAATAGATATAATAAAAGATATAATAAAAGTGTTTTAGAGAGGAGATTTCTAATGGGGCAATATAATTTTTAAAAAAATTTTTTATGAGGTAGTGCTTTTCTGGTCCTCAAACAGAAGAGACATTTTTGGAAGATGGAAAATCTGCATCAAATTGAGATCATTGATTTAGTTTAGAAAAATATCGTTTTTTTAACCAACAACCTTGTTTAAATGATTTTTACCATCGTTATCAAGAAGATATTAAAATTGTAAGGGAGTTAAATTTTAATTCATTATGAACATCAATTCAATGAAGTAGATTAATTCCTGATGGAAAAACAATTAATCCAAAAGGAGTTGAATTTTATAATAATGTAATTAATGAAATGGAATCCTGTAAATGCAAGCAGTAATTTTTGCCTCTTGTTAATTTGATGATAACATCATTTTTAACAAATGCAACTCTTTTGGCATCGTACACGATGCCTTTTATTTTTTCTCAAATTGTAATATTTTTCATCCATCGGATGCTAAATCTAAAATATCGTTAATTTTGTAATGTTCCATATAAGATGCAATAACGCCTCATTTATCTTTAAATAAATTTAAGTACATTTTGGTTCATTCTAAACATTGCAAATCATAATGTTTTTTATGATGTGAAATACGAAAATCAATAGGTTGACAATTAACTCAATCAAATGATGTTGTTATTTCATCTCAAGTTTTATTAATATATTTACTTTTATATTCTGTCATTTTTTAATTCTCCTTAATCCAGAAGGGATTAAATTTTATGATGATGTTTTTAAAACATTAGTTGAAAATGGTATTAAACCAATTCTAATTTTATATCACTGAGATACGCCAATGTGAGCAGAAATTCAGGGTGGATTTGAGAACCGTAATGTAATTGAATGATTCCGAAAATATGTCCGCGTTGTATTTCAATACTTAGAGAAATATAGTAATTTATGATTTGTTAATGATGAGAATTCTACTTTTACATTAGATGCTTATATAAAACAGCATTTGCTAAAGCAATTCATCATTTAAACCTTAGTACAGCAATTGCGAAAGAAGAATTTGATTTAGCTAAGTCAAAAGTTTATCTTGCTAACGATGCATTGTTAGGAATTGACCATGATTGAGCGCCACCGTATCAATTCCGAGAAGGTGACCAAGCAGCATTTGAAAATATAACGGATGATTTAAAAATTTCTTTTTAGACCCAAACTTAAAAGGAACTTATCCAGATGTTTTTTTTCAATGGTTAAAAGATGAAAAAATTAATTTTATGATTAGTGATGAAGATTTAAACTTATTAAAAAAACATCAATTGGATTTAATTGGTTGAAATTATTATCGCCCATGTTATATTACTGGGGATAATTATGTTGATAATTTAAAAGAATTGCACCAAAAAAGTCATGCTTTTTTGTACCGGGTTTTAAACAAGTATTTCCAAAAGGCATTGAATATACAAAATGAAATTGAATTATTGATCCAAAGATGTTAGCGACTGGAGCGGAAATATTATGAAAAGAATATCAAAAACCCTTAATGATTATTGAAAATGGAATGGGTGATTTTGATGATAAAGCAGCACCATTAATTTTAGATCAAGATCGAATTCGCTATTTAAGTTTACATTTAGCAGAAGTATTTAAAGCATTTGACCGTGGAGTTAATTTAATTGGTTATTCATTATGAACTTATTGTGATATTTTTTCGCCAAGCGGAGGATAGCGAAAAGATTATGGCTTGGTTTCTGTTAATTTTAATAGTAAAATTAAAACGCGAACACCAAAATTATCTTATGTTTGATATAAACGAGTAATTACAACAAATGGTAAAAATCTTGCATATGATGATATTGATGTTTTAACGAATTTATTAAAAACCGAATTAACAACATGAGACTTTTGACAACAATAAGGAGGCTGACATGAAAATTGTATTAATTGGAGCAGGACGAATTACAAAATGATTTTTAGATGATTTACAAAATACAAAATATAAAGATCAAATTACTTTATTTGGAATTTACAATTTAACTTATGTAAAAGCTTTACAATATAAAGATACTTACCAAATTCACAAAGTCTATCAATCATTAGATGAGTTAATTAAAGATGCTGCAAATTTTGATTTAGCATATATTGGGATTAAATAATGCTTATGCAACCCATAAGGTAATTTCTACTTCTGTTTTAAATATTCATCATAAAAATCAGGGCATTTCAACAATTATTGCTAGTGATAGTTTATCCAGTGATTTATCAGCACAAATTTTAGGAACAAAAGGTTATATTAGAGGGTGGGGTAATTTGCAAAAGTACAATGCTGATTATCAAAAAGATTCTTGTCATATAGCATATACTTATCAAGTTTATGATTTATAAGGTAATTTAATTAAAACTGTTGATGAACCATTTACAACGGCTGGTGAAGGACTACGGTTTGAGATTGAGCATGTCTATGATTTATGAAAAAATAAAAAAAATGAGTCAAATGTTGTTACGAAAGCAATTTCATTAGAAATTATTAAAATTTTAGAATTAACAAATAATACTAATGATCATCAAATTATTGAATTATAGAGAGGAACAAAATTAATGAATGTTTTAGCAATTGACTTAGGTGGAACTAGTTCTAAGTGTGCTGTTTTTTCAGAAAAAAAAGTTATTCGTTGTGAATTTAAAGTTACAACAAATAAAGCAGCAATTTTACAAACCATAAAAGAAGAAATTGATCAACAATTAGAAAAACATCAAATTGATTGATCAACAATTAGTCAAATTGGTTTTGCAATTCCGGGTTTCTTAGATGAAAAAAATGGAATTGTTGCTTTAGCTGGCAATTTAAATTGACGTAATTTTAATATTAAAGGAGAAGCTGAGAAAATTTTTCAAAAACCAGTTAATATTATTAATGATGCTAATGCAGCTGCATTAGCAGAATATTGAGATCGTATCTATGATAAAAAAGAATCATTAGTTTTATATACATTAGGAACTGGAATTGGTGGCGGAATTGTTTTAAATGGTCAATTGTGAACAGGTGCAAATGGCTTTGCTGGTGAACTTGGTCATGGTGGTTGTTTTCAAACTTTATTTGCCTGTACTTGTGGATTAGAAAACTGCATTGAACCAGTTTCTTCAGCGACAGGTTTAACAAAATTAATTAACCAAACTGCTGATGAAAATCCGGGTAGTTTATTACACCAATTAAAAGAAAAACATGATTTAAAATTAGTTGATATTAAACCATTATTTGATAAAAATGATGAATTAACAATTGCAACAATTACTAGAGGATTAATTCCATTAGCATATCATATTGTAACAATGTTATATATTCTAAATCCAGAAGTAATTATTTTAGCTGGTGGTGTTACTAATTTAGGGGTAAAATTGAAAAATATATTACAAGAGTTAGTAAAAGCACGAATTGGTGATTTTATGTTAAAAACTTTTACAATTGAGATTTCAAATTTACAAGATAAGGCAGGAATGTATGGGACAGGATATTATGCTCTTTCTAAAATGGATGAAACAAAATAAGAAATGGAGAACATAAAAATGAAAGAAATAAATTTTGAAGAAATATCATTTGGAATTATTACTTATGCTGGTATGGCAAAATCAAATGCATTAATTGCAATTAAGTCTGCAAAAGAAGGAAAAACTATTGATGCTAATAATTTAATTGCAGAAGCAGAACAAAATATTATTGAAGCAGAAAAGCAACATATGACGATTATTCAAGAAGAGGTACAAGGGACTAAACATCAAATTCCCGTGTTATTTATGCATGCCGAAGATCAAATGATGACAGCACAAATGGTTATTGAATTAGCAAAAGAATTTATTGAATTATATGATAAATTACTTGCAAAAAAAGTTTTGGATTAATTGTTATGCGCCTTGGTGTTAGCTTATATCCACATTTGTTTACAGAAAACTATGATTTAGAGACATATTTAACAAAATGTGCAAAAGCTAAAATTAAGGTTATTTTTACTACCTTGATTAATGTTAAAAAAGTGATCAAAAGTTATTTAATCGCTTTTTACAATTAACAAAAACAGCAAATAAACTAGGAATTGATGTTTATGGTGATGTGAATGGTGCTGTTTATGAGGAATTTGAATTAGATAAAAATAATCGTGAACAAGTTATGGATTTTTTTATGACTGAATTAGGATTAAAAGGAATTCGTTTTGATTAAGGAATTAGTGGTGAAGATGTTGCAAAATTAACACATAATAAAGAAGATATTAAAATAATTTTAAATGCATCAAGTCCAACCCAAGAATTAGCATTTTTATTATCATTAAATGCAAATAAAAATAATTTGGTTGGATGTTGAAATTTTTATCCGCAACGTTATACAGCTAGTTCGTTAATGTATTTTATTGAAAAAAAATCTATTTATAAAAAGTTAGGAATTCCATTACAAGTTTTTGTTGCTTTACAACGAAATGATGCACAAGGACTCTGACAATATAATGATAAATTACCAAGCATTGAAATGCATCGTGATTTAACATTGACCGCGTAAAATATTCGGTTGGTATAAAATTTCCAAAAAATAAGAAAAAGATAGATATAAAATTCTATCTTTTTTAATTAGGTTAAAATTGTTGTTAACCTTGCTTAGTTTTAAAAAATAACAGCAAAACCAAGCAAGCGAGGATAAACAATATAGGGGTGGCCGTACCGCTACGACATAATGGAGGCAATTCTTTTAGGCAATATAAAAGAGTTATTGTGGTTTGGGGATAAATCTTTAACCTGCAATCGTTAAAGGCTAAGTGTTCCACAATAAAAAAATTTAGAAATCTTACTATTTATAAGGAGGATTTGAAAGTGTCTTTAAAAGAACTCTGTTTAAAAGAGTTAAAAATTAAATTAGCAAATAAGACAGTATTAATTAATAAATGTCAGTGTTATATCAATGAGTACTTTACAAAATTAACCAAAAACAAAAAAGGTGGCTGATATTGTAAAAAGTATGCTCGGCATTGTTTAGCAAGATTAGAATTTATTAACAAACAAAAAATAATTTATAATCTTTGATTTTTGACTTTACAATGCAAAAATAATCACCAAATTATTAAAAAATTAATTTTTAAGAAAAATAAATGATGAATTATTAATATCAAAAATTAGAAAGGAGAAATTATATGGTTGAAAATAATATCAAAAATACAATTAGCGAGTTAATTAACGAGATTAAAACAACAACAGAAAACAATTTAAGCAATTTAGAACAAATTATGGAAGTTTTAATTGATAAAGTTAATAATATTGAAAATATTTTAAATCAAATACGATCAAAAATTAAACCAACTATTTATTAAAATTAGTTGGTTTAATTTTTGATAAATAAAAAAGAAAGGAGATAAAAATAATGAGGAAAAGTTGTCCTAAATGTAGATCAAAAATAGAAGGTGATAATAAACATTTATGATGCACAAATGTTTATTTTATTTTTGCAAAAAACCCATATATTTTTAAAAAGAAAAAATATATAAATATGTTTGTTTGTGACTCTTATTTTATTTTGTTTTTTATTTAAGTTTTTAGATGATCGCTTAGTTATTTAAAATGTTGTGAAATATTAGAAAATTTGGAGAAAATTTAATATGTTTGATAAAAAGCAATATAAAGAATGAAACATATTATCAAAATATTTAAGTTGATATGAAATATTTAGATATTTTAAAAGAGTTTATGATTATAAAAATGAAGAACAATTAAATCAAACACTTAATAATTATTTAAACAATTTACCAATTAAGGATATTGAAGAATATGAAAGAGAGATTTTAAATAATGACAATAACAGAATCAATTAAATTTAACAAACTTAAAGAAGAAAATGAAAAAATTAAAAAAGAACTTGCTGAAAAAGATAAAGAAATTAATAGTTTTAAACAACAAATATATATGGCACATAATTTTATTTAAATTAAATATTAATGATGATAGTTATTGCCAAAATTGTTCAAAAGATAGTTTTGATTTGAAAGAATTTACTGAAATTATATGTTTTAAAGATAACTTAAAATATGACAAATTACCATAAATTATGCCTCAGTTTTAATTGCGATAATGGTTGTATTATCACAAGTAATGCGAATCCAAATTATTCCAAGAACATCAATTCCATTATTTTTATAAGTGGAGTTATTTTAAATTGATATTGGTGTTTGTTAATTGGATTTATGGGACATTTTCTATCAGATTTAACATTATGAGGTTTTACTGTGGGATGATTATGTTGAAATATCGGGACAGGTTTATTAGCAGTTTTAATTAAAATAATTAATTGAATAAAAATAAATCATAGTATTAAAATTATTCTTATTTTATTATCAAACATAATTATTTATCTTCCGATTGATTTTGTTCTTTTTTGATTAAATCTTGGAGTTTTAAGTATAGAACAAATAATTATCGGAATATTAATTACGAACACAATATGTTTGCCAATTTTCTATTTTATAACATTAAAAATTAAAAAAAGATTAAAAATAATTTTATAGAGAAAGGAACTATCAAAATGAAAGAAACAGAAAAATATATAAGTTATCAAGTTATGACAAATAATTTAATTTTAACAAAATCTTATTATGATATTAAAGGTAATAAATGAATTGAGTTAAGGATAAAAAATTTATTGTATCCTTATGCAAGTATTAATATAAATAGCAAATATTTTAAATTACAATATAACAAAGATTATTGTTTTATTACAATTTTTAAAAATAAAAACTTTTATATTAAAAATAAAGATGGAAAAATTGAGGGTGAGATTAGTTTAAAAAAATCCACCCTTTTTTATTAGAAATGAATAAGCAAGTTTTAATTAAAAAAGCAGAACAAAAACAAATATACCAAGAAAATTTAAAATATTTTAATAGTAATAAATTTCCAAAAAAAGATGATTAATTAGACAAAATAAAAATGAAATTTTTCAAATATTTTGGCAAAGCCAAAATGTATGATGAGCAAGCATTTTGGCTTTATAAATTTAATAAATTTTAAAAGGTAAAAATTTCCAAAAAAGGGAGGATAAAAAGATGAAAAAAGAAAATAAACTTAGGTCATCACCACCAATTGCAACTTTTAAAAAATATAGTAGTAAAAGTGTTAATAAACTAATAAGACATAATTTTAGAATTGGAATACCTGAAAATATTAATCCTGAGTTTACAAAATATAATTTTTATTGAAATAAATTTTATGAAACAATGAATGAAAAATAATCTTAAAACAGATATAGGATATTTGTATTCAGCAGTTCACATGGATGAAACAACACCCCATATTCATTTTGGTTTTATTCCAATTAGTAAAGTTTTTTCAAAAAAACTTAATAAAGAAAGATACATAATTAGTAATAATCTTATTTTTGGCGGTAAAAAACAACTACAAAAATTCAATAATTATCATGCTAATTATTTAACAAAAGCAGGTTATGAAATAGAACCTGGCGAAATTGGTTGTAAAGGTAGTTATAATGCAATGAATTTTCGACAAGTTAAACAATTTGAACGAAATAAATTAGAAAATGAAATTAATAATCTATTTGATGAATACAAGTCTAGCAAAGGCAATATTAAAGAATTTAGCAAAATTAAAATTATTAGTGATGATTATGATGGTTTAATAATATTTAAAATATGAAAATAATTTTACAGATTATGAAATAAACCAGTTAACTAAATATTTACATTTAGCAGAAAAAATGAAATACTACAAAATTATAACTACTGTTGCTAACCCAAAAATAGCAGATTTTAAAAATATGAGTTTAATTGAAGAAGAATTTAATGAAATGGTTTTTAAAATCAATCCAATTATGCAAAAAGGCTATGATTTGGTGAGCAGTCTAGAAAGAGAGTTATAAAAATATGTAAAATAAAATCAAAAAGAAAAAAATAAGTTTATTAATTGGTTTATGTTTTGTTCCAATTATTTTTATTTTTTGTTTAACATTATTTGGAATAGGTTATTCAATTTTTATTAATTGAAAAGAAATTACAATATTTATCAATGAAATTAAGCAATTTCAAATATTATCATGATGAAATTATATAATTAAAAGTAAATACGGATTATTAATAACAGTTGGATTAAGTTTAGCGTTTTATTGCTGATTTTTTTTATTTTGTTTTATTTAGTAAATTGAAGAATAAAGAAACTGCAATTAAAACAACCAATAAAATAGATTTTGGTGATAGTAAATGATTAAGTATAAAAGAAATTGATGATATTAGTGAAAAAGTAAATATCAAAGATAATTATAAAAATACAGGCTTTGTTTTTAATTGTAATAAAAACAAAAAAAGATTTATTGTTTAACTTAAAAAAATAATATTCATAGTGTTATTGTTGGTTCAACAGCAAGCGGAAAAACACAAGGCATAGTATTACCAACAATTTATTTAAATGGAAAATCAACTACTAAACCAACTATGATTATAACCGACCCCAAGGGTGAAATGTATAATTTAACCAGTGGTTATTTAGCAGAAAATGGTTATAAAATAAAAGTTATTGATTTTTGTAATTTAGAAAAAGGAAATACTTGAAATCCATTAAAACTAATTTATGATGACTTTATTAAAATGATAATGACAAATAAGGAAAAAGAAAAAATAAAGTGAAAAATAAAGTATCAAGATAAAATTAGATCACTTAGTCGTATGTTGATTAACAAAAATCCCGAAGATGAATTTTGGAATGAATCAACAAGTATGATTATTCAAGGAATTATTTTAGCAATATTAGAAGATTATGAAGATAAAATAAACAAAAATAATTTGATAACAGAAATCGAGGAAACTTTAAACTAAGAATCATTTTCCAATAAATTTAATATGGCATCAGTGGCAGCAATCACTAGTTTTAAAAAAGATTTAGTTGAATGACTAATAATCGAAAAAATACCAGCATTGCCAAAATAACCGCAAGTCAGGCTTTGGTTGATAGTAAAGAAAATCGAACACTAGATGCTATTTTAATGACTGTTGCAAAAAGTTTAGAAATATTTAACAATGATTTTATTCGTAATTTAACATCCCAAAATGATATTAATTACAATGATTTTATCGAATATCCAACAGTTTTATACATCATATTTAGTGACGAAAATGATAATTACTATAAATTAATAGCAATATTAATTAGTCAAATTTATCAATTTTTAACAAATAAAGTAAGTGAAATAATCGAACAAAAACTAGAAAAACCAGTATATTTTATTTTAGATGAATTTGCTAATTTAATAAAAATAAACAACATTGAAAAATGAGTTAGTATTTCGCGTAGCAGAAACATATTTTTTCAATTTATTTTACAAGATATCAACCAATTAAAATTAAATTATGGTGATACAATAGCAAAAATTATTTTAAATAACTGTGGGATGCATATTTTCTTACATACCAATGATTTAGAAACAATAAAATATTATAGTGAATTATTTGGAACAAAAACAATCGAACAAATTAGTATTAATGAAAATAAAATCAATATTAGTGTTTCGAAAAATTTAAAAAGTCACCCCTTAATGTTAACTAGTGAGTTAGCAAATTTAAAACAAGGACAAGGAATTGTTAAAATAGCACGCTATAACCCAATGAAACTAACTTTAAAACTATGAAAAGATTTAAAGTTAGTAGAAAAAACAAACATATTTCAATTAAAAGAAATTAACTATATAAATTTTAATAAAGAATATTTTTATGATATTAAAAATAACAAAAAAGAAATAAAAGAAAATGAAATTAATGAATTTGTCAATTTAACAACAACAGAAATTAAGACAAATATTAATAATTTAAAAATACAATTAAGAGAGTATGAAAATACAAATTACAAATCTATTCAAAATAAAACAATAATAAATTTACTTTTAAAAAAAATCAAAAACCTTGAAATAGAATTAATCAAAAGACAAGAAACCAATAATTATTCTGAAAAGGAATAATTATTTTTTATAAATAGTAAGATTTCACAAAATGGTCAAGCTGGAACACTTAAAAATAAACGAAGTGGGAGGATATCTGTAAGGTTAATCAACTAATTAAATTAGTAATACATGGGGCAGAAGCGTAGTCGTAAGTGATTAACTAAACCACACTTAAGGGAAACTATACCTAAATGAGAAAAAGTTAATAAAGTTATCTAACAAATAACTAGTGAAATTAAAAGAAAAAAAGAAAAAGAAGGTTAATTAATTTCTCTCTTTCTATCGATAAAAATAATGTAATAAAACTGATGACAAATTATTTTAAGCAGTATAAAATTTTACTATCATGCAATGATGATTTAAAAAGAATATAAGTATATGTTAAATATTTTCAATACTATTAATTTTAGAGAAAAAGTAAAAATTGATGTTAATGAAACAGGAAAAAGATTAATAAATATTAGAAGAATGAGAAAAAATTGGAATGGCCAAAATGGCTATATTATGTAGGGTAAAAGACCTTTTACAGAAAAAACAGAGTATGGTCACATTACCTTTTTTAGAACATTATTTTGTTTTTTTAAATAAAAATACTAATAAATATCAATTTGTTTTTTTTATTTTATAAGAAAGTCGGAAGAAAAAAACTAAGTAGAATTAGTATTTTTATTAAAATAGAAATTTTAAAATTAATGGATAGTACTAAAAGACAAAGAGATATTATGGATATGTACCCAAAATTAAATATATCAAAGATGACAATCACAAACATTAATAAGGAAATTGATTTTGCTAAATTATTTAAAGAACAATTAAAAACAAAAACTGAAAAAATAATTGTTCAAACACCATATTTGTATGCTGGGGTTGACGATTCTTTTAGTAATTTAACAAAATATAGAAAAATAGAAAAAAATATGCTTAGAACAGCATATTTTCATACTGGGTATGATGAAATAAAAAGCACTAAAAATAAAAATGTTCTAAAAGATAAAAAAATTTTTATTATTATGAAATCAGTAAAAAATAAATACTATCTTATTAAAAAATATAAAAAAGAATTTTTACATTTTTTAAATCAAAATTTTAATATTGAAAATTGTAAATTAACGCTAGCAGGTGATGGAACAAAATGAATCCAAAAATTTGCCAATGAAATTGGTGCAATTTTTATTTGATGAAAGAATTAAAAACAATATTTTCTTATCGAATAAGAAAAATTAACTAAAAATTTAACCGATAATGAAAAAATAAGAAAACAAATTTATTGAGATATGAATAAATTATTTAAAAATGGCGATCCTGATGAAGTAATAAAATATTTAAAAAAATTAATTACAAGAAAAAATATTAAAGAATATCCATTTTTAAAAGATAAAAAAGATAAAATCAATGGTTTCATTAAATATATCAAAAATAATTCTGAGGGTATTAAAGTTTATAAAGAGAATTGATATATGGGGTCTTATACCGAACCACAAATTTCGCATAATGTAAAATGATTAAAAAAATATGGTGCTAAATCATATAGTGAAAAAGTTTTTAAAAATATGATTGCATTGAAAATGACAAAAGAAAATGGTGTTAATTTAATTGAGTTTTATCTTAATAAATTAAACAAAAAAAATGAAAAAGAATATAATTATTATTTTAAAAATGAAGATAAGTATAATCAGCAATTTTTAATAAATAAAAATGTTGCTCACCAAGCACAATGTTTTGTCTAAAATTTAAAGTAAAAATCAATAATTTAAAATAAATTTATTAAATAATTTGTGAATTATTATTTTTTGTATTGTAAATTATTACTTTTATGTTATGATTAAATTAATTAAAAAAGATAAATTTATCTTTTTCTTAGGAATTTTATTTTAATAGATAAATATTTATTAGAATAAGGTATCACCAACCGAATAATTTACTCCCTCTTTAACGTTAGATTTTCAAGTTCGTCATTTTGTGGCCTTATGTGTAGAAGACATTATTGTATCAACGCAGTTTTTAAATGATGATGAGTTTACAACTTTGCAAAACATTAATTTACATTTAATTACATTAAACTTAAAAACAGATAGTGGAGTATCCCCTACTGAAAAGGGGATACTCCTTGATCAAACAATTCATTTTGTTCGCCCAGATTTAGCAGAGTATATGATTCGTAGTACGCTTGTTCGGATTAAATATCAAGATTGTGATTTGCATGCTCGGCCTTTTAATGGTAAATATTTTGAAAAAGGTGATTTTGTGATTTTAAATAATAAGGCACAAAATTATAAAGTTGAAGTTCAAATTATCACAAAGCGGATTATAAACGACGGTATTCGTAATCTCGTTGGTCAATTAGATGAAAATGAGCAAAAAATTGTTGATTGTTTATTACCAAATCGAGAATTTAGATTTAATTTAAGTTAAAAAAGCTGTAGTTAAAACCTATGGCTTTTTTATTTTAAAATAACTTTTATAATCAAGTGTTATGAAATAATGCATTAAGAAGAACAAAAATTGACTATCAAACAGAAAAAAATTAATTTAACAGCATTAGGAATTAATAATTTAAATGACTTAAAACATTCTCGGTAGTTAGTTTGTCTGACCTTGAAATGACAGTTTCTTTAATAATATCTTGTGTTTTTGAATGGATATTAACCCTGGGTTTTTATATTTAAAATTATTTTATAGTTTTGATATTATAAAAAAATGCTCATCTTCTTATATTAATCTAAGATTAAAATTAGGTTCAATATTAGGAGCGGTAAAAAAATCATTAAAGATTAAAAAAGAAAATAAGTTTGAAATATTTATTGAATTATTTTTAAAAATCTAAGTAATTCCAAATTAAATCTTAGTATTATCTTTATAATTATGTTAAAATCTAATAAATTAAGGAGGAAACGTAATTAATGTCATTTACTGTAATAAAACACCCGTTAATTTTGGATAAATTAACAAGAATGCGCAAAAAGGAAAGTAATTCAAAGGTCTTTAAAGAAAATTTAGATGAAATTGCGCAATTAATGACGTATGAAATATTTCGAAATATTGAATTAAATGAATTTGAAATTGAAACACCAGTAGCAAAAACAAAGGGATATAAAATTGCAAATGATATTGTTTTATTTCCAATTTTAAGAGCAGGATTGGGGATGGTTAATGGAATTATTAATTTAGTCCCAAATGCTAAAATTGGACATATTGGATTATACCGAGATGAAAAAACCTTAGAACCACATGAATATTTTGCCAAAAAACCAGAAAATATTAATAAAGCAAATGTTTTAGTTTTAGATCCAATGTTAGCAACAGGGGGCAGTGCTAATCTTGCAATTCAAAAAGTTAAAGAATGAGGAGCAACTAATATTAAATTAGTATGTTTGGTAGCTGCACCTGAAGGAAAAAAATGCGTTGAAGAACATCATCCAGATGTTGATATTTATGTTGCTGCATTAGACGAACGCTTGGATGAACATGGCTATATTATTCCTGGCCTAGGTGATGCAGGAGACCGTATTTTTGGAACTAAATAAAAAAAATAAATTAAATTGAAAAAACCATTTTAAAGGTGTAGAATATAAACTGTCAATAATAAGTTTAATAATTTTTTTGGGAATACTAATAGTATTGACGATGATATATTTGACATTAAAACGAGATTGAACTTTATACACAGGATTATTCTTGGGGTATTTGTTTTCTCTTATAGGTTTCTTAATCATTTGTTTTTCTGGATGATTGTTAAGTATAAGTCTAAATAAGTACTTTTTTATCTTATTGTACCTAGTTCGCTTAGTTATTTATGCTATACCTATAGTTATTTATGCTGAGAATACTAGTTTTTTTAGTATCTACACAATAATTGTCGGAATTAGTTTATACCCATTTTCATCGTTATTTGCAAATGTTAAATTTCCCATTCATCAACGCAGAAAGGAAGGAAAAAATGGCAATGAATAGTAGCTTTGGTCAATTTCTTACAATGGATTTAATCCCTGATCCAAATAAAAGTGGAATGGATGCATGAAGTTATACAATTTTATTACCGCAATTAATAACGATAGTTATTACTACCTTTATTATTATGCTTTTATCAATTGGTTATTATAAACGCTTAAAAAAACTTGGCCCAACCGATGTTCCAACTGGTTTAGTACTTTTTGCTGAAATTACAATTAAGTGAGTTGAAAAACAAGTTGTTGATTTGATGGGACCAAAATATAAATTTTTAACAGTTTATGTTATGTACTTATTATTGTATATTGGGATTGGAAATTTAATGAGTGTTGTTGGGTTTGAATCACTTGCAACGGCTTATACTGTCCCATTATCAATGGGATTGGTTACTTTTCTTGGAATATATTATTTTGGGATTAAATATCAAAAACTAGTATATTTTAAAAAGTTTTTTATCAATCCGTTAGAATTATTAACCCAATTTGTTCCTTTGATTTCAATTTCATTCCGTTTATTTGGAAATATTTTGGGAGGAACAGTTATTATTACCTTGTTCACAGCTTTAATGAACTTTATTTGAGGACATATTCCTTATATTGGGCCTGTTGATTTATTGGCTGGTGTATTTTTACCTTTTTTAAGTATTTATTTTGATGTTTTTGATGGTTTAATTCAAGCATATATTTTTTCAATTTTAACAATTGCTTATTGGGCAAGGGAAATGAAAACAGAAACGAAAGAAAAAAAAGAAAAGATAATTAAGGTGAAAAAAGAACAAAAAGTTAAAAATGTTAATTTAAATGGCTAAAAAAGGATTAAAATAAAATTATATATTTGTTAAGGAAGAGGAGAATTATAATATGATAAATTTTATGACAATAGATTTGCTATCAAATATGATGACAATATGATTCATGGCTGGAATTACTGATGGATTTACAAAGGGAATGTCATTATTGGGAGCAGGATTAGCTGCCATTGGTTGTTGCGGTTCAGGAATTGGACAAGGGTATACTGGTGGAAAAGCTGTTGAAGCAATTGCTCGAAATCCAGAAGTTGAAAGTAAAGTTCGAACACAATATATTATTGCTGCTGCCATTACTGAATCAGGGTCAATTTATGCATTAGTTATTGCAATTATTTTAGCATTTGTTACTGGTTAATAAAAAGTAAAAATTGGAAAGAAAGAAGGCTTAGATGTCTATGACAATGTGATTAATGTCAAAACCAATTGAACCAGCAGAAATTATTAATCAATTATTTCCTAATTTATGGGTTTTTATTGCCCATGTTATTGCGACAGTTATTTTATTAATTTTGTTATCAAAATGAGTTTATAATCCATTTCGAAAAGCAATGCGTGCTCGTCGCAATAAAATTCGAGAATTAATTCAAGATGCTGCTGAAAAGCAAGCAAAAGCAAAAATTGATCAAAAAGAAGCATCAAAATTGTTAACAACGGCAAAAGTAGAAGCAAATAGTATTATTGTTGCAGCTCGAACTGAAGCAGAGGCAAAACGTCATCAAGTTTTGGAAACAGCAAAAGCTGAAGTTATGCAGTTAAACGAACAAGCCCATAAAGAAATTCAAAAAGAAAAAGAGCAATATTATGATGATATTCGAAAATCAATTATTAATGTTGCTTTTAATGCAGCTGAGAAATTATTAGGTAAAGAAATTAATAAAGAAAAAAATGAGAAATTAGTAGAAGAGTTTATTAAAGAATTAGAGTAGTAAGATTATGTTAATTAGTGAAAAATTTATTGATAATTATGCTGCTGCTTTAATGGACTTGGCGCTTGAAACAAAAAAAAATGATCATTTCTTAGAAGTTAGCAATATAATTGTGGAATTATTTAAACAGGAACCAGATTATATTAAATTAATGATGAATGCTGACATTCCAAAAGAAGAACGAAAGAATATTTTAGCAAAACCATTTCAAAAAGTTATTGATCCATTAATTTTAAATGCCCTTTTTTTATTAATTGATCGCGAAGCTTTTTGCTATGTTAGAAGAATTTTTAAACGGTTAAGAAAACTAATTAATATTAGTTATGATGTTCAATATGGAAATATTTATTCAACACAGCCATTAACAAAAAAACAAATTACAACAATTGAAACAAAATTAAGTAAAAAATTTGGCTATCATATTGAGTTAGTTAACAAAATTGATTCATCTTTATTAGGCGGAGTTCGAATTAAAATTAAGCACGAAATTATTGATGGTTCAATTGCAGGACAATTAGAAACAATGCGACAAAAAGCAATACATAATAAATAGAAGATGGGGTGAAAAAGTGGCTTTAAATGTAAATGAGATTTCCGAAATAATTAAAAAGCAAATTAAAGAATATGGTAAAAAAATTGAAATTCATGAAGAAGGAACTGTTGTTACGGTTGGAGATGGAATTGCTTTAATTGATGGTCTTGACAATGCAATGATGAGTGAATTGCTAATTTTTCCGAATGAAATTTATGGTATGGTATTAAACTTAGAAGAAGGAGCTGTTGGAGCCGTTTTAATGGGGGATGATACAACTGTTCGTGAAGGTGATCAAGTTCGCCGATCAGGAAAAATTGTTGAAACTCCAGTTGGTGATGCGTTGTTAGGGCGTGTTGTTAATGCATTAGGGCAACCAATTGATGGGAAAGGACCATTAAAAGCAAAAAAAACACGCCCTGTTGAGCGAATTGCGCCGGGAGTTATGACTAGAAAATCAGTTGATGAACCAATGGAAACAGGAATTATGACAATTGATGCAATGATTCCAATTGGAAAAGGACAACGAGAATTAATTATCGGTGATCGTCAGACAGGAAAAACAGCAATCGGAATTGATACCATCTTAAATCAAAAAGGGAAAAATGTAAAATGTATTTATGTTGCAATTGGGCAAAAAGCATCGACTGTTGCACAAATTGTGGAAAAATTACGTGCTGCTGGTGCATTAGAATATACGACAGTTGTTTCAGCCACAGCAAGTGAATTAGCACCATTGCAATACTTAGCACCATATACAGGTGTTACTATTGGTGAAGAATGAATGGAATCTGGTGAAAATGTCATTATTATTTATGATGATCTTTCAAAACATGCTGTTGCTTATCGAACAATGGCACTATTATTACATCGCCCACCTGGCCGTGAAGCATATCCTGGTGATGTTTTCTATTTACATAGTCGTTTATTAGAACGCGCAGCACGAGTAACAAAAGGATATGGAGGCGGAAGTATTACTGCTTTGCCAATTATTGAAACACAAGCGGGTGATATTTCAGCATATATTCCAACTAATGTTATTTCAATTACTGATGGGCAAATTTTCTTAAATAATGATCAGTTTAATGCTGGGATTCGCCCAGCGGTTGATGCGGGATTATCAGTGTCACGGGTAGGTTCAACAGCACAAATTAAAGCAATGAAACAAGTTGCTGGTTCTTTAAAATTAGAATTAGCACAATATCGTGAACTACAAGCCTTTGCTCAATTTGGCTCTGATTTGGATGATGCGACAAAAGAAGTATTAGAACATGGGAAACGAGTGATTGAAATTTTAAAACAAAAACAATATTCACCCCTTTCACAAATTGACCAAGCAATAATTTTACTAGCAGTTAAGAAAAAAAGAATTCGTTGAATTCCAGTTGGTAAAATTCAAGAATTTAAAGAAGAAATAATTGAACATTTTAATACAAAGGCCCAAAAATATTATACTGAATTAGCAAAAGTGAAAGCCTATAGCGAAACATTAATGACTAATATTGATAATGAAATTATTAGTGTTGTTAAAAAAATTACCAATAAAATTGCTGATTATAAACCAGAAATGTTTGGGCAAATTGAAGAGTGAAACCAATTAGGACAATAAGGTAAAAAGAACCAAATGGCAGTCGGAACAGGTTTAAAAAAACAAATTACTTCAATTACTTCAACATCTAAAATAACACAAGCAATGAAATTGGTAGCAACAGCAAAATTAAAAAAAGTTGGTAAACGAATTTCTAATTCAAAACCGTATTTTGCTGAAGTTTGTACTGTTTTTAATGACATTATTAGTAAAGCAGATGATTCAATTTATCAAAAAAAAGATGGTACAAAAGTTAGTGAACGTACTTGTTGAATCATTGTTAATTCAAATTTAGGTTTATGCGGTGGTTATAATATTAATATTAATAAGTTAGTGTTACAACAATTAAGAAAAAATGATTGTATTATTGCGATTGGTTCTAAAGCAGAAACATTTTATGCCCATAAAGGCTATGAAATTATGCAGACAAGAAAAGATATTGATATTAATTTTTCTTATGATGATGCTCGTGAGTTTGCACAAGAAATTTTATCTGGTTTTAATGGGAATACTTATGATGAAATTAAAATTGCTTATACAAAATTTATTAATAATGTAACTTTTGAACCAACAATTTTACAATTATTGCCAATCATTAAGGCAGCGCAGCATGAAGAACCAAAGCACATTAATGTCATTACTGAATTTGAACCAGATCCAACAACAATTTTAGAAAATGCGGTACCAATGTATTTAAATACAATTTTATTTTCATCAATTGTTGAATCACAGGTTTCAGAACAAGCATCACGGCGAGTAGCAATGGAAAATGCAACAGATAATGCAAATGCGATGTTAGAAAAATTATCGTTATTATATAACCGTAAGCGACAAGCAGCAATTACACAGGAAATTACGGAAATTGTTGCCGGAGCTGGCGCACAAGAAAATTAAGAGGTGGTTAAAAAATGGAGAAAAATGGAAAAGTAGTACAAGTGTTAGGACCTGTTGTTGATGTACGGTTTACCGAAGAGTATTTGCCTGAATTATATAATGCTATTACGGTTAATAATAATGGAACAAAGTTAGTTTTAGAAGTTGTTCAACATATTGGTGATGACACCGTACGGGCAATTGCCCTAGGGCCAACAGAGGGAATGGTTCGGGGGATGGATGTTATTGATACGAAAGCTCCAATTACAGTCCCTGTTGGTGAAGAGGTTTTAGGACGAATGTTTAATGTTCTTGGAGAAGCAATTGATGAAAAACCACAACCAAAAACAAAGTTAATGCGTCCAATTCACCGCGAAGCACCATCATATGAAGAACAACAAACAACAGCGGCTATTTTAGAAACAGGAATTAAAGTTGTTGATTTATTAGTTCCCTTTGCAAAAGGAGGGAAAATTGGTTTGTTTGGTGGTGCTGGAGTTGGAAAAACAGTACTAGTGCAAGAACTAATTAATAATGTGGCAAAAGCACACGGAGGAATTTCTGTTTTTGCTGGTGTCGGTGAACGAACACGAGAAGGTAATGATTTATATTATGAAATGATTGAAGCTGGCGTTATTGATAAAACAGCCTTAGTTTTTGGCCAAATGAATGAAACACCAGGAGCTCGTATGCGAGTTGCCTTAACTGGATTAACAATTGCTGAATATTTCCGTGATGATAAGAACCAAGATGTTTTATTGTTTATTGATAACATTTTCCGTTTTACCCAAGCTGGTTCTGAAGTATCAGCCTTATTAGGACGAATGCCATCAGCAGTTGGTTATCAACCAACTTTAGCAACTGAAATGGGAGCTTTGCAAGAACGAATTACATCAACTAAAAAAGGAAGTATTACTTCTATACAAGCAGTATATGTACCATCGGATGATTTAACCGACCCAGCGCCAGCAACAACATTTGCTCATTTAGATGCTAAGGTTGTTTTAGACCGGGAAATTGCAGCATTAGGAATTTATCCGGCGGTAGATCCACTAGGAAGTTCATCACGGTTATTAGACCCCTTAGTGGTTGGTGAAGAACATTATGAAGTAGCGCGAGGAGTACAAGAAATTTTACAAAAATTTAAAGAATTGCAATCAATTATTGCAATTTTAGGAATGGATGAATTATCAGATGAAGATAAATTAGCTGTTGCAAGAGCACGAAAAATTCGTAACTTTTTATCACAATCATTTTTTGTAGCTGAAAAGTTTTCTGGAAAAACAGGAAAATATGTCCCTGTGGTAGAAACAATTCGTGCTTTTAAAGAAATCTTAACAGGAAAGTATGATGATTTACCAGAACAAGCATTCTTATATGTTGGAACAATTGATGAGGTTGTTAAAGTGGCTGAAGCTTTAAAACATAATTAAAATGGCAAATCAAATTAGTTTAAAAATTATTACACCACAAGGTGTGATTGTTAATCGCTTAGTTGATATTATAACAGTGAAAACAATTACGGGATATATAGGCATCTTATATGGACATATTCCTCTTGTTTCAACAATTGTTCCATCTGAAATGACATATAAAGTTAATAATAAAGAATATAAATTAAGTATTGCTGGTGGAATTTTACAAGTTGAGCAAGAATTTGTTAAAATTCTTGCTGACGAGGTTGAACCGATTAGTTAGATACGAAAATAGAAATCTCTTTTTGAGATTTTTTTGTTTTAATTTTCTTAATTATAAATACAAAATAAAACATGATAAAATAATAATATGTGAGACTACTTATATGATAAAGTAAGTAATATTAAAAGAAAGTAGGCAATGCAATGATAGTAAAAATGATTGTGTGTGATATTGATGGAACATTAGTAACTGATAAAGAAAAAAAGATTCCGACTGCAAACATTGAGGTTTTAAAAAAGGCCCAAGCAATGGGTATTTTAGTAACTATTGCTTCAGGACGGGTTCCTAGTAGTTTATCTGATTATGCAACAACATTAGGAATCCTTGAACATTGCCCATATGTTATTGGCTCTAATGGCGGGGCAGTTTTAAATTTAAAAACAAAAGAATATGTATATGATGAAATAATTTCATATCAAGATACATTATGGGCAATTAATATTGTACGAGAATTTGGTCATGACTTTTATTTAGCACCACTTAATGAACAAGAGGCTTATGTTTCACAAGCAAGTATTATTAAAGATGATCTTTTTTTATTTCGTAATACTGACATTAAAGCAATTGTTTTAGATTGAAACGAAATTCCTCAAATGCGTAAGGTTGTAATTTCTTGCCATGATGAGCAAAAACAAAATTGATTACGACAACAAATTGCGGTTAGCAAAACATTAAGAACAGAAGTTACTGGATATGGGTTTATTGAGATCATTCCTAAAAATGTTAATAAATGACAGGGAATTTTAAAATTAATTGAAGTGCTTAAGCATAAAGAAAATTGCCATCTTGATTCAGATGAAATTATGTGTTTTGGTGATCAAATGAATGACTATGAAATGATTAAAAATTCAAAATATGGAATTGCATTAGCTAATGCTACGCCGCAATTAAAAGAAGTTGCTTTTGCAGTTACGGAAAAAGATAATAATGCTGCAGGAATTGCTGATTATCTTTATAAAACAATATTAAAATAGAAGATGAGGTTGCAATGTTAAAAATTAATGGTAATCAAATTAAATTAATTGTTACTGATGTTGATGGTACATTGATTACTGATAATCAAGAGTTACCAGCCCTTGTTCAAAATAAATTACTTGCATTGCAAGAAAAAGGAATTGCTGTTTCAATTGCATCAGGACGAATGCCCCTTGGTTTTGATAATTACACAAGAGAATTAAAAATTAAGGATTATTGCCAGTATGTTGTTGGTGCTAATGGTGCTTTAGTGTATGATGCTAAAAATAATGAGCCAGTTTATAGTAATTTAATACCAATTTCGGATTTAGTTGTTGTAATTGAAATTTTATTAAAATATCAATGTGATTTTACAATTTCGTATCAAGATGATAATAATTTATATTGTGCTGGTGAAAAATTATTAGAAATTAAATCAAAACCATGCGCATTTTTAGATGGAATGAAACAAGCAAAACCATTTTGTCGTGATGACATTAGAATAGCCAATAAAATTGTTGCAAAGCATTCATCTAATATGATGTTTCAAGAAATGTATACTGTATTAAAACAAGTTTCAAATATTAATGTTGAGCCATTATCTGACTATGGGTGCGATATTGTCCATGTTAATTCAAATAAAGGACAAGCAATTTTACATTTAATTGATATTTTAAATCAAAGACAAGGCCGAGAAATTAAATTAGAAAATGTTTTATATTTTGGTGATAATTATAATGATCGTTCTGTGTTTGAAATTTTACCTTATGCAATTGCAATGGAACATAGTCCAACTACAATTTTAGATTTAGCATACGATATAGCTAGCAGTAATAATGCAGCAGGAATTTATCATTATTTAAATAGCATTGAAAAAAATAATTAAAATTAATTTAAAATGCAATAATTTTGGTAATTTTATAGTATTATTAATAAGAAAATAATTTAATTTAGAGAGGGATGTTTTAATGAACTTATCAAGTATGATGTTTTTAGCAATTGAACCACAAGTAGCCAATACAATTATTTATGTTTTTGAAATAATTGCTTTAATTGTATCAATTATTATGATTATTGTTGGTTTATTACAAAACAAAAAAGCACAAACGGGATTAAGTGCTTTAAATGGTGGTAATGATGAATTATTTGCTAATAGTAAAGAACGTGGGTTAGATCGAACATTGTCAATTTTTATGTTAGCATTTGGTTCAACATTATTAATTATTACATTATTGATAAATTTATTAACGAAAGTTCTATTGTAATAATTAAGTTTTTAAAAATATCATTAATTGAAAAGAGATTTAAAAATGTCTCTTTTTTCATTTAGGGGGAAAGGTATATGCACGAGCAAATTGTAGCCATTTTAAAAAAACAAACGAAACCAATTGATACGATTGAATTAGCACAGTTATTAAATATTAATAAAATTGATGATAATAAAATGTTGTTAAAGGCTTTAGTTGAATTAGAAAATGATAATATTATTGGAGTAACACAACAACATCGTTTTTACTATTTTGATCCAAAAATTTATTTACGAGGACTTATTAGTATTAATAAAAAAGGTTTTGGTTTTATAAAAATTAATGAAAACCAAGAAGAATATTATGTTAAACAAGATGATTTAAATAATGCCTTAGACCAAGATCAAGTTTTGTTTATTTTAAAAAAACAAAAAAATGATAATAATTCTAAAAAAGCAGAAGCACAAGTAATTAAAGTTTTGAAACGAAATAATGAATATGTCGTTGGGGTTATTAAAAAGAATCGTCATCAACAGAAATATTTAGAAATTTTAAATAATAAATTAACCCAATATCGTGCTGAAATCATTAATTTGGATGAGGCAATTGAAAATACAATTGTCAAGGGAATTATTACAAGTATTAATAGTAAAAACAATTTAATGCAAGTTAAAATCATTGAGATTATTGGTAATACTAATCAAGTCGGTGTTGATGTTTTAGCTATTTTACATGAATTTAATATTCGTACTAAATTTAATGAAGAGGCATTAACTGAGGCGAACCAAATTAACCAAAATATTGATGTTGCAACGATGTTAGCAAATAAATCACGCCGTGATTTACAAACAGAAATGTTTGTTACAATTGATGGTAATGATTCAAAAGATTTTGATGATGCTATTTTAGTTAAAAAAAATCAAAATGGTAATTATTTATTATTAGTTGCAATTGCTGATGTTGCACATTATGCTCCACATAATAGTTATCTTGATAAAGAAGCTTTTGAACGAGGGTGTTCAGTTTATTTAATTGATCGGGTTGTCCCAATGTTACCAGAAAAATTAAGTAATGGGATTTGTTCCTTAAATCCTTTTGAGCCACGATTAACATTAATTTGTGAAATGGAAATTGATCAACAGGGACATGTTGTTAATTCTAGTATTTATGAAGCCGTGATTATTTCAAAAGCGCGATTAACTTATGATGAGGTTAATAAGTTATTTTGCCAGGAAAAAAAATCATATTTCAGCCGAAATTGCTCAGATGTTGTTTTTAGCGCAACAGTTATATCAAATTTTAGTTTGAAAAAAAGAACATGATGGGGTTGTTGATTTTGATTTAGATGAACCAAAGTTTATTGTTGATAAAAATGGTAAGATTAAAGACATTATTGTACGAGAACGTGCTGACGCGGAAAAATTAATTGAGAGTTTTATGATTCGTGCTAATGAAACAGTAGCAGAAACGATTTATTGAATGGATTTACCATTTGTTTATCGAGTTCATGATAAGCCAAAGCCAAAAAAATTGTTTGACTTGTATACCCAATTATCTTATTTAGGTTTAAATATTAAAGGTAAGTTAGAAAATATTCATTCTAAAGATTTACAGCAAATTTTAAATAAG
Source organism: Spiroplasma citri (assembly GCF_001886855.1). Lineage (NCBI taxonomy): Bacteria > Bacillati > Mycoplasmatota > Mollicutes > Entomoplasmatales > Spiroplasmataceae > Spiroplasma > Spiroplasma citri. The sequence goes on from NZ_CP013197.1 coordinate 138,769, forward strand.
TTAAAGGATAAGGAAAATTTTAAAGTTATTTCAGCGTTAGTGTTACGAAGTATGGAAAAAGCTAAGTATAGTGATATTAATGATGGCCATTTTGGTTTGGCATCTTGATGTTATACGCACTTTACTTCGCCAATTCGGCGCTATCCCGATTTAGTTGTTCATCGTTTATTAAAAGAGTATTTATTTCAAGGAAAAGTTAAAATTACTGATTTAGAACAAACGCGAGCTTTTGTTAGTCATGCTAGTCAACAGTCATCCCTTGCAGAATTACGTGCAATGGAATGTGAACGAGAAGTTGATAAAATGAAAGAAGCCGAATATATGGAAGATAAAATTGGATATGAATATAATGGTATTATTGCAGGGGTTACTTCGTTTGGAATTTTTGTTGAATTACCAAATACAATTGAAGGATTAGTTCATATTACTGATTTAAAAAATGACTATTACGTTTTTGATGAAAAAAGTTTAAAATTAATTGGAGAACGAAAACGGAAAGAATATTTTTTAGGAAAAAAAGTACGAATTAGAGTAAAGAAAGCAAGTAAAAAACTACGACAAATTGATTTTGAACTAGTTGATTAAGGAGTTGATATTAATGTTGACAATTACAGTTAATAAAAAAGCACGGTATAATTATGAAATTATTGAAACCTATGAAGCTGGCATTGTTTTGACAGGCAGTGAGATTAAGTCAATTCGGAATAATGATGTATCAATTAATGAGGCGTTTGTTATTATTCGAAAAAATGAGGCGTTTGCTATTAATATGATAATTGCTCAATATAAATTTTCAACAGCATACGTGCCAGATGCTGACCGTACTAGAAAATTGCTTTTACATAAAAAAGAAATTAAGAAAATTTTGCAACGAATTAAATTAGAACGTTTAACGTTAGTACCATTAAAGTTATATCTTAAAAATAATTATGCTAAATTAGAAATTGCTTTAGTTCGTGGGAAGAAGAATTATGATAAACGTGAAACAATTAAACAACGGGATAATGAGCGTTTACGCCGGAAGTATTAATTCTTAAACTATGATATAAATTTTAAATTAATAAGGTTCAACATCATAATCGCCTTTATTTTAAGGCTTTTTATGATATAATTAACTTAATTAATTGATAATAAGGGGTAAACAAATATGAAGTGAGAACCGCAACAAACGATTGAAATATTAAAAGAATATGTTTATAGTAAAAATAGACTTGATGAATATCGTAATCGTGTGGCTTTATCAAATTTACAATTACCACCTTTTTATTTAAAAGAAGATAAAAATCAATCTGTTTCTTCCGTTGTTGTTCGTTTTATTAATGAAAAAGAAATTAAAAAAGCATATGATAAGAATACTTATCAATGAATTATAAATAGTTTAGAAGAAACTATTTTAAGTTCGTTAAAAATGGGTGAAAATGTTACTGGAATTCATCGCCATGAAAATATTTATTTAGCATTATATGAAGATGATGGGGATTTAAATTATTTAATTGAAATTGCTAATTATATTAATACAACTGTTAAAATTATTAATTATACATTATATGAAAAATACCAAGTTGTTCGTGAAGTTAGAATTGGAATTGGAATTGCTAATGATCCATCAATTGAAAAAATTAATGATTTAGAGGATAGTTTTATTGTTCCATTTGATGAAGAAATTAAAGATAGTGTGCAATTAGCAGAAACATATGCGGCAGAAGTTATTATGTTTAATAATTTACCAGTTTGTACTGATGCCTGGGTTTTTATGAATTTAACTGATGAAAATCAAGAACTAATTCGAAAAAATTCACGTCAATATTTTAATTTAAGAACACCTCGCCAACGTTTATTTACGGATTTAGTTGAACCTAATGTTGCGGTGGAACTTGAACGAGGTACATTGCAAGTTGAAGAATAGGATAAAAATAATTAGTTTAAAGTTATTTGGTCTTGTTCTTTTTTTGTTTAACATCATTATTATTTCGGTATAATCATAAGTAGAAAGTGAAGTGGAAGAAAATGCAAGCATTAATTTTTCAAGGAAAAAAGAAGATTGAATGAGCCGAAACTAACGAGCGAATTATTAAAAAAGCAACAGATATTATTGTAAAAATTGAGGGGTTTACTTTTTCACATGCGGATTATCGCCCATATTTAGGCTATGATAATAGTGTTGTTCCTAACACAATTATGGGACACGAAGGAGTTGAAATTGTGACAGCAATTGGAGATGATGTTACAAAACTTAAAATCGGCGACCGTGTTGCGATTGGATGTGTTACTCACTGTAATATTTGCCAATGATGTGAACAAAAAGCATTTGCTAATTGTACGAATGGTGGTTTTATTTTGGGAACTAAAATCAATGGAACGCATGCTGAATATGTTCGTGTCCCTTATGGGGAGAATAGTGTTATTAAAATTCCAAAAAAAAATGAATTTAACTGATGCATTAATGTTAAGAGATGTGTTACCAACAGGATATGAAAATGTTATTAAAAAAATTAATTTAAAACAAATTAATAATGTTGCAATTATTGGTGATGAGCCAATTGGTTTAGGGATTTTATTGTTGTTAAATAAATATAATAAAAAATTGATATTTATGGTCATCATAGTCAAAAATTAAATTATTTTAAAAAAATGGGGGCGCATAAAATTTATGATAGTACTTTAACTACTTTTGATGTTAAATATGATTTAGTAATTGAATGTGTAGGTAATAACCGAGGTACTTTTGAGCAGGCACAACAAATGATTAATTTTAATGGTACAATTATTACAATTGGTGTTTTCAAAAAACCAGTTGTATTTAACTTACAACAATTATAAAATCAAAATATTACTATTCATACCGGAATTTTAAATTGTTATACTTTAAAAGAACTTGTATTAAAAATTGAAAATAAAGAAATTATTCCAAAGTATTTAGTATCAAAAACTTTTAATAAAAATGAAGTGTTAAAAGCATATGAAACTTTTATGGAAACAGATATTTTTAAAGTTGTTGTCAAATTATAACAAGCAATAGAATAGGGTGAAGGAAAGAAATGGGTTTTTTTCAAAAATTAAAAGCAAAACGTGAAGAAAAGAAGCAAATTAAATTAGAAAAGGCGTTACGCAAAACGCGCTTAACTTTTTCTAATGATATTAAAAAATTAGCACATAAGTATAAAAAATATGATGATCAATACTTAGAAGAATTAGAAGAAATTTTAATTGCAAGTGATATGGGAATGAATATGGTTTTACAAATTACTAATCAAATTCGAAAAAAAGTGCGAAAAGGTTGAAGTATTGAAGATACAAATGATTATTTAGTTGAAGTAATTATGGATTTATATAATGATCCAAAAAGTAAACAAAATAAATTAAATATCAAAGACCAACGATTAAATGTTATTTTAATGGTTGGTGTTAACGGTGCAGGTAAGACAACAACTATTGCTAAATTAGCAAAACAATTTCTTGACCAAAAGAAAAGTGTCCTATTAGTTGCTGGTGATACTTTTCGTGCAGGGGCTGTTGAACAGTTAAACCAATGAGCAGAACGTTTGTATGTCAATATTGTTAAACCATTAAAAGAAGGTCAAGATCCAGCTAGTGTTATTTATGATGGATTAGTTCAAGGAAAAAAAGAACAAGTTGATATTATTATCATTGATACAGCTGGGCGTTTACAAAATAAAGTTAATTTAATGAATGAATTAAATAAAATTAATCGTATTATTAAGCGAGAAATTCCTGATGCTCCACATGAAACATTATTAGTAATTGACGGGGTTACTGGTCAAAATGGTATTTCACAAGCAAAGAACTTTTCAGAGGTAACCGATGTTAGCGGTATTGTTTTAACAAAAATGGATGGTACGGCTAAAGGGGGCGTTGTTTTAGCAATTAAAGACCAATTAAATATTCCTGTTAAATTAATTGGTTTAGGTGAGCAACCAGTTGATTTACAAGAATTTGATATTGAACAATATATTTATAATTTGACGAAAGACTTATTTAACAAGAATGAAGTGGAAACAGAATAATGAAAGATTTGGAAAAATCAAATGAGTTAATTCTTTTATATGAATTATATCGGGAATTATTAACAACAAAGCAAAAAGAATATTTTGAGTTATATTTTTTTGATGATTATTCCTTAAGTGAAATTGCTGGTTTAAAAAATGTTTCTCGTAATGCTGTATATGATTCATTGATAAAAATTACAAATGCTTTGCATAAATTTGAAAATAACTTACAATTAGAATATAAGCAGCATCAGCGAGATATTCTTTATCAAGAATTTGAAAATATTAAGGAATGTGCTGGATTAATAAAAAAATTAAAAAAAATTGATAGTGATTAAGGAGAAACTAAAATGAATATTGTAATGATTGGTGATATTTATGCACAAGCCGGACGAATAGCTATTAATAAATATTTGCCACAAATAATAAAAAAATATAAGATTGATTTAATTATTGCAAATGGTGAAAATACTACCCATGGGAAATCGTTATCCAAGCATCATTATAATGAATTAAAAGAATTGGGGATTAATATTATTACTTCCGGGAATCATATTTTTCGTAATCCAGAAGTTTTAAATTATATTGAAGAAGTAAATGATTTATTAAAACCAGCAAATATGAATTCGTTTACGCCAGGAAAAGGAACAGTTGTTGTTAAGATTAATAATAAAAAAATTCGTGTTACTAATTTAATGGGGCGTAGTTTTATGGACCCAGTTGATAATCCTTATACAATTTTTGAAGAGATTATTAATAATGATAATAGTGATCTTCATTTTGTTGATTTTCATGCGGAAGCTAGTGCAGAAAAATTAGCTTTTGCTTGGAACTATGATGGTATTATTACTGGTTTTTTTGGAACACACACCCATGTTCAAACGGCAGATAATCGAATATTGCCAAAAGGAACAGCATATATCACTGATGTTGGGATGTGTGGTAGTTATAATTCAATTATTGGAGCAAATCCAGAGGAAATTATTATTAAAGAAAAAACTGGTTTACCAGTGCGTTTTGAACCAGCAACTGAAAATGATAAATTAATTTTTTCAGCAGTATGATTACAAGTAGATGATAAAACTAATCAAGCAGTGAAAATTGAACGAATTTTAATTCGTCCAGAAAATGAAACTGATTTTTTAGCATAGATAAAGGAGCAACTTAAATGACTAGTTTAATTAAAACGAATGTAATCATTATTGTTATTTGTATTATTCTAGGAATTTTTTTGTGTTGTTATTTTTTTCTACGTTGTTATCGTCTTTTAAATAAGAAAACAAAACGAGGAGAAATTCAATTGCCCGAATATATTGAAAATAGACACTTTATTACTTCTGATCAATATGAATTATCAACATTAGGAACAATTGATAAAACTGGTCAGGATATTATTTTAGCAGTTCATGATTTATATGGTAGTAAGGAAAATTTTGCTGGTTGAATTAATAATGCGACATGAGCTAAGAATAAAGTTTCAGTAATTGCTTTTAATCAACGAAATGTTAGGGATAATGTACCAACTAGGATTAAAAATGTTGGAATTTTAGTTAATGATATTATTGATGTAATTACAGCTTTAAAAAATAAATATGAACAACAAAGAATTGTTTTATTATTAGAAGGATTTTCATGTGGTTTAATTAATTTATTATTAGAACAAAAACCATTAATTGAAAAGGTTATTTTTGTTAATCCAATTACAAATTCAAATGGAATAAGATTTTCAATACTTAGTAAAATTGGGATTGGATTTGGATTTTTATTTAATTTAAACAAAATTCTTAAAATTCATATTGATTATCAACTTTTAAGTCAAAATGAAGCCTATAGTACTTTAAAGATAGAAAAAGAACAAACTTATTTTTTAAATCAAATTTTACAATTCAATTATCTTAATAAAAAGATAGTAAAACAAATTAATAATCTCAAAGTAAAGACTTTAATATTGCAAGCAGAGGCTGATAAATTTTATAATGCAAAACAAGTAGTTTTAATTACTAATCCACTGGTTAAAATAAAAAAAATTGAGACAGCAAAACATTATTTATTTACTAATCAAACTATTAGTGCTGAAATTTTTAATGAAATAATTAATTTAAATTAAAATTAACTAATTTTTAAGTTATAATATATTTGTTGTCAAGTAACAACATAAAAATTATTCAGAAGTGGTTAGTACGCTAAACAATGATCCACTAGCAACCCTATATTTAACTAGAAGGTGCTTTTAGCAGGGCAAAATGATATGCTACCAATAAGATTTATTAGTTATTGAATAGGACTTAACTGTTAATTTATATGTAAACATATTGTTATTAATGCCACATTATTCTGATGTGGTTTTATTTATGATTAAGGAGAAGAAAAGATGGGAAAAGAACGAATTTTATTTACATCAGAATCAGTATCAGAAGGACACCCGGATAAGATTTGTGATCAAATTTCAGATGCTGTTTTAGATGCATGTTTAAAAGAAGACCCCTTATCACGAGTGGCATGTGAATGTTTTATTACAACTAATCGGGTTATTATTGGTGGTGAAATTACGACAAAAGCAAAGGTTGATTATGCCAATGTAGCACGGAAAGTGTTAAAAGAAATTGGGTATAATAATGCAGAATGAGGAATTAATTGACAAAATTGTGAAGTTGAAATACTAGTTAAAACACAATCACCAGATATTTCTATTGGTGTTGATAAAGCCGGAGCTGGTGATCAAGGAATTATGTTTGGTTATGCAACAAATGAATCAGATAATTATATGCCGTTAGCAATTTCAATTGCTCATGCCTTAGTAAAGAGAGCAAGTATGCTACGCAAAAAAGGAATGTTTATTGGGGCACGACCAGATATGAAATCACAAGTAACATTAGATTTAACTAATGTTAAACATATTTATATTGATACAATCTTAATGTCAATTCAACATGATGAAGATATTGATGAAGCTAAATTTAAGCATTTTGTTATTACAGAAATTATGGAACCAGTTGTGCAAGAATTTAAAATGAATTTAGATTTTAAAGTTTTAATTAATCCAACTGGTCGATTTGTAATTGGTGGGCCAAAAGGTGATGCTGGATTAACAGGACGAAAAAATATTGTTGATACATATGGTGGATATGCTCGTCATGGTGGTGGTGCTTTTTCGGGGAAAGATGGAACAAAAGTTGATCGTTCAGCAGCATATATGGCTCGTTATGTCGCAAAAAATATTGCTGCAGCAGGACTAACTGAACGATGTGAGATTCAATTATCTTATGCAATTGGCGTGGCTGAACCAATTTCAATTTTTGTTGAAACATTTGGAACTAATTTTGTAACAAATGATATTATTTTGCAGGCAATTAAAGAAAATTTTGATTTTCGTCCCCAAGCAATGATTGAAACATTAGATTTACAAAAACCAATTTATCAACAAACTGCAACTTATGGACATTTTGGTCGTTACCATACTGAACTACCATGAGAAAAATTAGATAAAGTTCAAAGTTTAATAAAATATTTACCAGTTGTTTAATTTTTAGATATAATTAACATAAAGAATAAGAGGAGAAAAACTAATGAAGTATAAGTTAATTGCTCTTGATTTGGATGGTACAACAGCAAGGAGAAATCGAATTTCAAAGCAAAATGTTACAGCCATTAAGTGAGCATTGGCAAATGGAATTAAAGTAATTATTGCAACTGGCCGTAGTATTGGTGCCATTAGAAAAGTAGCAAAAAAATTAGGCATTATTGAAAATAAAATGCCAGTAATTGCTTTTAATGGTGGAGTAATTTATGATTTTCCGAAAGAAAAGATTATTCAACAAAATGTTTTTTCTAATGATGAATTAATTAATGTTTTTTATCTTGCTAATGAATGTAAAATTCAATTATGAGCATATTCAGTTAAAAATGAGCATTTAGCTTATGTTAATACTAAGCATAGTTTGATGATTAAATGAATGAGTTTTCACACAAAACGAAAAAGAATATTAGTGGGTGAACCTACTGCTTTGTATGATCAAGCTTACAAGTTTGTTATTAGTGGTAAAAAAGAGAATGTGTTAAAATTTAAAGCAAAAATTTTAGTAAAATATGAATTTAATATTTTTGATTGGTCATATTTACCAAACCAAAGTTTAAATTTAGAAATTAGTCCAAAAGATAGTGACAAAAAAGATGCTTTAGAATATCTTGCTAAAATATATAATATTCAACCAGCAGAAATTATTGCAATGGGGGATGGTTCAAATGATTATGAAATGTTAAAATGAGCTGGTGTTGGAATTGCAATGGGGAATGCCAAAGCGGATATTAAAACTATTTCTGATGATACAACTGCCCATTATCGTCGCTCAGGAGTAGCAAAAGCAATTAATAAATATTTTAAAAAATAAAAAATATCATCAAAACTATTGATATTTTTTTTGTTTTTTTTATAATTAATGTGGTCGTAATTTAAAAACAAAAAGTTTAGTATAACTAAACAAAATTACTAAAGGAGGGGTGTCTATGCTACTAGGAGAAAAAATTAAACTATTACGTCAAAAAAATAATTTAACAATTGAAGAATTAGCAAATCGTTGTGAATTAACGAAAGGTTTTATTAGTCAACTTGAACGCGATATTTCTTCTCCGAGTATTGAAACACTAGAAAGTATTTTAGAAGTTTTAGGCACCAACTTAGCAGATTTTTTTAAACAAGAAAAAAATAGAAAATTCGTTTATGCAGCAGAAGAACATTATAAAGTTGAACAAAATAATTATCGTATTGAATGATTAGTTCCTAATGCACAAGTAAATGAATTAGAACCAATTTTAATTCAAATTAAACCGCAAGGAGAATCAGAACGCATATTACCATTTGAGGGTCAGATTTTTGGTTATGTTTTAAAAGGTACAGTGTTAGTTTATTCTGGACAAAAAGTACAAAAAGCACATACTCGTGATAGTTTTTATTTATATGGTAATAATCAACACTATTTAAAAAACGAAACAAATGAAATTGTTGAAGTATTATGAATATCAACACCACCAATATTTTAAAAGATTAGAAAAGGAGCAGGAGCATTGGAAACAAATATTTTAGAGTTACGAAACATTTCAAAACAATATGATGGGAAAGTGGTTTTGAAAGGAATTAACTTAAACATTAAAGAAGGAGAATTTGTCACATTACTAGGACCATCAGGATGTGGGAAAACAACAACATTAAGAATTATTGCTGGATTTGAACAACCTAATAGTGGGGAATTATTATTTTTAGGGAAAGACTATTTAAAAACACCCGTTCATAAACGAGAAGTTAATACTGTTTTTCAAAATTATGCCTTATTTCCGCATTTAACTGTTTTTGATAATATTGCTTATGGATTAAAAGTTAAGCGTAATAAATATGATGTTATTGAAACTGAAGTAAAGAAATTTTTACAATTAGTAGGATTAGAAGGCTTTGAAGATAAATCAGTTGAACAATTATCGGGAGGGCAACGCCAACGTGTTGCATTAGCACGAGCATTAATTAATAAGCCAAGGGTTTTATTATTAGATGAACCAATGGCTGCATTAGATGTTAAATTACGAAAAAAAATGCAAGCAGAATTAAAAGCTTTGCAAGGAGAAATTGGAATTACTTTTATTTTAGTAACACATGACCAAGAAGAAGCATTAACATTGTCTGATCGTATTATTGTAATGAATGATGGAGCAATTCAACAAGTTGGTACACCCGCGGAAATTTATAATGAACCAGAAAATTTATGAACAGCACAATTTATTGGTGACTCAAATATTATTTCAAATGCAATTTTTATTAAAGATAATTTAGTAACAATTGATGGTAAAAAAATTGTTTGTGTTGATCGTGGATTTGGTGAAAATGAAAATCAAATTGATATTATTATTCGTCCTGAAGATATTGATATTGTTCCAGTGGGAAAAGGATTCTTTACAGGAACAGTTAAAAGAGTTAATTTTAAAGGAGTTCATTGGGAAATTATTGTTAAATGTAAAGAACGAAAATATTTAATTCATTCAACAGATAGAGTTGAAGAAGGTGACCAAGTTGATATTTCGTGAAATGTTGAAGATATTCATGTTATGTGGAAAGAGATTGATGATTAAGGAGCAAGAATGATGGAAAACAAAAGTAAACCACCAAAAAAGGGTAAAGGATGATTTAAAAAACAAGATAGTAAGGTTAAATCAATTAGTCAACATTTTGCTGCTTGATGTCGAACAAAATATTTAAACATTTCTTATCATGCGAAACAAAACAAATGGTTTAAAAGAGGATTTAATCCAATTTTATGGCCATATCTTATCATTATGATTTTGTTAATTGTTGTACCATTATTAATTATTTTATTATATTCATTTATTCAACCAACGGGAAATAGTTTAGGTTTTGAAATTAATTTTAAAAATTTTGTAACTTTTTTTTCAGAGCAAAAATTTGTGATTGCACTTTTCTTAGCTTTAGGATATTCATTAATTGCGGCCTTAATTGCAATTGTGATTGCGTATCCAGTTGCTTATGTGATGGCGTTTTGTAAATCAAAACTATTGTCAAAAAATATTTGAATTTTAGTAACCTTACCAATTTGAATTAATATGTTACTAAAAATTATTGGATTACAAACACTGTTTAATATTATTGCTCCAAGTTTACTTGGAACACCAATTTCGGTTGTTATCGGAATGATTTATGCATTTTTACCATTTATAATTTTACCAATTTATAATAGTTTAGATAAAATTGATACATCATTAATTGAAGCTTCAAAAGATTTGGGAGCAAACGGTTTTAAAACATTTTGAAAAGTTATTTTTCGTCAATCAATCCCAGGAATTATTGCAGGTGGAACATTATTATTAGTTCAAGCAGCAACTTCTTTAATTATTGTTAAATTTATGGGGAATGGTTGAATTAATTTAATTGTTGATGTGATTGAAGCATATTTCTTTAAAGGAGAAAACTTTGGAATTGGCGCAGCAATATCAGTTGTCTTAGCCCTTATTGTTTTTTTAATTATTGTGTTATCAAATGCATTATCAAAATATTTTGAAATAAGAAAGGGGCGTCGCAATGAAAAAGTTTTTTAAATCATCTTATATGGCATTAATTATGTTATTCATTTATATTCCGATTATGATTTTAATTTTATTTTCATTTAATAGTGGTGAAAGTATGAGTATTTTTAATGGTTTTTCTGATCGTTGGTATAAACAACTTGCTAATGAACAACCTTTTTTACAAAGTATTATTGTTTCAGTCTTTACAGCGATAATTGCAACTGTTGTTTCAGTTATTATTGGAACTTTAGCTGCAATTGGATTAAGTCGGGCACGCCGAGTTACACAAAAAATGACATTATCAATTACTAATATTCCGTTAATTAATGCTGATATTATTACGGCTGTTTCGTTAATGATGTTATTTATTGCCTTAGGAGGAAACTTTGGAATGTTAACATTAGTTTTAGCACATATTTCATTTGATGTACCATATGTAATTATTACAGTATTACCACGCTTACGGAAAGTTGATCCAAAATTAATTGAGGCTTCATTAGATTTAGGTGCAAAACCATCTCAAACTTTACGAAAAATTATTTTACCAATTTTAAAACCAGCAATTATTGCAGCTGCAGCAATTGCCTTTGCAATGAGTTTTGATGACTTTATTATTTCCTATTTTACTGGTGGTGATGATGTCAATGTTGCAACTTTTATTTATACAATGAAACGAATTAAGCCTTTTATTAATGCTTTTGGAACAATTTGTATTGCAATTATTGGAGTTGTTATTATTGGATGAAATGGGTGAAATGTTTATAAAATTAATTATAATAAATTTCGTCGAGAAATGCTAAAAGGAACTTATAAAGATAAAGATATTATGCGTTATGAAAAAAAATTAGCTTTACTTTATCATCAATTAAATAATAAAAAAATTAATAATGAAAAACAAAAAGAACAATTACGTTGAAAAATTGTTAGACTAGAAAAAAAATACGATAAAAGTGTTTTATGAATTAAGAATAAAAAACAAACTTTTATTGAGCGTCAAGAAACTAAAGAAAATATTAACAAAATATCACGGAAAAAATTCCGTTGATTGGCAAAAAGTTGAAAACCATTGTTACTAGCAACAATTTCAGTTGGTTCAATTGTGTTACTAACAGCAGTTTATATTAAAAATAATATTTATGATTTAGCAGTGGCAAATTGAGGTGAATATATTACTTCCGATTTAATCCGTGATTTTGAAAAAAAATATAATGTAAAAATTAAATATAGTGTTTATGATAGTAATGAAACATTATATAACAAATTATATACGACACATTATGATGTAATGGTTCCAAGTGATTATATGGTGAATAAGTTAGCACAAGAAGGCCACTTAGAAGAAATTGATTATCAAAAATTAAATGATGTTGATAAGAATTTTAACATTATTAAACCTAACCCAAATTATCATGGACAAGATGTTACAGAAAGAACAATGGGAAATGAATATTTTAATGATTTAAATGTTGATATAGCAACAGTACAAAAAACAAATCCAGAATTTTATCAAAATTGTATTGTTCCTTCTACTTTGGATCCAACAACATCAAAATGTTTTGATAAAAATTATGCGGCATCATTAGTTAATGGATTATTAAATGTTTTAAATAAAAATAAATTGAAAAAAGTTATTCTTCAAAGTGGAGAGAGTGAAGTTACTCAAAAAACAATTGTCAATTATAGTTTACCTTATTTTTGAGGGGAAGTATCAATGGTGATTAATCCAACAGAAAGTAACTTAAATTTTTTAAATGATATGTTTGCTAAAGCAAATCAAAATTTACCAACAACAGCTCAAGGTAAATTTGGTTATCAACGTGAAAAGTGAGCATCTAGTGCAAATCGTGACCAAATTAAACTTAATGATGTTAAAAATAATAATGTTATATCAAACGGAATTTCATGAGATATTTTATGACAAGCAGCAGCAAATAAACGAGTTTTAATTAATAATGATCCACGAAATTTATTTATGTTAACTAGTGAAAAGAATTATTTCAAACCAGTGCCAACAACGCAAATGGAGGTTGATCATGGTTACAACGAATTAGCAACATTATTAAAACATAATAATGTTGCCTTAATGAATGATGAGTTAATAAACGCCGTTGGTGATGGACATTTTGATTTTGCTTTTATGTATAATGGCGATGCAATTTATGCTGATACATTATTTGCTAAAAGTCATCAAGAAGCTAGTGGAACAAAATTAATTATTACCCGCCCACGAGCAACAAAGGCGTGAACACCAGAAACAATTGAAGGAACTAACATTTGAAGTGATAACATGGTTTTATCAAAAAATGCTAGAAATCGAGACTTAGCTTATAAATTTATGAATTTTATTATTCAAAATTCATCCGCATTAACAGAAGAAGCAAATTATACTTCACCGTATCAACAAGTAATGGACTATGAAAATAATTATAATTATAGTAATGCTCATGATCCAGAATCTGGTGCAATGGTTAATTATCAGCGTGATTATGTTCCTGTGGCAAAACTTAATAAGAAGGGAATGTATGTTGCTCAACCAGAAATGGCAGATGGTTCATTTGAGATAACTGATTTAGATAGTTATGTATTAAATAAATATAATATTTTAATTGCTGGAAAAAACTAATAATTATTTTGAAAATAAAAAATAGGAGTCATTAACTTCTATTTTTTTTATTTTTAATATTAAATTTTAATTAACAAAAGGAAAATAAAAATAACATGATTATATAGTAATTTGAAAGTAGGGGAGAACAATTAAAAAGCAGGGGTATTTTATGTTTACAATTTTATTTGGAGTATTAGTTACTTTAATTTATTTCTTATTTTCTTTTCGTGATAATAATTATCAAAAAAATAAAACTACAACAGATTTTAATAATAATATTTATCAAATTGTTTTTACTAATAAATATAATTTGCCATTACTTAACAAAAATATTATTCCAACCCCACTTCAAATAACTGAACAAATGCTTGGCATTTCAATTGAAGAAATTTTATTAAAATTTAATTTTAAGTTCCAAAATTATATGCCAATTAATAAAAATACGATACAAAAAAATATCGACAAATGACAAGTATTGGCTTAATTCCAAACCCAAAATATATTAAATGATATCAGCGCCATTTAATTAACAAACAACTTTTAAATCAGGTTTTAATCCCGCAATTTTTACAGTCTTAAATCATAAATATTTTACAATTAAAAATTGCTGATGCAAAAATAATAGTAAATAAATTACAACAATATTTAACAGGAATTTATGTGAAATATTTTAATATTATAAGGTTATTTTGTGTTTTTTAATTTAAAATCTAAATTAAAATTTTTAAAATAAGAACAATTTTTATTGGTGGGTGGTATTATTGGATTTAATTATTTATTATTAATTAATAGTTATTAGTCAATTTTAGTTATTTTAGGTTTAGGTTTTATTTTGATTTGACAACAACAAAAAATTTATTTAGGATTATTAATTTTTGTAATCATTATTTCAGCATTATGTCATTATTATTTGCAACAACCAAGTTTCCAAGAAAACAACATTGTTTATGGTAGAATTCAAAAGCACGGGAATGGTTATTATTATTTGAGTGTTGGTTGAAAAAAATATTTTTTAAAAACAACTATTAATTTTAATTTACATGATCAAATTTGTTTACAAGGCTATTATTCTAACATTAAATCAGCATCTAGTGTGTATGAATTAAATATGCAATCGTTTTTAAATGCTAATAACATTTTTTATCAATTTAATATAACGAAAGTAATTGCTGTTAAACCTGGAAATACGGTTCTTGCTAAAATAACAAAGTTTTTTAATAGTTATGATGACCTAACAAAAGATACGCTTGCTTTATTTTTGTTTGGTCAAAAAGCAAAGGCAACGCTTGTTTTATATGATTATTTTATTCAATTGGGTGTTATTTATTAATTGTTTCAGGCTATCATCTTAATATTTTGTTTTATATTTTAAGCAAAATTTTTAAACGAATAATGCGAAGAAAAGATTATTATATAATTTACTTATTCTTATTTTTTTATTTATATTTGTTAAATTTTTCTTTTGCTAGTGTGAAAGCAATTATCTTGTTATCGTTATCACTATTTAATGCTCATTTTTGAAATTATAAATTAACAGCAAAATCAAAATGAAATTTAAGTATTTTATTAATATTATTATTTTTTCCATACAGTTTTTTAGGAAGTGGATTTTGACATAGTTTCACAATAACATGTCTATTTTTAAACTTAAATTCAAAAACAAAACATTATTATTTTTGACAGAAATTACTATACTATAACTTAATGGCGTTTATTTTTTTACTTGGATGAATGTTATATTTTAGTTATCAATTAAATTTTTCTAGTATTTTATTTAATTTGTTATTGCTCCCAATTTTATCATTAATTTATTTGTTTTCTTTAATAATTGTTTTTATTCCACCATGCTATTTTATTTATCAATATTTTTATTTATTTTTAATCAATTATATGGTGATTTTAAATAAAATTAATTTAATTTGGAATGTTGGTTATGTCCCTGTGTGATATCTTTTGTTATATTATATTCTTTTATGAGGAATAATGAATAAGAGTGAATTTGTAAATAAGATATTTAGAATATTTTGCATTCTGTCAATAATTTGCTATGGTTTACAACCATATTTTACTAGTATTCATTATTTAATGGCAATGTTAAATGTTGGTAATGGTCAAACAATTGTTTTTCACGACAAGCGAGATTGAAAAACAGTTTTATATGATGTTAGTGTGGGATATGGTCGTTTAAAACAATTAGTTAGTAATTATTTAAAATGAGCAGGTATTAATTGAATTAATGCTATTTTTATTTCTAATCACCATGATGATCATAATAATAATTTAACAATTGTAAAAAAATATTTTAATGTTAAATAAGTGATTCAAAATAATACAAAGTTTAGAACATTTCAATTTGGAGGATTAAAATTTACTGTTTTGCATAAAAGAATTAATGATGAGGATGAAAACAATAATAGTTTAGTGCTTTTGGTTAAAATAAATCAATACCAAATTTTATTAACAGGTGATATTAGTAAAAAAATTGAGATAAATTTATTAAAAGAACAATTATATCCAATCACTTTGCTACAAGTGCAACATCATGGTTCAGAAACTAGTTCAAGTTTAGTATTTTTGCATAAAATAATGCCAAAAGTTTGTTTTATTTCTGGTGAAAAAACAAAACGCCAAAATTATCCAGCACCAATAGTTATTGAAAATTTAAAAACTATTAGATGCCAAATTTATTTTACAAATGGTAAACAGAATCTTCAATCTGCACTTCGATTACACGATTCCTGTTTTTAATTATGATTTTTCTGTTGCTAATAATTATAATATTAACTCAAATTCGGGTTATGTTTTTGGTGGTGATTTACAAAATAAATATGGTTTGCAATATAAAAAAATTGAAGAACAAAAAAATCGGTTATAATGTTTTTGAATTGCAAGCACAAAAAGAGAATGATATGTATCGATATTATGATTTTAATTTTGGGATTTATAATTGGCAAGAGATTAATAATGGTTGTTTGTTCCCCGATAAGCAATGATTTCAAGTGCAATATATAACTCCTAAAGGTTGATGAGATTTAGAAACTCATATTAAAAATGCGGTGATTTGAATTGTTAATACTATTCCGGGAGTTAAACAAGTTAACGAATTAGCGAGCGGTGTTGGTAAGGTTTTTGAAACAGTATATAGTTTTTTTAGTCAAATATTTGAAGTATGAAAATTTAAGGTAGTATAAAAAAAGTAGGGTATAAAAATATAAAGAAATTAAATAAGAATAATTAAACCATTTACTAAAATGGTTTTTTTATTTGAAAAAACCTAAAATAACTAATTGATTCAAAACAAGGACAGCATCTTTAAATATTTATAATTTTTAAAATAATAAAAAAGTTGTTTCCTTTCTGAAAAAAACCATATTAAATTAAGAAATTATTAAATAATCCATATATCTACTTAGTAAAGGTGTTGTCCTTGTTTTGTTTCACTTAGTTATATTAATAAATCAATCGTTAAATATTAGATTGGAGAAACTAAAAATGGAAAAAATCAATATTATGATTAGATGCAGTAAGTGCGGAATGCCAAAGCGAATTCATAAAGTTAAACATCGCGAAAAAACAGAATGATTTGAAGATATTTATTATAGTCAATATTAATTTTGATTTATAAAAATGAAAATTATTAAACAACAAAAAATATGTGATGTTATTAATTGTTATAAATTATCATCATTTATCACCGAAGAATTTGAAACAAATAAAATTTTATGAACTTGTGAAAATCACAAAGTTTTATTAAATCAAATTAAGTATATAAACAAAGAAAAAATTTGACTTTATAATAATTTGGAAAATTCAAGGATAGATGTTGATTGAAAAACTGGGTATTTAAAAATCTTTTTTAGTAAAATTAAATAATTCTAATATAACAAGATGGATAACTCATCTATGGCACACTAGTTATGTTATTTGATTTATTAATTTTAATTTTATATTTCTTTTATTAAACTTGTTAATAGTTATTTTCAGTGTGCCAATTTTTACTATTTTATATTTTTAATAATGCTTACAATGTTTATTAACAATGTTTATTAAACAATAAATAAACTATAGATAAACAATATATAAACATTAAATAAACAATAGATAAACATTAAATATAACAATGTTTATTAAACAATAAATAAACTATAGATAAACAATATATAAACATTAAATAAACAATAGATAAACATTAAATATAACAATGTTTATTAAAAAAAGGAGTGTGATTAATTATGTTAGGAATTTGAATATTTTTTTTAAAACGTAAATGTCAAATTTGTCATTCTATTTTGAATAAAAAAATTGTTGGTAGTTTGTATTTTAAGTTAAATGTTTGTTCAATGCAGTGTAACCGAAAGCGAGTTGATTTGAGTAATGTATCAGAAACCAAGTTATAAGAAGAATATTAACGTAGAAAATTGCTTTATTCGAAGAGAATTTATAGTTTTTAGAACAGATAAAGCTTCATTTATAAATTTACCTAATCATAATCGTCATATTGGTTTTTGATTGAGTAATAAGTTTATTTATCCGAGTGAAAAAAATTGTAATCAAGTAGCAATCGGTTTGATTTATGATAATTATTATTCTATTGTAAAATATGATGAAAATTTAAAGCGTAATATTTGAAAGAGTTTAACTGGAACGGAATTAATTAATTTATATAATCAATATAAACAAAATTACTCTACTAATATGAAAAAAGCATTATTTTCAAGTGAACCTAAAAAAGTAAAAACAAATAAAAATAATTTCACAAATTTAAGTGTTGAAAAAAAAGAACAATTAATTAAAGACTTAAAAAGTTTAAATTAAAATATTCCCAAAAAAGTTTTAAATAATATACAAAGTTTTAAGATTATATATTAAATAGACATAACATAGAAAGCTCACTGCATATTTTAAAACACAATAGTATAGTGCCTGCGATCACCTTTAAAGTGAAGCGAAAGGCAAAGGGTGAAAAAATGTTTAAAACAAATTTAGGAAAATTAATAAATGGAGATGCTTTGGAATTTATAAAGACATTAGAAAACGATAGTGTTGATTTAATACTAACTGATCCGCCCTATTTATATAATTTATCAAAAAGAGAAAACGAACAAAAAAATGAAAAAAGCAATATAACCAAAAGCATAAATAAATATATTAATGCTATCTATGATAATAATTTACATAATTCATTTGATATAAATACTTATTTAGATGAGTTTTATCGAATTTCAAAAAATAAATTTATGTTAATTTGAATGAATAGACAACAAATTATAGATTATTTAGATTGAGTTCGTAAAAAAGATATGCTTTATGATTTTATCCTTTGAAACAAAACAAATCCAATGCCAACTAATAATCATATTTATCAAGATAAAGAATATTGTATGATAATTTATTCTAAAAAACATCGAATTCCGAATTATAAAAATGATTATGAAAGTAAAAAAACAATTTTTAATTATTCAATCGGAAAAAAATTAACAAGACACCCAACAGAAAAACCATTATATATATTTAATCGATTAATTAGTAAATATAGTAAAGAAAATGATTTAATTTTAGATTGTTTTTTAGGAAGTGGTACAACCGCGTATGCTTGTGAACAGTTAAAACGAAAGTGATTGGGTTGTGAAATAAATAATGAATATTACAAAATAATTAAAAAAAGATTAAAAAATATTCAGTTTAAATTTGAATTTTAATAGAAAGGAAATAAAAAAATGAATATTGCTTCAATTTTGGCTAAATTAGAAAAAATAGAATTAGAACAACAAAAACAAAGTATTTATTTAATTGCACTATCTAATAGTTGTTTGTCTGATTTACAAAAAACAGAATTATTAAATAATATTAATTTAATTGATGAAGAATATAAACAAAAACAAAAAGATAAACGGCAAGCTAAAAAATTAGGACTTAGTTATGTTAAATATAAAAAAATGCAAAAACAATAATTATTTTTTATTAATTAAAAACATAAATTATATAGCAGTTTTAATTGCGATGATGGTTGTATTATCACAAGTAATGCGAATACAAATCATTTTAAGAACATCAATTCCATTATTTTTAATTCCAGTTTTTATTAGTACTTTTATTTTAAATTGATATTGATGTTTATTTATTGGTTTTGTTGGTCATTTATTAGTTGATTTATCATTATGAGGTTTTACTCTAGGATCATTATGTTGAAATATTGGCACAGGTTTATTTGCAATTTTATTAAGAATTATTTATTTAATAAAATGTCATAATTTTTGAAAAATTACTCTACTCTTATTCATGAATTTAATAATTTACTTTCCAATTGATTTTATACTTTTTTGATTAAATCTTGGTGTTTTAAATATAGAACAAATAATAATTGGAGTGTTAATTGTAAACACAATATGCTTACCATTTTTTTATTTATTAAGTATCAAAATAATAAAAAAAATTAACCAAGGAAATTTAAGGAGATAAAAATGAAAAAGTTAAATAAAAAAACTATTAACAAAATACATGAATTAATGCTTAGAAGTTATCCAGTGTCATTTGAAGATATTACTGATGAACATTGAGCATTAAATACTAGAAAGAATTAGGAGGAATTACTATATGAAATGTCAAAGAATTAATTGTAATAATAAAAATGCTTATTGTGGAAATAGTTATATTGAAAAAAGTAATGATAAATTAGAGTGAAATTTAGGTTATAAAAAACAAATTATATTATGTGAAGAACACTGATTACAAACTTATCAATTAGAAAATTTAAGTGTAAATAAAAAGAATTAGGAGGAATTAAATTATGACTAAAAAATACTTATTAATTATTAAAAATGAATATTTAACTACTTATGCTTATTACACACTAGAAGAAGCAAAAGTGCGAGAAAAAATTGAAAATAATAATTATGGCTTATCAACGGCAATTATTGATTTAAAAGATATTGAATGAAAAGGAAATAAATAATATGAAAGAAATTAGAAATGTACAATTATCAGAATTTCAAAAAGAAATTATTAATAAATTAGATGATAAATACTGCTATAAAATTTCCCGTGGAACTGGAATATATAGTGGATATAATGCAATTAAGATTTTTAATAAAAAAATGGAACACTTATTCACAATAGATGAAAGAGATAATACTGTATCAATAAATAATTACATTAAAAATAGAAAAAAGGAACTGGAATTCTTGGAACTTATATTAAAGGAAAATAAATAATGTGTGAAAAGATGAAGATGGCAAAGTTTACACAAAAGAAGATTTATTTAATGAAGCATTAGAAGAATGTCACTCAGAAGAAAGTGCTTATGACTATATTGATACTTTAATTGCAGAAAAGAATTTGGAGGAAATTTAATAATGAGTAAGTTTATTTCACATTGTAATTATTGTGCTGGTTATTTTGATTTCTCAGATTATGATATCAAAAATAAACCATTAGAAACAATTAATAAATTTAAAATTAGAAATCATAAATATTACTTTAATAGTTATCAAGGAATTAAAAATATTAAAAATAAGGAGGAATTATAAAGTGAAAACATTAGAAGATATGATTAAAGATTTAACAGGAATAACTGTTGAACAAAATAAAATCAGTAAATATTTAGAAAGTGAAAAATTAGATTTACGATGTGTTAATTTACGTTGGACTGATTTAAAAGGCGCTGTTTTACGTTGGGCTGATTTAAAAGAAGCCGATTTACGTTGGACTGATTTAAAAGGTGCTGTTTTACGAGGTGCTGATTTAAAAAATATTAAAATAACACAACAACAATTAGACCAATTAACTGTTATTGAGGAGAATGAATAATGTTAGAAAATGAAATTAATTATAAAAATGCTTGATTAACATTTATTGGTGTAAATTGAAATAAATGTAAAAATAAAAAATATAAATGTTATTGAAAAGATAATTCTATTGACATATTAACATTATCAGAATTATATTTTAATTTTTCAAATACAAGTGAACTAAATAATTTATTAATAATTAAGGAAATTGAGGAGGATGAATAATGGGAATTACTACAACAGATATACTTGTAGCAGAAAATGAAGCACTTGTAGCAGAAAATGAAGCACTTAAAAATAAACTTGCTGAATTAAAACAACAAATATTATATAAAGAAGATTTTGATGCTCAATATTATTGTAGTTATCACGGACATTGAGACCAATGTATAGTTGAAGATGAAGAAGAACCAACAGAAGAACAATTATCAAAGTATATTCTAATTTTAAAAGATAATTCTAAATATGACAAATTACCTAGTAAGGAGGAAAAATAATGGATGTAACAGAAAGAATTAAATTTAACAAACTTAAAGAAGAAAATGAAGCACTTAAAAAAGAACTTACTGAGTTAAAAGAACAACAATTATTTAAAGTAAGTGCCGAACTTGTAGATGAGATAGAAGAATTAGCACAATTAAAAAATAATTCATTATATTACAAATTACCTAGTAAGGAGGAAAAATAATGGATGTAATAAAAAGCGAAAATCAAATAAATCAAATTATTAAAACAAATAAAGATTTAGATGATTTTAAAAATAAAGATGAATTTATTATCTCAACATTAAAAAAATGTGTGGCAAATAATTTACTTTTTTTAAAAAATATTGATAATGATTTAAAAAATTTGAATAATTTAATTAAAAATATTAACAATTTTCAAGTTAATAACAAAAGTGATGCAGATTATGGTACTGAATTAAAAATATTATTAAAATCTACAATTAAAAAAATAATAACTCCAATTGTTAATAATCGATCAGAACTTAAAATAATTGATAGTTTGTATAGATACATTACTAAATCTTTTGAAAAATTAGAAACAGATGTTATTCAAATTGAAATATTGACTAAACAAATTAATTGAATGAATGCGGCTGAAAATCAATTAAAAGAATTAAATAATAATAAAGAAAATAATTTAATTTCTGAAATTTTGAATAAAGAAGACATAAAAGTTAAAGGTTTAAAAACAAGATGAGATTTAAAAATAAATATTATTGATATTGAAAAAGTGCCAGAAAAATTTATTATTAAAACTATTGATGAAGAAGCTATTAAAAAAGCAATTAAAGAAAATAATAATGAAATTCCAAATATTAATGGTTTAGAAATATTATATGAAAAGAAACATCATTTTTAAAGATAATGCAATTTATTAGTAATAATATTAAATTAAAATATAATGTAAATTTTGAAAAAGATAACCATTCTTATTTTATAGATAATATTATTTTCCCCAGCATTACCGCTATTATTAGTTATATAACGAAGAAAAAAAATTAATAAAAAGACACCTTGGAAATAAAGTTGTTTTTAATCATACATATATATTAATTTATGGGCGAATTATTGAAATTGAAGAAGATACAGAATATGAATTACAAGCAACCAATAGAAATTCAATTAAAAAAATTATTTTTAATATTAATTTGAGAACAAAAAAGAACGAAATTAAAATACTAACAAACGAATTATTAAATGAAAGTAATTTATCATGAGAAGATATTAAAAATGAAGAATGAAGCTATGATATTGAATTATTTACTTATCAATTACAAAATAACACAATTTACAATATAAAAGAAAATCAAAAATATTGAGAAGACTTAAAACCACACACAAAACTAAACAACGATCTAAACAATAATTTTAACAACTTTGAAGAAACAATGAATAAAAACATGATTGCTAATAACGCATTACATAGTGAATGAGATAAAACATCTAACAAATTAGAAAAAAAATATTTATAAAAGAGAGGTAAAAAAATGGCATTTAGATTTATAACATTTGACAATACAGAAGATTATTTAACAGACCGCGACCAAGCAATATACTATGATTTTTTGTTAAGAAACCAAACAATCCCCCACTATGCTAATAAAGAATTAAGCAATAAAAACGCTATAAACTTATTAGGCAATAGCGATAATTATAACGAAGGAATGTTAAAACTATGTGATAACAATTCAACTGGTTTTTTATTTTACGGATTTGGCGAACAAGAAAACTTAGAAGCAGAATTCAAATATGAAGACAACGGAATTCAAGTAAAAATAAAAACAAAAAAAGGAAACAAAGAAATACCATTTTTTTATTTAAGCATTTGCGGAAGAATGATTAAAGTAGAAAACAACACCACAAACGATATCAACGACTTAATTCCCTATGCAAAAAACCAAGCAGAAACAACAACAATATTTTTAACAATTAAAATAGATATGTCAAAAGCACCATTAGTATATCCAATCCCCGATATAGACAACCCAGATGAAAACTACCAATATATTAATAAAAATTTTATTGAAAGTTTAGGAGAAAACAAAAGCGAACAAATTGAAAAATTAACAGAATTATTAGAACAATGCCCCATTAACACTAAAATTGACGAAGTTGAACCAAGCGGAATTGACAATAAATTCTATTTTGAAAAAACCAACGAAGAAGAAAACAAACCATGAAAAAATATTAAAAGTGCCATGACTTGAAACGATAATTCAAAAACAATAGCAACCGCCATAATCGATAACATTAATCAAGTAAATGATTTTAAATACCAAGCAATTTATCAAAATAAATGTGCCAGCGAATATTTTGTATGAACAGACAAAGGAAGATTAACCCAAGATAACTTAAACACAAGACATAAAGACGGAATTTATGAATTCCCTATTCTTAGTTTTAATTTACCCCTAAAAGGAGAAAAAATAAAATCCTTTAATTGAGAATATACCGCACGCGCTCCCATTCGTTATCAATCAATTAAAGACCCTAACAATTTTATTAATTTTTGCGAATATGCCCAAGAAAAAAAGAAGAATTCAATAAAAAATGAACCAAAGAAATGGAAAAAATGGATCAAAAAATAGCACAACTAGACAAAAGAATTAGAGAAATGCCCTACAAAATAGAAAGCAGTGCCAAATATGTCAAAAGCAGATTAAAAGAAATGACACCAGACGAAAAACCTTTTAATCAAGTTGATAATAAATGATATTATGTTGTTTGTCGCGGCAATGAAAATGATGTTTGAGAAATTGTTAAGTTTAAAAATGATACAGAAATATATTTTAATAAATGAAAAAAAATAAAAGAATTTAATAATTTTGATATTGTATTATGTTATACAACATTTGGAAATAATTTAGCAAAGTATAAAACTGCTATTTCTGGTATATATAAACCTGGAATTACTGGTTTTATAGATGTATGAGAAAATATTAATAATTACATTAAAGCAGTTTATCGTTGAAATGGTGGAGAAGAATGATCACCGATATTAAAATATGATGGTGGGATGATTAAATTTTGAGTATGAAAAGATTTTAAAACATGAGATAAAGCGCAGCGTGGTATTGCGACAACGGCCGCTATTGGTTTAAGAGCATTTGGAAGTTGAGAACCATTAATTTGATAATAAGGAGAATAAAAAATGAGTGAAACTATTTTAGAAATTATTGTTTTGGTTATATCACTTTTTACTGGTGGGACAACTGGCATAACAGCAACTATTTTGAGTAAAAAACAACAAAAAATTAGAGATGAAAATAAAGAATTAAAAGAAAAAATAAACGATATTAAAATTGAAATTAATAATATTAATACGAAATTAGATGTTATTACAATTATAAATAATAAATTGGCTAATAACAACAAAATAAATATCAGACAAAAAACAAGGATGGTAATAAAAATGAAAAAGAAAAAGACTAAGTTATTTTTTCTACGATTAGCATATTGAATAGTTCACGGTTTAACATTGGGATTGCCAATTTTATTCACTGAAATTAATAAACTAATGCTAAAATTAAAAGAAAAAATTAATAATGAATGTATTTTGCTAGGTGAAAATAAAGAAGATAATATTAATGACATAATTAAAAAAGATGATGAAAAAGAAAATTAAATAAATTAAAAAAGCAATTTAGTAAAAATTGCTTTTTTTATTCACTATTAACTTTTACATTGCCATTATTATCAACAATTAAATCAGGTAATTTTTGCTCATCACCATTTCAACGATAAACTGCTTTAATGTAATTATTAATATTTTCTCATACATCTATAAAACCAGTAATTCCAGGTTTATATATACCAGAAATAGCAGTTTTATACTTTGCTAAATTATTTCCAAATGTTGTATAACATAATACAATATCAAAATTATTAAATTCTTTTATTTTTTTTCATTTATTAAAATATATTTCTGTATCATTTTTAAACTTAACAATTTCTCAAACATCATTTTCATTGCCACGACACACAACAAAATATCATTTATTATCAACTTGATTAAAAGGTTGTTCTTGTGGGCAAATTCATTCTAAGTTTTCTTTTATTTCTTGGAAATTTGTATTTATTTGGTTTTCTTGTTTTAGTTGTTGTAATTCATCTTCGTTATATTGTGGTATATTATTACAAGCAACTAAACTTGTTGTGCTTGTTCCTAATAATGTAATTGCTCCTAAAAAACTTAATCTTTTTTTCATAAAAAGTCAGTCCTTTCTTAATATTTTATTTATATAAAAATTATATAATGAATATAAATATATACAAAGAATAATGATAAAAATTTATTTTTTTGATAATATGTTATCAAAAGAAAAAAAGAACAAGTGGAGGAAAAAGTGGAAAAAGAATCTAAAATTGAATTTGAAACTGAATTTGAAAAAATTGCAGCAGAAATAAGATCTTCTTTTGAATATTTTTTAAAATATAATCCAAAAAGTGAAGAACAAATAAAAAAAGAAAATTAATTTTTTAAAGAAATATTTTGAGAAAAATATAATAAACATGTTAACGATGAAAAATGTCAATTTACTGGTGCAAGAGGATTGTGTTATAGAAAAGCAAAAAAAGATATGAATGTATTGTATGTAATAGTCCATGTTGCTACATTTGTTATAAAAATTATTACAATTGTAAAAAATGCCTTTTTTGTTTTAGTGATGATGATTCTGATTTTAAATATTATTTAAAAATTTAATTTTAACGAAAATTATTATAAGCAAGGTTAAAAAATCTTGTTTTTTTATTTTAAATTAAGATATAATATTTTTGTTATCAAAAAAGTATCAAAATTGTATTAAATAATATTAAAAAAATTAAATATTTGAAAAACAAGTTAAAAATAACTTGCTTTTTTTTAGGTGTTTATTTTAATGTGTGTGATGATTTATTTTTAAATCACGAAAGGAAACAACTTTAAAATGAATATTAATAATATTATTAATGGGGAAAACTTTTTTAATAAAACATATGAAGATTTGAATAGATATGCTGTTGGAGAAATTGCATATAGGTTAGAAAATATAGATGATTTTATTTTTCAAAATTATAAAAATGATGATAAATTTAAACATTATCGAGTAAAAGAAATAAGAACAAAAACATTAATTACTTTAAAAGGTAAAATAACATTTCGCAGACGACGATATTATAAAATTAATCCAATAACAGAGAAAGAAGAATATATTTTTATTTTAGATAAATTTTTAGGAATTAAAAAATGACAAAGACTGGGGAATGACGTCAAAGAAAGAATTTTATTGTTTTTAAGTGATGATAAAAAATACCGTGATATTTTAGATGCCTTAGAACAAGCAAAAATTAGTTTAATGACAATTTCAAATACAATAAAAAACACAACAACAAACGACAAATATTATATTAATAATACCAATATCAAAATAAATGTTCCACATACTTTATATATTCAAGTGGATGGAACTTTTCTTAAAATAGAATACGATAGAAAAAGGATTAAAAAACACACCTTATTATCTACTGTTCATACTGGTTATGATCAAGAAAAATCAACCGAAAAAAGACATATAATTGCAAATAAGTTAGGTGTTTACGAAATAGATAATATTCCAATTTATATTTCTAAAAAAACAAAATTAACCCGTTTTGTTGTTAAATTAATACTTTTGATAATAAGTAATTATAATATTCAAGATGATACTGAAATTATGATTTTAGGTGATGGAGCAAATTGAATTAAAGGGGTTAAAAAAGATATTGCAAATCGTTTTCCTAATAACAAAGTTCATTATACAATAGACAAATTTCATTTAGTAAAAAGATTTAAGGATTTATTACCCCACCGAAGAATAATTAAAGAAAATAAAGAAACTTTTAAACAAGTTGTTGATTATTTTTATAATGGAAAATATTATGAATTATTACAATGTTTAAAAGAAAGTAAGTCATTTATTCCTAGTTCTAAAAAGTTTTTAAGAGAAACAATTAACTTAATTAAAAATAACGAAGAGGGTATTAAAAATCAAACATTATGAAATAATATTGGGTGTCATATGGAGGGCGATGTCTCCCATTATGGTAAGGGCGCATTTTCTAAAAAAGGAATTTATAGCGAAAAAACTGTTAGAAATAAATTGAATACTAGTATGCTAAAATTAAGAAATAATATTAAGGATTTTAAACAACCAGAAAAACCACCAGAAAATAATAGTA
This sequence comes from Spiroplasma citri, assembly GCF_001886855.1. Classification (NCBI taxonomy): domain Bacteria; kingdom Bacillati; phylum Mycoplasmatota; class Mollicutes; order Entomoplasmatales; family Spiroplasmataceae; genus Spiroplasma; species Spiroplasma citri. The sequence continues at coordinate 166,937 of NZ_CP013197.1, forward strand.
TTTTATATAATAATTTTAATAAAACCGAACAACAAAACTTACATCTTTATTAATTTTATTTTTAAATTAAATAATTTTAATAAAAATGCATTTTTTGTTGTGATTAAATTTAAAAAAATATAAAAATTTGTTGACAATAAAATTAAATATGGTATCTTTAAATTAAGTAGATGGATTATTTATTCAATAATTTCTTAAAATATATTAAATACCCTTAAATAATTTATACAGTCAAATTAATCCAGCATTGTATAGTACAATAACAAATATCTTTTTATTAATTATTTTTATGAAATTTGTGCGATTAATATAAAAAAGGAACTGTTATTAAGTTTCTTTTTATTCTTTTCAGTCAGTAATTTCACCGGTGTTTTTTTCAATAGTTGGTGTTTGTGGTTCACCATCACCATCTCAACGATAAAGACCTTTAAAAGAATTATTTTTAATGTAACTTTCTATTTTCATATCATAACGTATATTATGTTTAAATTTCATTATTTCTCATTCTTTACTATAAGATTGTTTCCAAATTACAAAATAATATTTATTATCAAAATTATCTTTAAGTCAATTATAATCAGTAATTAATTTTCAATTACTATCTTTTGGTGGTTGTTGTGGTTTATTATCTCCTTCCCCGTTTTCATTATTATTTTCTTTATTACAACTGATTAATGTTCTTGTACTTATTGTGGTTAATCCGATTGCTCCTATTATGCTAAGTCATTTTTTCATATACATTGCTCTTTTTTATTGTTTTATATATAATTGATTTTATCATATATCAATTATATATCAATTATTTTGTATTAAGTATTAATTTTATAAGTTAATGAAAGGTATATAAATGTTATGTATAGTCATTTAAGTTTTATGGATAAAGTTAATTTAGAACAATTATTATTATCAAAAATTTTTTTAAAAAGGAATGGTGAACAGAATATTTCTTTAATTGCTAAATTTTTGAATAGACATCGTAGTATTATTTTACGGGAAATTAAGAAGTTTAAAAATATTGATGAATATAGTGCTTATAAGTCAGATAAAATGTATTATGAGAAAAGAAAAAAGAATAATAAAAGATGTAAATTTACGGAAGAGCAGATTAATTTTATGAAAATTAGACTTAATAAATGTCGTGATTCTCCGAGAGAATTTATTTATTGTTATTTTTTAAAATTTGGTGTTAAATTTCCGGTTTGTGTTAAAACATTGTATAAATGAATTCTTTTAGGTTTTTATGGTTTTTTAAAACAGAATTTGCGACATCGTGGTAAAAAATATAAAACAAAAGGAAAAAAGATAATCGTGGTAAATTAACTAATTTTAAATTAATTTGAGATATTGAAAATAAAGTTTCTAATGTTGGTTGATTAGAAATGGCTACTGTTGTTGGAAAAGAACATTTATCTAGTTGTTTAGTTTTAGCAGAACAATCAAGTAAAAAATATTTTGTAATAAAATTAGAAAATCATACTGCTAGGGAAGTTGAGAAAAAGTTTAAAGAAATTGTTATAAATAATAATTTAATTGGAAAAATTAAAGGAATAATAACAGATAGAGGGAAAGAATTTAGTAAATGACGAGAAATGGAAATATTTGTTGAAACACAAGTATATTTTTGTGACGCTGGTAAACCTCGTCAAAAACCTTTAATTGAAAATATAAATGGTGAGTTTAGAAAATGATTTCCTAAGGGCACTGATTTTAATAATGTTAGTCAAAAACGAATTGATTGAGTAGTTAATAATGTAATAAATGATAAACTCCGACCGTGTTTAAATTGAATAAGTGCTAAAGAAATGTTTTTGCAGAATATATAAACAATAAATATTTAAAAATGTACATTAACTCATAAAATATGTCATTAAAATAATAAAATATGTATTTATTAATTAAAATTAATAAATTATTTTTTAGTGTGCTTAAATATTTATAAAATAAAAGAAAAATTAAAATATTTTTAATTTTTTTAAATTTATGGTTGATTTTTCTAATTTTTTTATTATATTATTTAACTAATAAAGATTTGTTGCACTTCATTTTACATAATTCAATTTAATATTATGTCAGCCTCAGCAGCAATTAAATTATTTTAAATCACCAATTTATTTTTTACTTTTATGATAATATTACTTTATCATAGGTTTTAGAACATTTTAAAGGAGTTTTAAAAGATGTTTTTAATATATGGAGAAGATGCTTTTTTAATTAAAATGAAAAAAAATAAGATTTTAAAAAAAATTAATCCTGATAATGAGTATGATTTACAAGAATATAATTATTTAGAAGACTCACTACCATCTATTTTGAATGATGCTAACACGATACCAATGTTTTCAGAAAAACGAGTAATAATAGTTAATGATAGTTACTTTCTTACAGAAGAAAAAATTAAGGCAAAAATAGATAATAAAAACCATTTAACAAGTTTAATGGAATATTTAGCAGCCCCAAATCCGAGTACTTTTATTATTTTTATTTGTCCAGTAAATAAGCTTAGTAATCGTTTAAAAATAACTAAGCAAATGCTAGCATTAACTAGTGTTTTAAAGGCAATAAATTTATCATATAATGAATTAATCAAGTTTATTGATGATTATATTACAAAGAATAATGGAACTATTAACCAAAATTTAATTCCTAAGATTGTTGAATATTTGCCAAATAATTTATATATTATTAAAAATGAATTAGAAAAATTGTTATTGATAAATTCAAAAATTACGATGGATTTAATTGCAAATAATATGACAAAATATTTAGATACAGATATTTTTAAATTAGTTGATGATTTACTAAAAAATGATTTAAATAGTTTTTTAATAAATTATCATTATTTACAAGAACGAGGTTTAAATAGTATTGCTTTATTAGCATTAATTACCAATAGTGTTATTTTTACAAGAGACATTATTGTTTTATCTGTTTTAAAGAAAACACCTTCACAAATTGCGGAAATTTTACAAATTCATCCTTTTCGAGTAAAAAAGATTTCAGAACATATGCATAATTTTAGTATTAATAAAGCAAATAATATTATTCAAGAATTATTTTGAATTGATTATAATATAAAAAAAGGTATAATAAGAAGAGAAATTAGTAGTGATTTGTATTTAATTAAATTATTTGATATAAATTAAATTATCACAAAAAGAGAGATGAGGGACATAAATAAATGAAAGAAAATAAATTATATGCCCATATAGTTTATACATTATATAATATCTTTAACGATGATAATATTAAGGCACAAGTAATAGTTAACCCAGATTTTAAAAAATTAGTAATTCAACAAATTTGTAATTTATTAACATTAGAAAAAGAATTTAATGCAAATTTAAATGATAATAAATTTACTCTTTCATTTGCTCAAGTTTTGGCTGATATTACTAATGAATCAGAAATTATTGAAAAGGTTGATGGTGCTACTTTTAATATGTTAGATGAAGAATATGCTGCTTTTGTGCAATATATTGTTTCAAATTTTGCTGTTGAGAAAAATTATATTACAAGAGAAAACATTATCACTAGTGAGTTAATTGATGCCACAGCAGATTTTACTGATGAAAAAGCAATTGATAATGCTCGTGAAAAGTTAAATAAAGTTAATGAAGATGAGGCAGCTGAATCTCAGTTTGAAGTAGGACGACGACCGGCGACAAGAATAGGAGGTATAGGGGCTCCAATGGGCGGTATCGGACCAGGAGACTTTAGTAATCCAAACAAATTTGATATGTCACAAATGATGCAACAAATGGCAAATATGCCAATTCATCCACGCTTAGACCCACGGTTTTATTTCTATACTTTAAAACCAAAGTATATGCCAATTTTAAAGAAAATTGTTGCTGGTTTTGTTATTTTAGCTTCTGCTTTGTTAGTTTTATTGTGATTTTTAAATTCCTATCTAAATATCCATTTAGAAACAAAAGTAATTATTTATACAATTCCGGGAACTGGTTTACCTGTGATTATAGGTGGTGGGGCTGATAGTGCTTTACATAATACTAACAATAATTTTAGTGAAGTATTTAGCTTTGGTTCAAGATATAAGTTTTTATTAATGCAATCCGCTGGGCTACAAATCTTTTCGGGAATTTTATCGATCTTACCGGGAATTTTCTTGGGTTATGAATTGTTAGGGAAAAAACGTTTTAAACGTGATAATTATGTCGTTAGGTTTTGACCAGTTGTATTATCAATTGTTATTCTTCTTTATTCTTCATTGTCATTAATTCAAGTATTATTACCAAATGTTGTTGAAAAATATTTTAATAGTAGATCGGTACCTAATGGTGGATTTTTAATTCAAAACGATCCACAATTAGCAATCACAGGGTACTTATTATTACCAGATTCAGATTTAGCTATGACAATTAATAGTTTAGTAAGTGAAGTTTATAATAGTACAACTTACCAAGTATTACGTATTTTTACAATTATTTCAATGATTGCTAGTCTTATTGCTGGTATTATGGTTATTATTTTAGCAGTTTTAGCTCCTAAAACAGACCGTAATAAATTGATTCGTGCCAATACAGAATATCAAAAAGCCCTTACTGCAATGATGAATGGCCAAAAATATGAAATGGATCCAACATTATTTGATGATGAATTTAAGGATGATAATGTTTTTGAAAAAGATGATTCTAATAGATCAAAAGATAAATAAAAAAATCATAACTAGTTATGATTTTTTTATTCTTTTAATATTTACTGTCTTTGTTGAAAAGGATTTTAAAATTAATGTGTTTTAAGCATTAATCTGCTTTTAACATGAGCAGCTTTATTAGCATGATAAATTCCTTTAGTAACTGCTTTATCAACTAAAGTAATTGCAGTATTAACTAATTCTGATGCGTTTGCTTCTTGTGCGGTAATAGCGATTTCTGCTTTTTTTATTGCTGTTTTTACTGATGATTTAAAAGATTTATTTGCTAAGTTAGTTTTTGAATTTGTTTTAACTCTTTTAATTTGTGATTTAATATTAGCCATTTTTGCTCTCCTTTCGACTTTTAAGACACAAAGGAATTATAGCAAATAGATAAAAAAGTGTAAAGAAAAGTAGTACTTTTTTTAACATTTTATCATTATTTTTTAATATATATATGTATAATAATATAAAGTAGGTGGATAGGAATGGGATATTATTATCAACACAGTTTAGGGTTTTCTTTTCATTGTTTGCAACGAATTCGGGAACGAATTCCTGCTTTTACAAATGAAAATGATTGAATTATTAAAGAAAAAATTATTAAAATGATTGATAATTCTTCTGATCGCATTGAAACAACAAAAAATTTATATATTAAATTAGATAATTTAAAAGGGAACTTATATGTTGTGGTTACAAAACACACAAGATTAATTGTAACAGTAACGCCAATGAGACCTGAAAAATTATTGGATATTATTACAAGGAATTAATTTTTATTTTTTATTTAAAAAAGCAATGTTATAGTTAAATTGTAGGCAAAGGAGAATAACAAGGATGAAAATTGTGATTGGGAATGATCATACAGGGATTGATATGAAAAAAGCAATTGTTAAGCATTTAATTGAACAAAAACATGAAATTATTAATTTAGGCACAGATAGTATTGAAGCGGTTGATTATTCTGATATTGGCCAAGCTGTTGGTGAAAGAGTAATTAAAGAAAAAAATAGTGTTGGGATTATAATTTGTGGAACAGGAATTGGAATTTCAATTGCTGCAAATAAAGTAAAAGGAATTCGAGCAGCATTGTGTAATGAAACAGTGCTAGCAAAATTAGCACGCGAACATAATAATGCTAATGTTTTAGCATTGGGAGCTAGAGTTATTGCAAATCAAAATGCAATTTGAATTGTTGATATGTTTTTAAATACTACTTTTGATTCTGGACGTCATGCTCTTCGTGTTGAAAAACTTAATAACCTTTAGGGGTGAATTATTAATAATTGAGACAGTTTATTTTTGTATCCTTTTTTAACAATTTTATTTATGTTAGGTTATATAATTAATTTGGTTAAAAAAGGAATAAAATCTTTTTATCAATGAGTTTTTATTGTTCAGCATTTTTGTTTTTGGTTAGCATTATCATGTTCACTAACTTTAAATTATAATTTAATTATTTTTGATTTTGCCAAAAATATTAATTCAATTGCTATTTTATTAACAGTTAGTACTTCTTTGTATGCAGCAATTTTTTTATTCCAGCTTCATGAATTACAGGATTATTTCGAAGTCGTAAATTATGGTTTTGAATTTCTTATGGTTTAATGTTTTTAGGAATTTTATTAGTTTTTATTTTACCGCAAAATTGAAGTGCTATGATTTTTTGCACGATTGTTTTTGGATTTGGTGTTTCAACAAATTCATTATGATATTTAAGTTTTAATGAGATTTATTTATATCGAACTAATCCTTTTGCAACAGTAACTTTAAATTTACCAATTGTCATAATAGCAAATATGGTTGGTGCTAATGTATTGATGTTTGTTAAAAATTTTAATAAGGGTGAATTAACTTCACATTATATTATTTTTGGAATAATTACTATTGTACTAATATTTTCGTTTGTTTTTTGCTTTTTTATGCCGGAAATTAAAACTAATATTGGTGCTCTTGCTCCGAAAATTTTAAAGCATTTTAGTTTATTTTCATGATGAAAAATTATTGTTATTCTTAGTTTATTATTTTTTATTGCTATTTTAAGACAATTAAGTCAAGGTGATTTTTTGAACATTATTTTAGCACAAGAAACTTGAGTACTTTATCACAATAAAATAATGGTGGAATACTATTTACATTTAGTTCAAGAAATTTGATGGTTTGCTCAAATTATTGGAGCAATGTTTATTTATTTTTTTATTAGAAAAATTGGAATTAAGAATTCATTAATTTTAGCATTAATAATTTGATCTTTATATTTTGTTTTTGTTGCTATAATTTCAATTCCTGAAGTTTTATTAATTTGTCAATTATTAAATGGCTTTGCAATGATATCTTTATTTGGAATTTTATTTTCAATGACAATGATGTGGAATTATCGGATTCAAAATCGACCTGTCACGGGTTACTTTTCAGCATTAAATGCTTTAGCAACATTTCTTGTACAGTTTTTAATTCGTGTTTTTGCGCACTATCAAGTTGGTATTTTTAGTAATTTAAATTTAGATTGAAATTTACCATTTGTTAAAAATGATTTATTTTTAGATTCATTAAAACAAGTTATTTTATATTTATCTTGTGCTATTAGTTGTTTTATTTTAATTGCTGTTGTTTTCTTTAGTGCTAAATTTATTAGTGGTGAATATTATAATCCAAACCAAGTTGAAAGTAAGATTACCGAATTAGTCGGAATGGTTTTTGACCAACAGCTTGACCAAAAAAATGTTTTAAAGAAATATTTACAAAACAAAAAAGAAGTTACATAATAACTTCTACTGCGATAATATCCGGCATTTCTTGTTTAACAATTTGTTCAACACCATCTTTAATTGTTGAATCAATTAATCCACAACCAACGCATGCTCCTGCTAAACGAACATAAACAATATTATTTTTAACTTCAACAAATTCAATATCTCCACCATCTTGGTTGATATAAGGTCGTAGATTATCAATAATATCTTTTGCTTGATTTGTTTGTGTCATTTTAATCACCTTCACCATTTAATTATAGCATTTTTATAACAAAGTTAGTTTAATTAATTATGGATATGTATATAATAATAAGTAGAAATTCAATTTAGAATTTTTATTGGAGCTTAAATGTTTAAAGGAGGACTAATGGAAGAAAAAAGTTTTAGTATATATGGCCTGTCTGCTGGAATAAAATTAGCAGATGAAATTTGTAAAATTTTAGGTGTAACAAGACAAGGAATGGAAACTGTTCGTTTTGCTGATGGTGAAATTTTGGTGCGCGCAATGAATTCAGTACGGGGGAAAGATGTTTATATTATTCAGTCAACATCTTGACCAGTTAATGAAAATTTAATGGAATTATTAATTGCGATTGATGCTCTAAAGCGTGGTAGTGCACAAAGCATTAATGTGATCATTCCTTATTTTGGATATGCTCGTCAAGACCGAAAAGCACGCGGTCGTCAACCAATTACATGTAAATTAGTGGCAAATATGTTAACAACAGCGGGGACAACAAGAGTAATGACTGTTGATTTACATTCACCACAATCAATGGGATTTTTTGATGTTCCAGTTGATGATTTACGTTCAACACAAGAATTAGTAAGAACAATTGTTCGAAAAATTGAAGAAGATCATCTTAAAGAAGAAGTAACAATTGTTTCTCCAGATCATGGTGGATTAGTAAGGGCACGAGATGTGGCTAATCGTTTAGGGAATTTGGCTGGGAATATTGCAGTAATTGATAAGCGCCGTCCAAAACCAAATGTTAGTGAAGTTCAATTTATTTTAGGAGATGTTAAAGACCGTATTTGTTTTATTGTTGATGATATGATTGATACGGCTGGAACAATTTGTAATGCAGCAAAAGCGTTAAAACAGCATGGGGCAAAAGCAGTTTATTTATTAGCATGTCATGGGGTATTTTCACCCCCAGCAAAAGAACGTTTAACAGAACTTATTAATGATGGGACAGTTAAAAAAGTTATTGTTACAAATACAATTGATATTAATCAAGACCGATTATTTGTTGGGCTAGAAATCATTTCCATTGCTGATTTAATTTCACAAATGATTAAAGCAATGATTGAAAAACGTAGTTTATCGGATGTTTATTCAAAATGTAATGAACAAATAAAAAAAATAATTGAGAAAATAAAAAAGTAAAATAGTTGGTAAAGTTTGCACTCTTTAACTGGAAGGAATGCAAACTTTTTTATAACATTTAACTTTAAAAAATAAAAAAGTAAATAAGTTTTATTATTTTCTTATTAATTATTAAGCCTACTGCTAATAATTCGGGTAGTAAGAAAAAAGCTTAGTTTTTATAAAAAATATAAATAAAGTAATTAAATATAAATTAAAGTAATCGCTTATAAGAGCGATTTTTTTAATTGCATTATTCATCAGATAGTATCTTTAAAATTAAAAATTAACCTATTTTCTCCATTAATTAGTTAATTTTTATAATTTCCTTTCTGTGATTTATTATATTTTTTCGGTTTAACAGCTAATAATATCAGTTTTAAATAAAAGGTACTATCTGATGAATAATGCAATACTAAAATTTAATATTTTGATGCTTAAAGATGGATAACTCATCTATGACACGAACCCTTAAAGAAAGTGTGAAAGCGACTAGATTTAACCATATTTATTTCTTTAATTCTCGGCGGGGTTAGTCGCCCGCGAAATGTCAGAGCGTGTGTTTTTGGCTTGTTTCATAAAAAGAGTGCTGTTAAACCGAAAAAAACAATATCGGACACTAAAAAACAAGAGGGAGGAGCTCCAAAAGGTTATTTTCTTTATATAAAGTTGTGTAGGGATGGATGAAGCGTAATTAATAACTGGGTAAATTATTTTTTGTTTATTTCTGTGTGTGGGGGGTAAACTCTATCAAAATATCCTATCCGCCCCCGCTCACCCCCGAAGTGAAGCGGGCGGCGAAGTAATTAAATACTAAAATAAATTATCTACTAAATATCAAAATATTAACCAATAAAGGAATATTATGTTTTTTTACAGAAAGGAAATTATAAAATGAAAACATTATACGAAATGATAAAAGATTTAACAGGAATTGATGTTGAACAAAATAAAATTAATAAATATTTAGAAAACGAACGATTAGATTTATGCGGCGCTAATTTACGTTGTGCTTATTTACAAGGTGCTGAATTAGAGGGTGCTGATTTAATGGGTGCTAATTTACAAGGTGCTGATTTAATGGGTGCTAATTTACAAGGTGCTGAATTAGAGGGTGCTGATTTACGATTTGCTAATTTAAAAGATATTAAAATAACACAACAACAATTAGAACAATTAACTGTTATTGAGGAGGATAAATAATGAATATAACAGAATTAATTGATGCACTTAATAGCCACACTCAAACAATTAAATGAGAAAATGATGCACTTAATAGCAAAATTCGAGCACTTAAAAAAGAACTTGCTGAATTAAAACAACAAATATTATATAAAGAAGATTTTTATTTACTTTGTGAAGAAGATAAACTTACATATGATTGAGAAAGTTTACAAACTGATGAAATAACAATTGAAATGCACTTAAAATATTGTGAAAGTAATAATCATAGATATTGCCTAATTAAAGATATTAATAATTTACCTAGTAAGGAGAGTGAATAATGAAAAAGTTAAATAAAAAAGGTATCAACAAAATAAATGAATTAATGCTTAGAAGTTATCTAGTTTCATTTGAAGATATTACTGATGAACATTGAGCATTAGGTAAAACTAATTAATGAAAGGATTATTTATAATGTCAGAATATAAAAGTAAATATATTAATAAAACTTGAAATGAAATAACAACATCTTTTGATTGAGTTAATTGTCAACCTATTTATTGTCGTATTTCACATCATAAAAAACATTATGATTTGCAATGTTTAGAATGAGCAAAAATGTGCTTAAATTTATTTAAAGACAAGTGAAATCTTATTGCTTCTTATATGGAACATTACAAAATTAACGATATTTTAGATTTAGCATCAGATGGATGAAAAATATTACAATTTGAGAAAAAAATAAATCAAGTAAATTAAAATATATTATTGCAATTGATCCTGCTGGAATTGGACAAACTGGTATTATTATTTATAATTTTTTGAAAAAGAAAATAATTAATAATATTACTTTTAGTTCTAATTCTGAAGAAGAAGCAATAAATAATATGTATTTAATATTAAATGATTTTAAAAATAAAATTTGTTCTTATTTAAGCAAAGTTATTGTAATAATTGAAGATTACCAACTTCATAAAGGTTTAAAAATAAAAAACCCATTATCTACTCCTAAATTTATTGGTGGTTTAAAAGTTTTATGTAAATATTTATTTAATTTAAATTATGTTTTACAATCGCCAGTTGTTAAGAAAAATTATATTTATAAAGGAAATATTAAAATGACAGAGCATGAATTAGATGCTTGGAAACATTTACAATATTTTTTATTAAAAGGAGTTGATAAAAATGGCACAAACAAAAAGTAATTTATCTAAAAAATCAATAACTAATAAACCTAAAATAAAAAATAAAAAAGTTAATAAGTTAGAATTAACTGTTAAATTACATGAAAATCCTATTAAAACTAAAATTAAAGCACTTGTTGCTGGTGGCGTTGAAGTTGATGTTTGTTCTGCTAAATGTCAGTGAGACGGATTAAATTATTCAACATTATCAATATATAACCCATCTGTTTTAACTGAATTTTTGAAATTAAAAAAAGAAGATGAAATAAAAATTAAAGGCTCAGTATTTAATCAGTTAAATATAAAAACTAAACGCTATTTTTTATCTTTTCGAGTAGATAGTTTTGAAATTATACAAAAAGCGATTAGAAAAAGAACAAATACAAATATTAAAAAATAAGAGGAAAAACAATGGCATTAAAAAATGTAAAATATGTTCTTATCAATGAAGAAAATGAACCAATTAAAAATGAAGATGGTAGTTTAGATATTAAAACTGCTGAAATTGAAGAATTTAATGCAAGTAATTTAGAAAATAGTAATCAACAAATCAATGAATTACAAACAAAAAATACTGAATTAACTTCTCAAATTGAACAACAAACTCTTCAATTAAAACAAATTGAAGTAATTGACTTTATTAATTCTTTAACTGATAATGAAGAATTTAAAAATGTTTTATTAAAATCTTATGATATTAATGATGATATTGAAATCATCAAAACACAATTGCAAAGTGTTTATGATGAATTAATTAAGGTACAAACAGTTAATACTGGTGGAGTACCAAAAACAGAAGAAAAACAAAACAATATTTTAGATACAGACAATGTATTTAATAAATAGAAAGAAGGTATAAAATTATGGCACAAAACCCACAAAGAATTTTTGAAGATATTGTTAATCAAGCAACAGTTAATGATAAAGAAACATTTGAACAATGATATTTACAAACTTATCAACAAAAGTTAAGTTGAGAAGCTTTATTTGCGTGAAAAGAAGCAAATAAATTTGGTTTAAAATATAAAATAAAGAAAAATATTAAATATAAACAAGGTCTAGGAAAAAATGGACAAGTATTTAATACAGATGATAATTTATTAAAATATTCAGCAGTAGAATTTGACGAAGGAACTGTTGAATTAGATACAATTTTAACTTTTGCTCGTAAATTAGACCCCATAGAAAGTGATTTTAACCCTAATTTATGGGCTGTTGATATTTAACAAGCAATGGATAGTGAAGTTGCTTATAAACGAAATAAAATTTTAGAAATTATTAATAAAGGAGAAGTTACAACTATTCAAGGAAATAAAGCAGATGATACAAATGCTTTACAAATCGACGATGAAATTATGGACAAAATATATGAAAATGGTTTTACACCATCAGAAACAGTTGTACTAGGTTCAGCAGATTTTATCCGTGGAATTTGTAATAAATTACAACTACAACTTGGAGCAAATGACCAAATTAATAGTGTAATTGAAACAAGCGGAGCAATGAAAACTGTTGAAGGAACAACATACTATATGGTTCCTAAAAAATTACCAATTATTAATGAAGGTGGTTCAGAAGGAACAATTACTTTATTACCAAATGGTGTTAATGCAATTGCCTTTAAATTTAGTAAAAAATATGATCCACTAATTTTACGCAAAAAAGACCACACCCCATTAAGGGTTGGTGCAGCAGCATTAGGTACTGGAATGGGTAATACTTTAATTATGGAAAGAATTTTAGAATTAGGTGGTGCAGTAGTTGAACCAAAAGGAATTATTAAACACACCTATGTAATACCTTTATCAACAGTTATTACAACACCTAATTTAGGTCAAATTACAATCCCCAACAACAGCAGAATTAGAAACTGCTATTAAAGTAAAAAATAATAATTATCAAAATGGAGATGCAACATTCTCTAATATTACATCTACTGGCGCATTAGCAACTGGAAATCCAAATAAATATAGTGGAACAGTTACTTTAATTTATTCAAAGTAAGTAGCGCCATAGATATCCACGATAAAATTAAAAATGTTGATAGTTTAACAGATGATGAAATAATTAAAGGAATTATTGTACCTCAAAAAGTAGCAAGTGAAGATTTAAGACCACTTTTAAATGATAAAGTTTTAAAAGCAGTTAAAACAGTTGATGCAAGTTTAACAACAGATGATTATGATTGATGACCGTTATATTATCAAGGTTCACCCAAAACTTTTGATATTACTAAAACAGATATTAAAGTTGATATTTATATTGCTGGTAAAAATAAAGCAACTGGTGTTTCCCAAGTTCAGCTTTATAAAGTGCAAAAAGTAAATCAAATGAGTGTTTAAAAAATTAGTTTTAGTTGAGTTGGACCTTTAAAAAAACCTTGATATAGTGATATTCCTAATTTAACTAAAAAAGCAGATGTAATTGCAGAAATGAATACTGGTATTTTAATAGCAATTCAAAAACTTAATGCTGGTTTAAGAACATCAGATTATACTGTTAATATTTTAGATTATGAACATAAAACCTTTAATGACCGTGATGAAGGTGATTTTAGTAAAGATGTAGATATTTTATACAGTTTAATTGGTACAAATTGATTAACTGAAGAAACAGTAGGTGCTAATTTAACTGTTCCTGCTGCTACTAAAAAACCCAAAATAAAAAATAAAAATGCCAATTGGAACAAGTAAAACTGCTCTTATTTATGCTGTTAAAACGCCAACCAGATTATCAATTCAACAACAAGAAAAAAACTTTGGTTTACAATTATTAGAATTTTTAGGAATACAAGTTTTAGCACTTGGTTTATCAGTTTTAACTGGTGGGATTGCTTCTGCTGTTGGATTGGGTGCTGGATTATCTAATTTTGCTGCTGCCCTTGTATCTTTTGGAGTAGAAACAGCAACCGATTTTGCAGTCAATCAAATATATGATAAATTAACCTCAGAAGTTACAGCAAAAAGTACCGCTTTAAATTTATTGCCAGCAATTGAGGGTATTGGTAAATTAACTCGTGCTGCTAGAATAACAAAAGTTTTAAAATTAGCAAAAGAAACTAAATTACTTGAAAAATTAGGAATAGTAACTGCTAAAAATTTAGAAGATGTTGTTAAACAAGTAGCGGGTAAAAAGATTTTATTTAATAAATTAATATTTGATTTTACTAAACAAGCAAATAATGAGACTTTATTATATACAATTGGAAAATTAGCACGAAATGATTTTTCTAAGGGTTTTAAAATTTCTAATTTAGGGAAAATTAACAATCTATTAAAAATTGAAAAAAACTTACAAAAAATAAGTCCAAAGTTGGTACAAAAAGCACCTAGATTAACAAAAAAATATCAAGGATATGTTAATAATTGATTATCAGAATATGGTTTAAATTTTGAAAAAATAACAAAAATAAGTACTGATGAATGATATAAAATTATGACTGATTTACATAAAAAAGGAATTGCTAAAAAATTATTATTAAATGTTAATTTAATGCGAGCAAATAAAATATATAAAAATAAATTAGTTAATTTTATCGATAAAACTCCAATCAAATTAAATAAAATATTAGAAAAATTAGAAAAAATAAACCCAAATTTTTATATTCAAAAAGCAACTAAAAAAATATTAGCACCAATTGAAAAAAAGAATAATCAATATTAAACAAAAAGTAATTCAAAAAATTAATGAACAAACTAGAAAAGTATTATCTAAATTTGAAACGAAGGCTATTCAAAAAGGACAATTATTACCTTTTGCTTATGGTTCTGATGTTTTTTTAGCAGTTAAAATTATTCCAATAAGTGTTGCGGGTGAAGTTGCTTTGACAATATATTATAAAAATCCTAAATATTCCCCAATTGTTGTTACTACAACTGTAATTAAAGCTGAGCAGTTTATTTTAGCAAAAGAACCTTTTAAATTTTATATGAATAGTGAATGGTTTATTGGTTGGGGATTTAAAAAAACAAGTTTATTTAATTTAGTATCTTTTGCCCCAGCTGTTTATCGCCAAGTAGTAAAAGATAGTTTTAAAACATATCGGACAATTGCTAAATTTTTAAAGTTAAGAGAGCAAATAAAAAATAATTGGAACAAAAGTGAAATGTTAAAAAATGTTGAAGATAGTGTGGCAACTATTTTATTAGGTAGTGGATTAGTTTTTAAAACATATAAACAATTTAGAAAAAACAAAAATTTAAGTAAAACAATTAAATCAAAAACATTATTAAATAGTAGAAAATTTATATCAAAAAAAATATATTCTAAAAAAAGAAAATGATAAGGAGATGGTTAAATGTTAAATGAGTTATGAGATGGTGTTACTTTAGAAAACTATAATAATTTTAATCCAATGACAGGTAAAATTACCCAAGTTCCAGTTCGTTATAATAAATTTTTTAAAAATGATGTAGAATTGTGATTTAAAACTTTTGCATTAAGAGCACAAAATATGATTAATTCATATTTAAATTATCCTTTTACAAAATTAAAGTTTGAAACATTTAAAGACCCATTATTAAAGAAAATATGTATTAATATGGTATTTATTACTATTGAACATTGAACATTTAATCGGATCCCAGTTGAGTTTTTACTTCTGCAACAATGAATATTGGTGATATTAATTATTCTTCACAAAACGACCCAATGGCAACATGGCAAGGTCTATTGCCTACTTATGCAAAATCATTGGCTAATCTAACAACTTTAAAGAAAATGTTTCGCACTTTTGAAGAAAAAGGAATTGATTTAACAATGATAGATTTAGAAGCATATTATACACAATTAGAAGTTGATGCGTTAATAGAAGAAAAAACTAAAATTGATAATAAAGCAATTATTAAAAATAAAAATAATGAGTTATCAGTTCCTTTTGATAATGATACGATTTATTATGAAAATAATGTATGAAAAGCAAAACAAGGTGGTGATATACCATCTGATGTTATTAAAGATAGTGATTTAAATAAAGATTATATTGATAAAGAAGATGGAAAATATATTGTTAAAAAAGCACAAAGTGGTAGTTCAATAACAGTTAATGCCCCATTACATCAAAAAGATGATAGTAGTTTAGAATTATTATTATCAAATGACTTTGATATTGAAAATAATAAATTATCTTTAGATAAAGGTTTAAAAGATACTATTGAACAAATGTTAAAATGAGTGTTTGAAATGAATAAAAAAATTATATGAGAAGAAGTATCGATATCATATGCACCTGATAGTTCAACCTATATTGATATTCCTGAATTTTCAGAAAAATATCGTTATGACGTTAGAATATCACCAACTAATTTTAAAAAAACTGAGGGGTTTCTATTACTTCGACCACCTTATTTTACCGAAACAAAAGCAAATAAAACTTTAACAAAACAACAATCAAATTGTTTTGCTGGTGAAATGGGGAAAATCCCTTATGACCTTTCTTTATATAGTGTTACTGGTCGGGTTTTTTTAACTGATGTTTCTACTGGTGCTAATACAAAAATTAATAGTGTTCGTATTTTCCGACAAGAAGTATAGAAAGAAAGTGAGGTGTTATAAATGGATTTAAAAGAATATAAATCAGAAATTTTGTTATTAATTCGCAAAGTATTTATTTGAGGATTGGGTGCTATTTTAATAATAAGTGCAATTGTATTATTTTTTTGTAAGGTATTTAAAGTAATTGAGATTGATTGACCAGAATATTTTTATATTGGATTATCGCTGCTTATTACTGGGTCTTTTATTTATTTAATTGATAAAGTTTTTGATTTTTTCAAAAAAGAAAAAAAAGATAGTATTGAAGATGTTATTAAAAAAGAAGATACAAAATAAGAGGTGTTATAAATGGGATTATTACCAGCAAAGAAAAAAATAAAAAAAGAATATGATATTGATAGTTATTATCTTAATTTGGCATCAACTATTAGCAATCGTAAAAATGTTAATGTTCAAAAACATAATGAGATTTTAGAAAAAAGAATATGTGAGGATAATGCTAATTTTTTAAATCCCCGTGAATTAGAGATTAGTATTAGTAATCCAGTTACTAATCAAAAATTAGATACTAAATTAATTAACAACTTTTTAAAAATGCAAGACTTTACTAATAAAAATTGATATAACGAATATAAAATCAACAAATATGGTAAAGGTGCATATTTTATTTTTGTTAATAATTCAAAACTTAATTTTATTACAATTGATTTTTACAATGACCAGTATGACGAATTGGGCAATTTAGTTTCTTGTACTTTTGATTATGACCCATATATTAAAAATAATCAAAGTATTTTTATTACTGAAAAATTAGAAATTGATGCTATAACTAAACAAGTAAAAGTTATTAGAACATTAAAAACACGATTATATAGTACTATTACCGATTTATATATTGATGATACTAAATGGAATAACTATACTTCTTTACAGCGCGAGGAAATATTACCACTTAATTTTATCCCGATTGAAATTATCCCTAATAACCCTAATTTTGAACCCTCTGCTCGTTACGGTAAACAATTTGCTAGTATTTTAGATATTATTGCTGAAAAGATTATGTTAGACCCATTATTAAATAGTGGTAAATTTACTATTAATACTAACTTTAAAATTATTTAATCAAATCACATATAAAAACTAGTGTGCCACATTTAAAATACATGATAAATAATAAATATAAATACTAAAATCCTTTAACCATAACATGGAAAAAATTTAAGATTTTAATAATACAAAATATAGCAAATGGAATTAATATAATTCACGCTTCACCTAAGAAAACCATTATCTAGGGTAAAATATTTGTTATACCTTCTTTAACTTTTCATAATGCACTAGTCAAACTCGTTCAAATACCAGTCATACCCTCAGTCATAGTTTTAGGTGTAGGTGCTGTTAAAAAATTAAACGCTGTTGTTAAATAAATACCTAACATTATTTTTTATCCTCCTTTATTTCAATTTCTTTTTTTCTTTTTTCTTTTCTCGAATTTGTTTAATTTTTTGATAAATTAATAAACCAATTCAAGCAAAAATCCCTAATATAATAACAACACTAAATATTGTCGTTAATCAAGTTGGCATATTACACCGCCTCTCTAAAAACTAAAAAATTGAAATTTTCAAACTCGCTCCGCTCGTTGTCGCTTCGCTCCATTAAAAACACTATTGAATAAATTATTCTGCTAATAAATTACGCGGAATAATTTATTCTTTTACTTTTTAATTTCAATATCTTTTGCAATCTTATTAAAAGTACTAATAACATTATTTTTACCCTACTTTTTCACTGGCAACTGCAAAATAAAATATTGCTTTGTTTGCATAATTTCAACTCCTTAATTAAAAATATTATAAAAATTTTTAGTTCAAAACTGTAAAAACCAAAAATAAAAAATGTGTGTGGTCGCTACAATTAAAGTAAATCCTGATTAAATTGAATTAGTTATCAAATCAAAACCAACTGGTAGTACTTCGGGTGAAAAATTAGTGGTTGGAAATTATGAACTTACCTTATCAGCAAAAACTAATGCAAAAACAGTGCAAGGAACAGGTAACTTTAGTATTAATGTTGTTGACCAAAGTAAATTTAAATTTGATTTAACAACTATTTCAGCAAAAGGGTTTAATTGTAATTTAACGGTTAATAATACTGTCGGTGATTTGAAAAAAGCTCTTCAACAATATATTGAAGGAAAAGTAGCACCAGCAGTTAAAAAAGATGAGATTGAATATCAAGTTGAAAAAGAAACTGATGATACAAAAAAACTATTAGAACAAGCATATAATGTTACTGTTGCAGCACCAAATACAGCAACAAGTGTTACTAAAAAAATTCAAATTACATTTAAGGTTGTTGGTGAGCCAATGATTAATTTAGATTTAACAAAGTTTACAAATAAAATTCCTGCCCCTTCATTTTTAAATAATAATTTCAAAGAAGAAGACTTAGAAAAAAGTGTTAAAGCAGCTGTTATGGAATGATTACCAAAAGAATATCGTGCTGGAATTTCTTTAAATACGGTAATTAAGCAAAAACCAACTGGAGCACCTGGTGCTGAGTTAGTAAAAGGAGAATATATTGTTACAGTTACACCTAGCCGGGGAAAAGTAACAGGTAGTTATGAAATGAAATTTAATGTAATGCAATTCACAACCAATGAAACAATTGATCTTTATTGAGCTGGCGTTGACATTCCTGTTGCTAATATTACTAATGG
This sequence comes from Spiroplasma citri, assembly GCF_001886855.1. Classification (NCBI taxonomy): domain Bacteria; kingdom Bacillati; phylum Mycoplasmatota; class Mollicutes; order Entomoplasmatales; family Spiroplasmataceae; genus Spiroplasma; species Spiroplasma citri. The sequence goes on from NZ_CP013197.1 coordinate 186,279, forward strand.
ATAAAAAAGTAAAAGGGATTTTACTTTTTTATTTTTAAGATAATTATAAGGAAGATTGATATAATTATTAAAGAAAAACAAAACTATAAAGGAGTAGTGAAATAATGTTTAAATTAACATCTAATTATTTACCAGCTGGTGATCAACCGCGGGCAATTGAAAAATTAACTACCAATTTATTCGCAAACAAAAAGCATCAAGTTTTGTTAGGAGCAACCGGAACTGGAAAAACATTTACAATGGCAAATGTTATTGAAAATTATCAGAAGCCAACATTGGTGATGGCTCATAATAAAACATTAGCAATGCAACTATATGTTGAGTTAAAAGAAATGTTTCCAGAAAATCGTGTTGAGTATTTTGTTTCAAACTTTGATTTTTATCAACCAGAAGCTTATTTACCAGGAAAAGATTTATATATTAATAAAGATGCTCGCCAAAATATGGAATTAGACATGATGCGGTTAAGTGCTTTTAATGCTTTAACAACTCGAAAAGATGTTATTGTCGTAGCTTCTGTTGCTGCCATTTATGGGGCACAAGATCCAAATGAATATAAAAAATCTTTTTTACAAATTAATCGTAATCAAAAAATTAGTAAAAAAGATTTAGCCAATTTTTTAGTATCATCAGGATATGTTCGTAATGATATTGAATTAATTCCAGGTACTTTTAGTGCTAAAGGTGATGTGATTAAAATTGTTCCAGGCTGAAATGTTAAAACATTTATTCGAATTGATTTGTTTGGTGATGAAATTGATGATTTAGCTTATATTGATGGAATCACTGGTGATGTTACACAGCGGTTATCAACATTAACAATTTTTCCAGCGCAAGATTATATTACTTCTCCAGAACGATTAGTTGAAGCAATTAAACGCATTGAAGCAGAGTTAAAGGTTCGCTTAGTTGAATTAGAAGTGGCTGGAAAAATTGTTGAGTTACAACGTTTAAAACAACGTACGGAATATGATTTAGATTTACTCCGTGAAAGTGGGATATGTTCTGGAATTGAAAATTATTCACGACATTTAGATTTACGAGAAGAAGGTGAAGCTCCTTATACTTTGATTGATTTTTTTGGCGAAGATTTTTTAACTATTATTGATGAATCACATATGTCATTACCGCAAATTCGAGCAATGTATAACACAGATCGAAGTCGAAAAGAAACATTAGTAAATTATGGTTTTCGTTTAAAAAGTGCATTAGATAATCGCCCCCTAAATTTTGATGAATTTAATCAAAAATTAAAAAATGTTATTTATGTTTCAGCAACGCCGGGGGATTATGAATTAGGTTTAGTGAATAACCAAGTGGTTGAACAAATTATTCGTCCAACAGGGTTATTAGATCCAACAGTAGAAGTAAAATCAACAGTAGGACAAATTGATGATATTATTGAGCAAGTAAAAATACGCCGCAAAAAAAATGAACGTGTTTTTATTACTACTTTAACAATTCGTATGTCAGAAGATTTAACAAGTTATTTACAAGAACAAAATGTTAAAGTTGCATATTTGCATAGTGAATTAAAAACTTTAGAACGTAGTCAAATCTTATTGGATTTACGAAAAGGAGTATATGATTGCATTGTTGGTGTTAACTTAATTCGTGAAGGGATTGATATTCCAGAAGTATCATTAATTTGTATTCTTGATGCTGATAAGCAAGGATTTTTACGAAATGAACGAAGTTTAATTCAAACAATTGGACGTGCTGCAAGGAATGCTGCTGGACATGTTATTTTATATGCTGATACTGTTTCTGAATCAATGGAAAAAGCAATGCAAGAAACTGCTCGTCGACGTCAAATTCAAGAGGCATATAATTTGAAATATCATATTACTCCAACGACAATTATTAAGAATATTCGTGATTATACTAATATTAAACGGCAAGATGATAAATTACATAAAATTAAAAATAAAAAATCAAAAGAATATAAAACAGCTAAAGAAGGATTACTACAAGATTTACGAAAAGAAATGTATGAAGCAAGTAAAAAACTTGATTTTGAACGAGCTGCAGAATTACGCGATATTATTATTGAAATTGAAGCAGAATAATGATTTGTGATAGTATTAATTTACAGGGAGGGACTGGAAATGACAAAATTTATTGTAAAAGATATTGTTGATAAATTTGGCTATGAGGTTTTAGCTGGAGCCGATGGTATTAATCGACCTATTAAAATTTATGGTCTTAATCGACCAGGGTTAGAATTAGCTGGTTTTGATTTTGAAAAAAATAATAGTAATCGCCGGGTAGTTTTGTTATCAAATAAAGAGCAGTTATTTGTGAATACTTTAAGTGAAACAGTAAAAAGAGAACGCTATGAGTATATTTTAAATGAAAACATTCCGATGATTATTTTAACGGAAAAATTTACTGATAAATTATTATTAGAAATTGCGGAAAAACATAGTTGTCCAGTTGTTCGTGCAAGCAATATTACAACAAGCCGTTTATATCAAATGGTATTAGAATTTTTTGATGAGCATTTTGCACCAGTAACAGAAGAACATGCATCATTAATTAATGTTTTTGGAAAAGGAATTTTATTAAAAGGAAAATCGGGAATTGGGAAGTCAGAAATAACACTAGAATTAATTAAAAAAAATCATTTGTTTGTTGGTGATGATCGTATTATTGTTCAGCAACGAAATAATAGGTTATATGGCCAATCTCATGAAATATTAAAAAATTTAATTGAGGTTCGCGGTTTAGGAATTTTAGATTTAAGTAAAATTTATGGTTTACAAGTGCTATTAGATGAATCAAAAATTGATTTAGTAATTGAATTAATTCATTTAGATGATGAACAATATAAATCAATTGACCGATTAGGAAGTAAATATAAGCATATTAAAATTTTAGATACAAAAGTACCAATTGTAACAATTCCAGTTACATATGGGCGTAATGTTAGTGAATTAGTTGAGACAGCAGTTTCAAAATTAAAATTAGATGAAGCGGGAATTTCTTCAATGCAAATTTTACAAGATTGTTTTAAAAAATATTCAAAATAGAATTGAGAAGGAGTTTATAGTGTGAATTTAGCAACATGAATTGCCCATGATACTTATGGAAATTGATTTCGTCCTTATTGATTTTTAATTTTTTGTGGTTTTGCAATTACCATTATTTTATCGTGGGTTAATTTTTGTAAGCGTGATATTCCGACGCAAGGATTTTACTGAGGAATTTTTGTAATTACTCCAATTGCGTTATTGGGAGCCAGTTTTTTTGGCAAATATGATGTTAAAAATCCAATTTTCTTTTTTACATTATTTGCCTTCTGAGAACCGGGAATGAGCATTCATGGGGGGCTAATTTTTGGTTTAATTACATGTTGAATTTGATTTGGTTTTGAATCACGAAAGCATAATATTTCATTATGAGTATATGCAGATTTAATTGTTTCAAATATTTTATTAGCACAGGCAATTGGACGATGAGGTAATTTTTTTAATCATGAGTTGTTAGGAGCACCAATTGCTCGAGAACAATTAATGTGATTACCAAGTTTTATTCGTGATAATTTATTTAAATGATATGTTCCAACTCCGGTACCAAATAATTTTCATCCAACAGAGGCAATTGGTATTAATGGAAATCCCGCTAATCCAACTGATTTTAATAATGTGCAATATTTTCAACCAATTTTTTTATATGAATCATTGGCTAATATTTTATTATGATTTTTAATTGTGATTGCATTACCATTAATATTACGTTATAGTTATTATTGACGGTTTAAAAAAGAAGAACCCGATTTTATGCAGTTATCGTGAAAAGGTGTTTGAGCAAAATGATACTATGATATCAAACCTGATCCAATGCTTGTCAATAATTTAGCACAACAAGTAAATTTGAAAAAAGTTTATTTTAAAAATAAACATAAGATGACAAAAAAACAAGTGATAAAAGCACATTGGGAATATTATGGTTCACGATTAAAACAAATTTTTACAGCTGATGTCCGAGAATTAGAAAAAATAGAAAACCCTCATCGTTTAAAAATTTTACGTTGTGGAATTAAAACTGGGATGTATATTGCTGGTTATAATTTAATTCGGATTATTTTAGAAACACAACGAGATGATCATGATTTATTTTTAAAAAATATGCGAACATTGGATTATGTTATTCTTAGTTTAATGATTGTAATTGGTATTATTTTAATATTATTTGCCCAATGAATAGCTGTTATAAAATGAAGAAAAGGCGGATGATTATATGAAAAACAATACTAATGAAATATATGATATTTTAATTATTGGGGCTGGCCCTGGTGGTATGACTGCAGCAATTTATGCTGCACGAGCAATGGCAAATATTGCAATGATTGAAAAAGGAGCACCCGGGGGAAAAGTAACAAAGACAAGTGAAATTGAAAATTATCCTGGTTTTGATAGCATTCAAGGTTATGAATTAGCAATGAAAATGTTTGACCAAACGCAAAAATTAAAAATTACATATATTGCCGATCGTGTAACAACCATTACAAAACAAGATAATTTATTTAAATTAGAGTTATTTTCAAAAAAATTTTTATTAGCAAAAGCTGTTATTGTTGCAACTGGTACAGTTGAACGAAAATTAGGAGTGCCTGGCGAATTAGAATTAGAAGGACATGGAGTTTCATACTGTGCGGTTTGTGATGGGGCATTATATAAAGGAAAAGATGTAGTTGTTGTTGGGGGAGGCTACGCTGCTCTGGAAGAAGCCCTTTATTTAGCTCGTTTTGTCAATAAAGTTTATTTAATTCATCGTCGTGCTGAATTTCGTGCTGATCATAATATTGTTAATAAAGTAAAAGCACATCCTAAAATTAATTTTATTATTGATACAATAGTAACTGAAATTAAGGATGTGACCGAAAAACGAGTGACAACAGTTGTTATTAAAAATGTTAAAACAAGCAAAATTGATAATTTAGCAGTTAGTGCTATTTTCCCATATATTGGGGCGATTCCAATTAGTGATTTTGCAAAAAACTTAGGGGTTTTAGATAAAGAAGGTTATTTTATTGTTAATAATAAATGTTTAACAGCATTGCCTGGATTATATGCCGCTGGTGATGTAACAAATACAACATTACGACAAATTGCAACTGCAATTAGTGATGGGGCAAAAGCAGCTCAATTTGTGTTAGAATATCTTGATAGTTGTCATTAAAAAGTTATTTTTGCGGTAAGATATATATTGGATAAATGTGAAAAAGAAAGTGAGAAGGATTTATGACAAACAAAAAAGAATTAAAAGATGTTCAAGTTAAAGGAAAAAAAGTTTTAGTCCGTGTTGATTTTAATGTGCCAATGAAGGATGGTCAAGTTACTGATGATAATCGTATTATTGCAGCTTTACCAACAATTAAATATTTGATAGCACAAGAAGCAAAAGTAATTTTATTTTCTCATTTAGGGAAAGTTAAAACAGCTGATGATTTAGAAAAACATGATATGGCTCCAGTAGCAAAGGTATTAGAACAAAAATTAGGACAACCAGTTAAATTTATTAATGCCTTTGAAGGAAAACAATTGGAAGAAGCTATTAACGAAATGCACAATAAAGAGGTCATTTTATTTCAAAATACACGCTTTGCTGACATTATTAATAGTAATGGTCAAATTAGTGTTGATAGTGAGGGCAAAGCAGCGGCAAAACGAGAAAGTAAAAATGATTCTGCTTTAGGGAAATATTGAGCAAGTTTAGGAGATGTTTTTGTTAATGATGCATTTGGAACTGCACATCGTGCTCATGCTTCAAATGTTGGTATTGCAGAAAATATTACTGAATCATGTTTAGGCTTTTTAGTGGAAAAAGAAGTAAAAATGTTATCACAATGCGTAGACAATCCAGTTAAACCATTTGTTGCTATTATTGGTGGTGCAAAAGTTTCAGATAAAATTGGGGTAATTGAACATTTATTAACAAAAGCAGATAAGATTCTAATTGGTGGTGGAATGGCATATACTTTTTTTGCTGCACAAGGTCACAAAATTGGAAAATCATTATTAGAAGTTGATAAAGTTGAAATTGCTAAAACCTTTTTAGCAAAAGGACAAGGGAAAATTATTTTACCAATTGATGCGTTAGAAGCACCAGAATTTGCTGATGTTCCAGCAAAAGTTACAACAGGTTTTGATATTGATGATGGTTATATGGGATTAGATATTGGTCCCAAAACAATTGAATTGTTTAAAAAAGAATTAGCAGATGCAAAAACAGTTACTTGAAATGGGCCAATGGGAGTTTTTGAATTTAAAAATTATAGTATTGGAACAAAAGCTGTTTGTGAAGCAATTGCTGAACTAAAAGGAGCCTTTACTTTAATTGGAGGAGGAGATTCAGCGGCAGCAGCAATTCAATTAGGGTATAAAGATAAGTTTACGCATATATCAACTGGTGGTGGTGCTAGCTTAGAATATATGGAAGGTAAACCGCTACCTGGAATTGAAGCTGTTCAAAGTAAATAACATAATAAAACGACAAAAATGTCGTTTTTTTGTGGCAACATATAACATAATGGAATAACTATACCAACTATTATTTTTTATGATAAAATAAGTATGAATGTTTATAATTATATAGAATAGAGGAGATAATTAAATGGCAGTTAGCGATCGTAAAATTGTAAAAAAACATGGCAAAATAGCAGATAAAATTATGGCGTTAGATAAAACAATGCAAGCATTATCTGATGATGCATTAAAAACAAAAACAAATGAATTTAAGGCTAAATTAGCAGAAGGTGTATCATTAAATGATATTTTAATTGAAGCATTTGCTGTTGCCCGTGAAGCAGCTCGTCGAATTTTAGCATTACATGCTTATCGTGTCCAACTAATTGGGGGTATTGTTCTTCATGAAGGAGATGTAGCTGAAATGAAAACAGGAGAAGGAAAAACCTTAACTGCTTTAATGCCAACATATTTAAATGCTTTAACTGGGAAGGGCGTTCATGTTGTTACTGTTAATGAATATTTATCGAGACGGGATTCAGAAATTAATGGTCAAGTTTTTAGCTTTTTAGGTTTAACAGTTGGGTTAAATTCTCGTGATATTACTAAAGATGCAAAAAGAGAAGCCTATAGTTGTGATATTACTTATACTACCAATGCTGAATTAGGATTTGATTATTTACGAGATAACATGGTAAAAGTTTACAGTGAGAAAGTCCAACGAGGATTAAATTATGCCATTATTGATGAGGCTGATTCAATTTTAATTGATGAGTCAAGAACGCCATTAATTATTTCAGGAGGACGACAAAACCGAACACCACAATACCAAGCAGCTGATCATTTTGCAAAATCATTATCTCGTGATAATGATTTTGAAGTTGATTTAGAAACTAAACAAGTTTATTTAACTCCAGAAGGAATTACTAAAGCAGAAAAGATTTTTTCAATTAATTCTTTATTTGATATTAAAAATACTGAATTATACCACTTAATCTTAAATGCCTTAAAAGCTAATTTTGTTTTTAAAAATGGTGTTGAATATGTTGTTCAAAATAATGAAATTATTTTAATTGATCAGTTTACTGGTCGTTTAATGCCGGGACGTGCTTATAGTGATGGTTTGCAACAATCATTGCAAGCAAAAGAACGTGTTGAAATTGAAGAAGAAACAGTGACAATGGCAACAATTACTTACCAAAACTTTTTCCGATTATATAATAAATTAAGTGGGATGACTGGTACTGCAAAAACAGAGGAAGAAGAATTTATTAAAATTTATAATATGCGTGTAATTCAAGCCCCAACTAATAGACCATTAATTCGCCGTGATGAACCTGATTATATGTTTGCAAATCGTGATGCAAAAATGCAAGCAATGATGAAAGAAATTATTACCTTGCATGAAAAGGGACAACCAATTTTAATTGGAACAACTTCAGTTGATTCTTCAGAAATTGTGTCACATTATTTGCGAAATGCTAAATTGAAATTTGAAATGTTAAATGCAAAAAATCATGAACGTGAAGCAGACATTATTGCAATTTCTGGTGAAAAAGGAGCTATTACATTAGCAACAAATATGGCTGGTCGGGGAACAGATATTAAATTAGGTGAAGGTGTTAAAGAAATTGGTGGACTAGCTGTTTTTGGTGTTGAACGAAACGAATCACGTCGAATTGATAACCAGTTACGAGGACGAGCAGGACGACAAGGAGATCCTGGTTTTTCACGTTTTTATGTTGCAATGGATGATGAATTAATGATGCGTTTTGGTGGTGAACGTTTGCGTCGAATTTTTGCACGATTAGGTTCAAATTTTATTCAATCACGAATGTTAACAAGAGCAATTTCTAATGCGCAAAAAAAAGTTGAGGGGATGAATTTTGATCAACGAAAACATATTTTAGATTATGATAATGTTTTAGCACAACATCGTGAAGCTATGTATGCGCGGCGTGATCAAATTTTAACAGCAACTGATTTAAAACCAATTATTAAAAAAATGCAATATTCTGCAGCTTATGATTTAACAAAAATATTTGGTAATGAATCGCATGGGGAATGATTCATTCATTATGATAACTTAATTAAAGGAGTTAATAATAAAGCTGTTGCAGCTAATGTCTTAGATAAAGCAGCTATGGAAAAAATGACTCGTGAAGAAGTTGCTAAATATGTTGCAACAAAAATGTATGAATTTTATTTAGCACGAACAGAAGATGTTCCTGCTGATGTTATGAATCAAATTGAACGGAATGCAATTATTACTTCGTTTGATGATTATTGAACAAAACATATTGACCAAGCAAGTAAATTACGAAGTGGAATTTACTTACGAAGTTATGCTCAAACAAATCCATTGCACGCTTATGTTGAAGAATCTGCAAAATTATTTGAGCATATGCAATTGTCAATTGCACATGAAGTTGTAATTAAATTAGCAAATGTTGTTATTCGCAAAGTCGATGGTGACATTGAAGCTGACCCGTTTTATGATTCAGAGCAAGAAGTTCGAGAATTCAAACAAAAAGGTTAATTAATGAGCCACTATTCTAAAGTAATGGTTTTTCTGTATTATTAAATTATTAGAATGGAAAATAAACATGAGTTTTGCATTGGAAGTAAAAGAGGAAATTGTTAGAAAAGAATTTGACCAAATGTGCCAGAAAGCTTTTTTAAGTGGTTTTGTTAAATATAATATGACATTAAATATTAGTAATCATTTTTTTAACTTTGAAGTAACCTCAATTAGTAATTTAATTATTCGAACAATTTATACGTTTTTAAAAAATTTATATCAAGTTAAAATTGACATTATTATTATTCAAGGCACAAAATTAAAAAATAACAAAACTTTTAGTTTACGAATTAAAGAACGAGCTACTGAAATATTAAAAGATCTACAAATTTTTGATGCAAAAACTAATCAAAAAATTATTACCATCCCATCAGAAAGAAATGAACGACAACAACGGGCTTATATTGCGGGAATTTTTGTTGCATGTGGTAGTGTTAATTCACCAGAAACAAGTAATTATCATTTAGAAGTTCAGTTTAATGATGAAGTTTCAGCACAATATTTTCAAAAATTATTGTATAAATTTCATTTTCCTTTCAAGATAATTGTGCGTCATGATCGCTATGTTTGTTATTTAAAAAAATCAATTTTAGTTTCAGATTTCTTGAAATTAATTGATGCAATTAATAGTGTATTAGCTTTTGAAAATACTCGTATTTCAAGGGATATGGTTAATAGTATTAATCGTTTAAATAATATTGAAATTTCAAATCAACAAAAAGCAATTAAAGCTGGAGAAGAACAAGTTACAATGATTAATTATTTACTTGAACATGATTTGTTTGATGAACTAAATGAAAATACCAAAAAAGTAGCTCTATTACGGATTGCTTATCCTGATGCATCGTTACAAGATTTGTCAGCATTATTAGAAAATGAAAGTAATATTGAAATTTCCAAATCTGGAGTAAACCACTTATTCCGTGAAATTAAGAAAAAATATTATGAAAATATAAAATAATTTATGTTATAATTCATTTATTATTTTTTATTAAAAAATAGGTCATTAAAAAATGGAGGAAAAACTAATGGGAAAGCCTAAAAAGCACGTTAAATTTTTTGAATTTTTAACTGTTTTTTCAACAGCAATTGGAATTACAATTGGAGTTGGAATTTATTTAAAAAATGATACTTCAGAAGGACATCTTTTATATTTTACTCAAAATCCTTATTTATCAATTGGGTTATGAATTTTAGTTGGGATTTTAGGAATGGCAATGATTATGGTCTTTATTGAAGTTACATCAGTAAAAACTAAAAGTGGACATGGTACATTACCATCTTGGGCTAATGTTTTAATTGGTCGGCAAGTTGGTAGTTTAGTAGCATTATTTTATATCTTTTTTTATTTCCCAATTTTATTGGGTATTTTCCCAATTTTTAGTATTAATGCAATGTTTGAAGGAATTGAAGAGCAAAGCATTAGTAAGGGAACACAACATATAATTGCGATTATTGTTGGTCTTGTTATTTTAATTTTATTTTACTTAATAAATATTTTTTTACGAAATGCTGGGAAATGAGTTCAAACAATTGGAACATTTATTAAATTTATTCCGTTAATAGTTAGCTTAGTTATAGGTTTTGTTGCTCCAATTGAAAATAATGTTTTTAATAAGTATAAGGAATTAAATTTTGGTAATTTCTTTATGGGGATTTTACCAGTACTATTTTCATTTGATGGTTTTATTTATGCTGCAGGATTGCAAAAAGAAGTTTCTAACAAAAATGTTGTTCCGAAGGCATTATTTGCTGCAATGTTATTCATTAATATTTTTTATATTTTAGAAGTTATTTCATTATTTTTAGGAACAAATGATGGTAGCGTTTTTACCTTATTTAAAAATCTACTTGGTGGTCCAGTTGCAAAAATCTTAATGTGATTTATTATGTTAACAGCATTAATGAGCATTAATGGTCTAACCTTTGTTGCCCCTTCATTTGGACATACAGTGCAAGAAGAAAATCTTGTTTATATTGGAAAGAAAGAATTAAGTTATCAACAAATTGGTTTAATTCAAATGACAATTACTGTTTGTTTCAATTTAGTATTAATGGGACTTAGTCTTGGCGTTGTAGGCGATCCAATGTATTTATTAGATCTTTCTTCCAATGCAGTTAGTTTTACCGCTTTTCTGTGCTATATTAGTTTAATTATTGCTGTTTGTGTTAATCGTTATACAAAACGAGTAGAAGTAACAAAAGTAAAAGGAATATATTATTATGCTGGTTTTTCTCTTTTCTTACTAATAGGATCAATTGGTTATATTATGTATAATTTCTTTGCTTATAGTAGTAATTATAAAACTTTATATAGTTTGTTAATTATTATTGGGGAAACATTAATAATATGAGGTATTAATGAATTGTTATTATGACATAAAGCAACACCAGCTGATGGTGAAATAAAAATAAAAACCCCATTGATTAATAATGTTAATCAATAGGATTATAAGTAAGAATTTTATCAAGTTCATCAAGCTGATGAACTTTTTTTCATCCGCCAAGAAGAATATAAACTTTAAAATTATGCTTTTTTAATAAACGGTATAAATCTAAATGAGAATGACCAGCACTTGAAACAAAAAGAATCTTTTTATTTTTAGTTACTTTTTTTGAATAAATTAAACGGAAAAGATGATGAGGAATATTAATACTATTAATAATATGACTTTCAATTCATTCTTCTTTTGGTCGAATATCAATAATTAATCATTTTTCTGAATTATTAATTTTTGGCAGTTTCTTAATTGATTTAGTATTGTATTTCATTTGGAATGCTGATAAAAACATCTTTACACCTCTTTGAAAACATTATAACATTAAGAAAGTTAATATTTTATTAAGAAATCATTAAAATTTAAGTATATAATTAAAATGTTATATAGAAACGAGGGAGAAAAATGCGAAAACCAATTATTATTGGAAATTGAAAAATGCATAAAACAATAAATGAAACAATTGATTTTTTAAAACAAGTTGATCATGTCTGTCATGATTTAAAACTTGATGCTGGTATTGCGATACCGTTTGTTAATTTAGCAGTGGCAAAACAACATGCACATAATTTAATTATTGCGGCACAAAATTGTCATTATGAAGATTTTGGTGCTTTTACTGGTGAAATTTCAGTTGAAATGCTAGAAAATTTAAAGATTACTCATGTTATTATTGGTCACTCAGAACGTCGTGAAATGTTTAATGAAACTAATGAAACAGTAAACTTAAAAGCAAAAAAAATCTTAGCAAAAGGGATGGTACCAATTATTTGTTGTGGTGAAACATTGCAACAATATGAAAATAATGAAACACAGCAAATTGTTGAAACACAAATTGAAAAAGCATTACAAGGAATTGATTTTGAAGATGCAAAAACAATTGTTATTGCTTATGAACCAATTTGAGCAATTGGAACAGGGAAAACAGCAACAGCTGAAATTGCCCAAAATGTTTGTGCAATAATTAGAACAAAAATTGCTAGTCTTTATGATGAAGTGGTAGCAAATGTGATACGAATCCAATATGGAGGTAGTGTTAAACCGGAAAATATTCAAGAATTATTAGCTCAACCAGATATTGATGGAGCCTTAGTTGGCGGAGCTAGTTTAGAACCAAAAACTTTTTTAGGTTTAGTAAAATAACTAATAAAAAAATAATGAAAACTAATTCTTAATTACTTGAGATTATTTAGCGATTTTTATTGCTTTTTTTTATAATGATTTTATAAAAGAAAATATAAAATCTTTTATTATATCAAAATACATTGGAAAGGAAACATATAGAATGAAAAAATTGTTAATGCTATTAACAACAGTAGGATTAGTAACATCACCAACCTTATTGGTTAGTTGTCAAATTAAAAAATCAATAAAAGATACAAACTTAGAAATATTGTTAGAAGACTTTGCCCTTAAAAAATTAAAAGAAACAGATAAAACTAATGAAGAGGGTATTAAAAAGGAAATTCTAGCACAAATTGAAGACAAATATCCTAACTTAACAGGTAAAATTAAAATTTCAATTGATGGTACAATAGCAACCGATTACGCTTAAAGATGATGCTAAAATTGATGGAAGTAATCTTGTTGGTACAGTTGAACTTCAATTTGAATTATCAGTAGAAGATACAAACTTAGAAATATTGTTAGAAGACTTTGCCCTTAAAAAATTAAAAGAGACAGAGGTAGAAAACATAGGCAATATTAAAAAGGAAATTCTAGCACAAATTGAAAACCACGATGCTAACTTAATAGATAAAATTGAAATTTCAATTGATGATACAATAGCAACGATTACACCTAAAGATGATGCTATCAAAAAAGGTTTTAAACTAAATTCTTAGTTATTTAAAACTACTCAGAACTAGCTTTCATCTTTTTATTTTTTTAACCAAAGAAGAGAAGGTGAGGTTAAAAGCGATAAGATATTTTAATTTTCAATAAAATAAGATATAATTATGTCTTGGAATAAAGGATTGAGGTTAAAATGAGTTTAATTAATATTGAAAATTTAAGTCATGCTAACGGGGGAAAAGTTCTCTATAAAAATTCAGCAATTCGAATTAATAAAGGTGAACATTTAGCTTTAATTGGAGCAAATGGAACAGGAAAAACAACATTATTAAGTATTATTTATGGGAAACTTACTCCTGATGAAGCAAACATTGAAGTGCATCCAAGAGTAAAAATTGACTATTTAGACCAACACCAAGAGTTAGATGGAACATTAACAGTCGAGCAATTTTTAAAATTAACATATCAACATTTATTTGAAATTGAGAAAAAAATTCATGCAATTTATGAAAAAATGAGTCTTAATTATGATGAAGATGAACTTGTTAAATCACTCAAATTACAAGAGCACTTAGATCAAAATGGTTTTGAAACAATTGATAAGGAAATTCGTAGTTTAGTTGATGGTTTAGGAATTGACCCAGAAAAATTGAATGTTAAATTATCAGAATTATCAGGTGGTCAACGAGGAAAAGTTATTCTAGCAAAGTTATTATTATCGGAAAATGATTTTTTGTTATTAGATGAACCAACTAACTTTTTAGATTTAGAACAAGTTGAATGATTAGCTAAATTTTTGCAAAATTATGAAAAAGCTTTTCTAGTTGTTTCACATGATATTGACTTTATTAACAAAGTAGCGAAAATAATTTATGCTATTGAAAATTTAAGCATTAACCGCTATGCTGGTAATTATCAACAATATTTAGCATTAAGTAAATTAAAAAATGAACAATATGATAAAGTGCAAAAAGGACAAGAACGTTTAATTAAAAAATTAGAAACTTATGTTGCAAAAAATAAGGCTCGTGCTTCAACAGCAAAAAGTGCTCAATCACGACAAAAACAAATTGATAAAATCGAAGTAATGGATAAAAGACATGAATTAACAAAACCAAAATTTATTTTTAAGTATAAGAGGCCCGCTAGTACAACTATTGTTAGTGCTGAGCAATTAGCAATAGGTTATCAATTTCCTTTAATTAAACCATTAACATTTGACATTCGGGATGGTGAAAAATGTATTGTGCGAGGATATAATGGAATTGGAAAAACAACCTTTCTAAATACTTTAGCGGGAAATCTTCCTAAGTTAGGCGGGACATTAAAAATTGATAATGGAGTATTCATTGCTTATTTTCATCAAATTGAACAATTAATGGATATTACGCCAATTGAATATTTAAAAAACTTATACCCAGACTTGGAAGAAGGCCGAATTCGAAGTATTTTAGCCAACTTTGGAGTTAAAAGTACTTTAATGCAAAATCAGATGACAAAATTATCGGGTGGCGAACAAACTAAGGTTCGGTTATCAGCATTATCTTTACAACCATGTAGTTTACTAATTTTAGATGAGCCAACAAACCATATTGATGTTTTAGCCAAAGAAGCATTGTTAGAAGCAATTCAAGCCTTTGATGGAACAGTTCTAATTACAACTCATGATATTAATCTTAATGTTAATTGAGCTGACAAAGTTCTTGATTTTGAAACGATGGTTTAAGATATTATGCCAAAACATTATTTTTATGTCTTATTCTGTGCTGATGAGACTCTCTATGCTGGTTATACAGTTAATTTAAATCGGCGTGAACAAGAACATAATATGGGGGCTGGAGCAAAATATACATCTTTAGCAAAACGACGACCGGTTAAAATAATTTATAGTGAAGAATATGCAACCCGTTCTGCAGCAATGCAACGCGAGGCGGCTTTTAAACAATTATCTCGGTTAGAAAAAATTATGTTTTTACAAGACCATAATATTAATTTACCATTTGTAATTTTGTCAGATATGGTAAAATCATAATAGGAGCATAAAGCGGGGGTAGGATGGATAGTAATATTAAAGTTTTAGTTGATGAATTAACTAAACTATATCATTGTTATCAAATAGAATCACTGCGGAATGATATTATGACTTGTTTAGATATTTTAAAATATTATGATTTTAATGATAAAAATAATCAAATTTTTATTGGCTATGTCTTACGAGCTTTGTTTATTGTAACAGTAAAGGTTGACTAAAATATTGATTTAACAACAGATTTATCAAATTTAGTTGCTAAAGGATATACAACCGGTAATAATCGTAATATTTTCCGTCCAAAAAAGTCAAAAAATACTAATGACTTTGAAAAAGAAGTTGAGTTTTATATTAAACGAAACTATTTTGATGATGAATATGATCGCTTACAACGATTGCTTTTAAAAAGTACGACCAAACTAATTGGCCCCGTAAATGATTCTTTAGCAGGATTTAATTATGAAAAAATATTAACTAATGCTATTCAATTATTGGATAATCAAGAATTAGTATTAAGATTACAGAATGTTGTAATTCTAATTTTAAAACCATTTGAAATTGAAGAAAGTGAATTTTTAACGAAAAAAACATTAATTAGTAAGCAATTGCTTACAATTAATAAACATCGTGAGCAATATTTAAAACAATATAACAAATTATTTATCTAAACAAATAATTAATTTATATAGTACAATATAAGTAGTTTAAACAAGGGAGGAAGTTATGAAGCCAGAATTAAAGGAATTATTATTAGAAATTAAAACTAAAATTAATGATGATAAAATTTTTCGTGATTTTGTTGGTGAAATTCTAAATGAAGCTAATTACAATAATTATTATGAACAATCAGTTGTTGATGAAGAAATTGCAGAGCAATTAGTTGAAATCTATTTTATTGAAAATTATAGTAGTGATGAAGAAGTTTCAGACCTAAAAGAAAAAATCATGAAAATTTTATTCTTCTTAGAAGGACAAGAAGAATTAATTAAAGAATATGCTTATTTTGTTGAAACCAAAGTAAGTCAAATTGTGACAGAACTTAACTAATTTTATTAATCGGACAGTTAATGTTAGTTTTTTAAACTTAGATTTAGTCATTTTTACATGTTAAAAATTTATAATTTTCTTTTTTAAAAATAAGATTATTTTATGATGCTAATTTATAAAAAACTAATTAAGAGGGTGAGAAAATGGGAAAAGATTGAATCGTTGTTAAAGGTGCTCGAGAAAATAATTTAAAGAATATTGATGTTAAAGTACCTAAAGAGAAATTAGTTGTTTTTACTGGTTTATCAGGAAGCGGAAAATCATCATTAGCTTTTAATACCATTTATGCGGAAGGACGACGTCGTTATATTGAAAGTCTATCAAGTTATGCTCGCCAATTTTTAGGTGGAAATGAAAAACCTGATGTTGATGCAATTGAAGGATTATCACCAGCGATTTCTATTGACCAAAAAACAACTAGTCATAATCCCCGTAGTACTGTTGGAACAGTTACAGAAATTTATGATTATCTTCGCTTATTGTATGCACGAGTTGGTACGCCATATTGTATTAATGGTCATGGGGTTATTAAATCTGTAACAGTTAAAGAAATCATAAATAATTTAAAACAACTTTTAACAGAAGGTGAAAAATTTATGATTTTATCACCAGTAGTTCGTGATAAAAAAGGTAGTTTTAAAGATTTATTTGCACGTTTGAAGCAGGAAAGTTTTATTCGGGTAAAAGTTAATGACGAAATCAAAACTTTAGATGAAGAAATTGAATTAGATAAAAATAAACGGCAAAATATTGATATTATTATTGACCGTTTGGTTTATAAAGAATCAGCAGATTTATTAAGTCGAATTCATGATGCAATTGAAGTAGCATTAAAATATGGTAATGCATTAGTAAAAATTGATTTTGTTGATCAAAAAAAAGAAATGCTTTTTTCAACTAATTATTCATGTAGTATTTGTGGTTTTGTTATCCCAGAATTAGAACCACGGTTGTTTTCATTTAATTCACCATCAGGGGCTTGTAGTGAATGTAAAGGCTTAGGAGTAAAATTAGAAGTTGATGAAGATTTATTGATACCTAATCGATCATTATCAATTTTACAAGGGGCAATAATTTATTTAAAAAATATTGTTAATACAACAAATATTGAATGACAAAAGTTTAAAATTTTAGCTAATCATTATCATATTGTGTTAGAGCAACCAGTTAGTGATTTAACAAAAGAGCAACTAGAATATTTGATTCGTGGTAGTGGTGAACCAATTGAATATAATTTAAAAACAGCTAGTGGAAACATTATGCGGGGATATGATTATATTGAGGGAATAGGGGAGTTAATTGAACGTCGTTATACGGAAACATCAAGTGAATCAGCACGTGAATATTATAAACAATTTATGACGGATAAAAAGTGTGGAACTTGTTTAGGAAAGCGGTTAAATGAAATTTCTTTGTCAGTTAAAATTAATAATATTAGTATTTCTGAATTTACTGATTTATCTGTTGAGGATGAATTAAAAGAAGTTTTAAATTTAAAATTAACAGAATCACAACAAGAAATTGCGCGGTTAATTATTAATGAATTAGTTAATCGTTTGGATTTCTTAAGTCGAGTTGGCTTAGGTTATTTAACGTTATCACGTAATGCTTCAACATTATCAGGTGGAGAAGCCCAGCGGATTCGATTAGCAACACAAATTGGCAGTCAGTTAACAGGGGTTTTGTATGTGCTAGATGAACCTTCAATCGGATTACATCAACGAGATAATGATAAATTAATTGAAACATTAAAAAGTTTACGTGATTTAGGAAATACTTTAATTGTGGTCGAACACGATGAAGATACGATTCGTGCTAGTGATTATATTGTTGATATTGGTCCACATGCAGGGATTAATGGTGGTGAAGTTGTCGCTGCAGGAAGCATTGATGATATTAAACAAAATCCAAATTCAATTACTGGTAAATATTTAACTGGTGAATTAGCAATTAATGTGCCAAAAAAACGGCGTGGTGGTAATGGTTTAGTATTAGAAATTAAAGGAGCACGAGAAAACAATTTAAAAAATATTAATGTTACAATTCCTTTAAATAAATTTGTTTGTTTGACAGGCGTTTCAGGAAGTGGTAAATCAACTTTGATGAATGAAATTTTATGAAAGGGTATTAAGAAAAATTTAGGTTTAGCAACTGAACGTCCAGGTGCACATGATAAAATTGTTGGGATTGATAATATTGATAAAGTAATTAATATTTCCCAAGATCCAATTGGGAAAACACCACGTAGTAATCCTGCGACTTATACATCAGTTTTTGATGATATTCGTGATTTATTTGCGAATACGAATGAGGCTAAAGCACGAGGGTACTTAAAAGGTCGTTTTTCTTTTAATGTTCCAGGCGGACGTTGTGAACACTGTCAGGGTGATGGAATTATTAAGATTTCAATGCACTTTCTGCCAACAGTTTATGTTTCTTGTGAAGTTTGTGAAGGAAAACGCTATAATGATGAAACATTATTAGTTAAATTCAAAGATAAAAATATTTATGATGTTTTAGAAATGACAGTTGACCAAGCTTGTGATTTTTTTGCAGCGCAACCAAAAATTAACCAGAAGTTAGCAACAATGCAAGAGGTTGGTTTAGGTTATATTAAATTAGGACAATCAGCAACAGAATTATCTGGTGGAGAAGCGCAGCGGGTTAAGTTATCAACCTTTTTGTTAAAACGGACAACTGGTAAAACTTTATTTTTATTAGATGAACCAACAACGGGGTTGCATGTTGATGATGTTAAAAGATTGTTGGTGGTTTTGAATAAAATTGTTGATAATGGTGATACTGTTATTACAATTGAACATAACTTAGATGTTATTAAAATGGCTGATTATATTATTGATTTAGGACCCGAAGGTGGGATTGGTGGTGGGACGATTATTGCAACAGGAACACCAGAACAACTTGTTTTAAAAAGTGATACTAGTTATACTGCACAATATCTAAAACCATTATTAAAGTAAGAGGTTACAATGGATGTTAAAAAACAACTTTTTAAGGCAACATTTTTTCAAAAAAAATATAATTTGGCAAAATTATTAACAGAAAAATATGCTGATGCACAAAATAAAATTAAAGTAATTAATGTTGTTGGCACAAATGGAAAAGGATCAGTTTCAAATTACTTACACCGTCAATTGATGTTAAATTATAAACGGGTGGGTCTTTTTACTTCGCCAGCATTTTTAAAACATAATGAACGAATTAAAATTAATAATAAGATGATTAACGATAATGATTTAAAACGAATTATCAAAGAAATTAAAGGCGAAATTAAAACTTATCAGTTAACTTTTTTTGAAATTTGAGTTTTAATTTGTATTAAATATTTTTTAGAACAAAAAATTGATATTGCTATTATTGAAGCTGGGATTGGTGGTTGTTTAGATGCAACTAATGTTTTTAACAATCAATTAGCTGTTTTATTAACTTCAATTGATTATGAACATACTGAAGTGTTAGGCAATAGTTTGGATAGTATTATTCAAAATAAAGTTGGAATTGCAAAAAGCAATTGTAAACTTTTTATTAGTGCTAGTTGTAAAAAATATTTTAATTTTATTGCAAAATATCATGATTTGGATAATATTATTACAAGCGAAATTTGCCCACAAGCAATTAATTATTATCAAGAATTTAATGTTGGTTTAGTTATTAAGTTTTTAAAAGTTTTTAAGTTTAAAATTAATTATGAGCTTTTTAAAGTAAAACCAATCTTAGGGCGTTTTACCCAATTAAGTAAAAATCCATATTTTATTATTGATGGAGCACATAATCCAGAAGGAATTCGTGCCTGTATTCATACTTTTGAAATCTTACATAATTTGAATCGAAATGAAGTATTAGTATTGTATGCTTCTTCCCAAAAAAAAGATTATATGCAAAATTTAACTTTATTGAAGGAACATTTTGGTAACGATTTATATATTACGGAATTTCAACATCCAATGTCATGGGACATTAATAATATTAAGATGCAGAATAAGATTAAAAATTGAAAAAAATTATTATTGCAAAATAAAACAAAAAATATTTTAGTTTGTGGGTCACTATACTTTATTCCATTAGTTTATCAGTTTTATTTAGAAAGGATGTAAAATATGATATATGTATTAACAAACATTGGTGCTTGGTTAGGGATTGCTATTTTATTTTATATTGGAGTATTATTAAATTATAAAAATTGAAAAAAAATTAGTATTTTAACAATTACAATTACAAGTTTATTAATTGCATTATCTGTCATTTTAACAAATGTCATTAGTTATACTATTCCATTTCCATTTATGGGAGGAGGAGTAATTAAATTAGCATTAGGTAACTTTTTAATTTTTGTGATTGGAATGTTATTTGGACCATTTTTTGGTGTATTAAGTGGTCTGGCTACTGACGCTTTAGGGGCTTTGGTAAATATTGCTGGAACATATCATAGTGGTTTTGCTTTTAATCTTGCTTTGTATGGTTTTTTAGGAAGTATGGTTTTTTTATTTAAAAGTCATAAATTTTGAATATTAAAAACAATTATCTTATATACAATTAGTTTTGCTTTAATTTCATTTGCATTTAATGTTTTATGATTATATGCAACGGGTCTGAAACAAGTATTTTTCCCAATGGCTTTTGTTGTTAGAACAATTAAGTTTCCAATTCAATTGGCAATTTATTTGCCAATGGTTATTTCCAGCTTTACTATTTTATATAAATTAATTATTTTACGTCATAGCATTGCTTTATGATGTACACAGAAAGGATTATTAGTTTTAACACCAATTAAATTTAAAAAACAGAAAACATGTAATAGTTAAAATTGTTTATATGTGGAAAAGTTTTAAAAACTTAATAGTTATAACTATTTTTATTAAAAGAGATTGTGGATAAGTCAGCTAATAGCATTATTTTAACAAATTATATTTACTTATTAATTGTTCGTTGTAATATTATTAATGATTAAACAAAGAGGAACGGGAAAATGATGGAAAAGGAAACTACTTATTTAATTAAACAAGAGTATCAATTGTCAGATGATGAACGTATGTTACTTTTATGTTTATATCGTCCAATTATTGGCGATAAAGCACATATGTTATATATTGCTTTGACAGCACAAGATTTCATCTTAGAATTAAATACTAAATATCATTTAAATAGTCTTTTAACATTATTACAAATATCATATGACGAATTTTTAGTAGCAAAAAGTAAATTAAAAACAATTGGCTTATTAAAAATTTTAAAACGAGAAAAAGGAAAGCATTATATTTTAAAACCACAATTACCAATTTCCGCAATTGCTTTTTTTGAAAATCAAATTTTAAGTAATTATTTATTAAATATTGTAGGAGAAAAATCTTTTGCAATTATTAAAGCTAAATTTATTGTTAATAATCAAGAAGACAAACAAAATCTTAATGATTTATCTGACCAATTAAGTAATAAAGTAATGACATTTGATTTTGTCTATATTGATAAATACTTAGCATCAAAAAATGCAAATCATAAATTATACTTACCATATCGTGAAAAAATTATCCAATTAGCAAATTATTATAATGTTTTAACAAAAAATCTTGCTATTTTTATTTACAAAAGTATTGAGTTAACTGCCAAAGAACGAATTTTTAATTATGAGACATTTCAACATTTGCTATCTGATTTTCATCAAAAAACAGTATTAAAAAAACAACTTAATGAGGAACAATTAAATTTAATTGTTAGTGATGAAAATATTATTAAGCGAACTAACATGTTAGAAGCAAAAATTAATGAAATGGTTTCAATTGATCCAATTCAATATTTAACTTTACTACGAGAAAATAAGAAACCAACACCAATTGAGATTGAATTAATTCGTGATTTAATTATTAATTATTCATTAACCCCGGGAGTAGTTAATTGTTTAATTGAATATGTTTGATTTAAAAATACTCATCGAATTGAAAGAAAGTATTGTGAAAAAATTGCAAATACTTTTCATCAACTACAAATTAATACTGTTGATAAAGCTATGGAGCATTTACGTAGTGCTTATGCAAAAACACAAAAAAGTAAAGTTACAAAAGATGCTATTAAAGCAAAAACATATCAATGGAAAGAAAAAACAGTTAAGCATAATATGGCTGAATTAGAATATAATAAAATTTATGAACAAAAACGTCAAGAACAGGGAATTAAGAAAGTTAATCTTCCACAATTATTAGATGATTTAAAAAATTTATAATAGTAAAAATGAAAGAGAGATGGAGGCAATGTCAAAACTAAATTTGTTAAAACAACTTCAAAATAACGCAGAATTAATGCTTAATTTACAAGAAATTGAGTTTAATATTAATAATTATCAACAGTTTGAGCCACTCTTTCAAGAATATTTAAATAATTATCATCAATGTGAAAAATTATTATCTTTATCTTTATGCCAACAACCATTTAAAGGTTATAAATATTATATTAAAAAAGAAAATGATAATTTGTTTTTAACACGAATTGAATGTGAGCATACAATAGCTATCAAAGAAAAAAATAAAGTTAAAAATAACTATGTTTATTATGACTTTAGTGATGAATTATTAAAATTACGATTAAATGATATTAAAAAAGATGAAAATTTTAATAATATGCATATTATTATTGGGGAAATGGTCAAATTTGTTAAAGGCCAACGAAAAAAAGGCTTATATATTTATGGCCAACCAGGAGTTGGCAAAACTTATTTATTAATTCGCTTAGCTAATGTTTTGGCAAATAATAATCGTAAAGTTGCTTTTATTTCAATAATTAATTTAATTAATCGAGTAAAAGAATCATTTAATCTTTTTAATAGTGAATCATCTTTAGTTGAAATTCTATTAGGAGCTGATGTCTTATTTTTAGATGATATTGGGGGAGAAACTGTTTCTCCATGAGTTCGTGATGATTTATTATTTCGTATTTTAAATGACCGTATTAGTCGTCAGTTACCAACTTTTTTTTCATCAAATTTTACAACAACAGCTTTAACAACAATTTATGCAAATATCAAAACTGAAATTAATGATAAAGAAATTAACAAAGTAAAAGCATTAAGAATTGTTGATCGGATCCGAGGATTAGCAACAGAATTAGAATTGTTAGGAAATAGTAGAAGAACTGATGAGGACTATGTGGAAAAATTAACAATCTAAGGAGATTTTCTCTTAGCCACATTTGTTAAAAGCAGTATGATTATATGTATTGTGGTTTCTAAAAATAAAGATGTTTTAATTATTTAGAAGTAATTAAAGAATTGAAATGGAAACAAGATATGAAAAGAATTTTTAATTTATTATTTACTACAACAACATTTTTTGAAGCTATTCCAAATTTACTGGGTAATAATTCAAATGAAATTCAAGAACAAATAACTATTTGGTTAGAAATGGATGAAACGGAGCGAAATCAATTATTGAATCATAGTATTGATGATTTAGAAATTACGCAACGTACACAAATTTGTTTAGAAAAAGCAAAAATTTATAGATTATCTGATTTAGTTTCAAAAACAGAAAATGAAATTAAAAATATTAAAAATTTAGGAGAAAAATCATTAACAGAAATTAAAGAAAAAATGCATGAGTTAGGTTTACACTTTCGACATTAAATTGGGAGATAGAAAAAACGAAATATTATAAATTATAAATACAAGTGTAATATTTTTATAATTATAATGTAAGTCATAAAATTACGGATGTAAAAGTTATTAATGAAGATTAATAACTTTAGACAATATTTGTTAGTTTAATAATAAAATATTACGTAGGATATAAAAATAGTTTTAATTAGTATTGTAAGCAATTAACAAGTTCAAGTTTTTCCTTAATAAAGTATTTGAAATAAAGCATCCTATCAATAAGATAACCTTTATTTGGATATTTTCTAATTTTCTTGCAAATTAGGCCTATAGGTTGTAAAATATATAATAAGTATGCAATGTTTTTATTGCAGACTAAGAGTATTAAATATATGTAGAGGAGAAAAAGTAGATGACAAAAATTGCAATTAACGGATTTGGACGTATTGGCCGTTTAGCTTTTAGAAGATTATTTGACGAAAAAAATGTTGAAATTTTCGCAATTAACGATTTAACAGAGGCAAAAACTTTAGCAACATTATTAGAACTTGATTCAGCCCAAGGAGGGTGAAAACGAGGAAAAATTTCTTCAGAAGAAGGATTTATTATTGTTGATGGGAAAAAAATAAATGTTTATGCCCAAAAAGACCCTACTGAGTTACCATGAGGTAAATTAGGAATTGATGTTGTTGTTGAATCAACAGGATTCTTTGCTGATCGTGCTGGTGCTTCAAAACATCTTACAGCCGGATCAAAAAAAGTTTTAATCTCAGCTCCAGCAAAAGGGACAGATGTTAAAACAATTGTTTATAATGTAAACCACAAGGAAATTAAAAAGGAAGATACTATTATTTCAGGAGCAAGCTGTACAACTAACTGTTTAGCACCAATGGCAAAAGTATTAGATGAAAAATTTGGAATTGAAAAAGGATACATGACAACTGTTCACGCGGTAACAAATGATCAAAGATTGTTGGACTTAGCACATGATGATTTAAGAAGAGCACGTGCTGCTTTTTCAAATATTGTTCCAACTAAAACAGGAGCAGCAGCAGCCGTTGCGTTAGTATTACCACAATTAGAAGGTAGATTTGATGGAATGGCATTACGTGTTCCAACTATTACTGGTTCAATCGTTGACTTAGCAGTTGAATTGAAAAAAACAACAACAGTTGAAGAAATTAATAATGCAATGAAAGCAGCAGCTTCAGAAACTTTTGGTTATAATACACAACCAATTGTTTCATCAGATATTATTGGTGAAACACATGGATCAATTTTTGATGCAACATTAACAAAAATTATTGAACGTGATGGTAAACAATTAGTTAAAGTATATGCATGATATGATAATGAAATGTCATATGTATCACAAATGGTACGTACATTATTATACTTTGCTACAGTTTAATTTAAAATATACAAAACACTAAAAAATATTTTAGTGTTTTTTTATTTTTCTAAAAAAGATATTTCTTATGCTATGATGTTTATATAAGAATTAATCTTATAAAAATAATCTAGAAAACTATCGTTACTATCGCTGGTTTATTTACGAGTTGATAATGGAGACAATTAAAGCAATTAAGGAGAGCAAAAAAATCAAAAATCCTATTTTAGAAAAGCATTTTAGTAATATTCGTGATCAACTAAAGTTAGTTTTAAATACAGAAAAAATTAATGATTCAACTCCAATTCAATTATTATATGATAATGTTCTTTTAATTCGGAATAATGGCCGTGTTATTACTGATGAAGATTTTACATATCGTTTAGAATTAGTCTTGGCTGATACTTATAAAACACTGTCATTACTAATTGATTCATTATTACAAAATGCTAAAACATTGGCTTTTAGTTATTTTAAAGAAAAATTAGATATTAAAGAATGACACGATAATTTATATGCTGATGCTGTTCAAATATTGAAAGAAAAATATTCTGATAAACTAATGCAAATAGATTTTATTTTATTATTTTTACAAAGGCATTAATTACC
Source organism: Spiroplasma citri (assembly GCF_001886855.1). Classification (NCBI taxonomy): domain Bacteria; kingdom Bacillati; phylum Mycoplasmatota; class Mollicutes; order Entomoplasmatales; family Spiroplasmataceae; genus Spiroplasma; species Spiroplasma citri. The sequence continues at coordinate 212,297 of NZ_CP013197.1, forward strand.
TTTTAAAAACCCTTATTTTATTGGTAAAAATACGATATAATTTATATTGTTAAACATATAACAATGAGAGGGATATATTATGAGTCAAAACAAGAAATTATTTTATGTTACAACCCCAATTTATTATCCAAGCGCACAATTACATATTGGACATGCATATACCACGACATTAGCTGATATTCTTAATCGTTATAAAAAAATGGCTGGCTATGAAACTTTCTTTTTAACAGGTAGCGATGAACATGGTGAAAAAATTGAAAAGAAAGCAAAAACTGCGGGAATAACGCCATATCAATTTATAACAATGATTGTTGATAATTTTAAATTATTATGAAATAAATTAGGAATTGAATATTCAAAGTTTATTCGTACCACTGATAAAGAACATGAAGTTGGAGTCCAAAAGATTTTTAGTAAATTATATAATAATGGGGATATTTACTTAGGAGAGTATGAAGGTTTGTATTGTGTTAGTTGTGAAGAATTTTTAACTGAAGCACAAATTGATAAGATAACAAACCAATGTTTAGTTTGTGGTAATAAGCCACAAAAAGTAAAAGAAGAAACATATTTCTTCAAAGTCTCAAAATATAGTCAATTTTTAATTAATTATTATAATAATCACCCCGGTTTTATTGAGCCAGAAGCAAGAAAAAATGAAATGTTAAATAATTTTATTTTACCGGGCTTAACTGATTTATCTGTTACTAGAACAACTTTTTCTTGGGGAATTAAAACATTAGAAAATGATAAACACATTATTTATGTTTGAATTGATGCCTTATCAAATTATTTAACAGCATTAGGTTATTTGTCAAATGATGATGCATTGTTTAATAAATTTTGAAATAATCCGGATGTTGAAATTTTACAATTATTAGGAAAAGAAATTGCTCGGTTTCACACTATTTATTGACCAAGTATGTTAGAAAGTTTAGGATTACGGCAACCTAATAAACTTTTATCGCATGGTTGAATTTTATTTAAAGATACTAAAATGAGTAAATCAATTGGAAATGTTGTTGATCCATTATATTTAATTGATAAATATGGGCGTGATACATTACGGTTTTATTTAGGATATGAAATTCCAACTGAAAATGATGGTAAATTTTCTTATGAAATGTTTTTAGAATCATACAATGCTCATTTAGTCAACAATATCGGGAACTTGGTATCACGAGTAAGTAATATGATTAGCAAATATTTTAATGGACAGTTAGTAAAACAACAACAATTGGATAATGTATTAATTGAAAGTTGTGTTCAAGCGGTGCAAAATTATCAACAAGCAATGGATGCTTATCAAATTTCAGAAGGATTAAGCATGATTTTAGAACTATGTAATAAGGCGAATAAATATATTGAAGAAAATAAACCTTGGGAATTAGAAAAAAACAAAAATATGGAGCAATTACATGAAACTTTAGCAAGTTTAGCTTATACTATTATCGTTAGCGCCTTTTTATTGCAGCCAGTTTTAGTTGATAATGCCCAAAAGATTGCCGATTATTTTAATGTTAATTTAACTAATTTAACATTTAAAACAATTTTAATGCAAGAAATCATATATAATAAAACGATAGAGAAAAAAGAAAACTTATTTAATCGTGTTAATGTAGAACAAGAATTAAAACAAATTGAAACAGAATTAAATTAATATAAAAGTAATAAAGGAGGGAGTTTAATGAAAAAATATGATGTAATTGTAATTGGTGCTGGTCATGCTGGAGTTGAAGCAAGTTTAGCTGCAGCAAGAATGCAGAAGAAAACATTATTAGTTACTTTGCATAAAGATAAAATTGCATTAATGCCATGTAATCCCTCAATTGGTGGTCCAGCGAAAGGGATTGTTGTTCGTGAAATTGACGCCATCGGTGGTGAAATGGCAAAAGCAGCTGATGCAACAGCTTTGCAAATGAAATTATTAAATTCTTCGCGAGGGCCTGCTGTATGAGCTTTACGTGCTCAATCAGATAAAATTCAATATGCAAAATATATGCAAAAAGTAATTGAAAAGCAAGATAATTTAGATTTATATGAAGGAGCAGTTCAATCCTTATTGGTTGATGATGATAATAATTGTTATGGGGTAATGTTAAAAGACCAAACACAATTTTTTGCCAAAAAAGTTATTTTAACAACAGGAACATATATGCAATCTTTAGTGTTACAAGGAATGACAAAAAAAGCAGAAGGACCTGATGGCGATATTACAACAGCAGGGTTATCAACGCAGTTAAAACATTTAGGGTTTGAATTATTTCGCCTAAAAACTGGCACACCAGCACGAGTTCTTAATACTTCAATTGATTATAGCAAAGCACAACCAGAACCAGGAAGTGATTTGCAACTAGCCTTTTCTTATTCAACAAAAACATTTACACCGTTAGAAGAGCAAGAATTATGTTGATTAATTCATTCAACACCAAAAACACATAGTATTGTGCAAAACAATTTAACAGCATCAGCAATGTACTCTGGGAATGTAAAAGGAACGGGACCACGTTATTGTCCAAGTTTTGAGGATAAAATTGTGCGCTTTGCTGATAAACCACGTCATCAAATATTTTTAGAACCAGAATCAAAGAGTTTAAATACAATTTATGTTCAAGGGTTTTCAACTTCAATGCCAATTGATGTACAAGAAAAGATGCTCCGTTCCTTGCCTGGATTCGAAAATGTTGAAGTTTTAAAATGAGCTTATGCAATTGAATATGATGCGGTTGTACCAACACAGTTAAAACATACATTAGAAACAAAAAAAATTAAAAATTTATATACAGCAGGTCAAATCAATGGAACAAGTGGATATGAAGAAGCTGCTTGTCAAGGTTTAATGGCTGGAATTAATGCTGTTTTAAGTATTGATCAAAAAGAACCTTTCATTTTACGTCGTGATCAAGCTTATATTGGAGTATTAATTGATGATTTAATTACAAAAGGAACGGAAGAACCTTATCGTTTATTAACTTCCCGTGCCGAATATCGCTTATTATTGCGGAATGATAATTCTGAAGAACGGTTAAAAAATTATGCTTATCAATTAGGTTTAATTGATCAAAAAAGTTGAACAGAATATCAAAATAATGTGCAAAGTTATAATGAAGTAATGCAATTATTAAAAGAAACTTATTTCACGGCAAAATCACCATTAATTCAAAAGTTAGATAACTTAGGTGTTACCAAGATTACAGAACGCATTTCTGGTTATAATTTATTAAAACGACCAAATATTGAGTTAAAATATTTAGAGGATGAGTTACCACCGTTAAATAATTTAAAATCATTTTTAAAACAAAACTTATTAATTAATATTCGCTTTGAAGGATATATAAAAAAAGAACAAGAAATTGCTTTAAAAACAATTAAGTTGGAAAATAAATTAATTCCGGCTAATTTAAATTATGACTTAGTAGATAACTTAGCACTTGAAGCACGAGAAAAATTTAAAAAGATTCGACCAATTTCAATTGGTCAAGCAAATCGAATTTCAGGAATCAATCCAGCTGATATTCAAATGCTTTTGTTTCATTTAAAAAAAAGGGAATTGGATGCAAATAGATAAGAGGGTGAAGTATGAAATTATATAATACTTTGACTCGTAATTTTACAGATTATAGTCAAACAAAAAAAATTAATATTTATGGTTGTGGACCAACTGTCTATAATTACATTCATATTGGTAATGCTCGCGCAATTATTACTGTTGATTTATTAGTTAGTTTTTTACAATTTCAACAAATTGAGGTTAATTATATTCAAAATTATACGGATATTGATGATAAGATTATTGCTAAAGCAGCAGCAGAACATAAAACTGAACAAGAGATTGCAGAATTTTATATTAAAGCTTTTGAAGAAGATGTTTTTAATTTAAATGTTAGAACACCAACTAAGTGAGTACGAGTAACAGACCATGTTAAAGATATTGTTACTTTTATTCAAAAATTAGTTAAAATTAATGCTGCATATGAAGTTAATGGTAGTGTATATTTTGATATTGCAAAATATCAAACACAATATGGACAATTAGCTAATAAAAAAATTTCAGAATTAGAAGCTAATGCTCGAATTGAGCATGATGCTAACAAACATAGTCAATATGACTTTGCATTATGAAAGCAAACAACAGAAGGGATTTCTTTCCCCTTTTATGATCAAAAAGGTAAATTATATCAAGGTCGTCCAGGATGACATACTGAATGTGCTGTCTTAATTGATAAATTTTTTCATAAAGAAACAATTGACATTCATGCCGGAGGAATTGATTTAGTTTTTCCTCATCATGAAAATGAACGAATTCAATTTTTCGCAAAAAATAATAAGGAAATCGCAAAAATTTGAATGCATAATGGGCATTTAAATGTTGCTGATAAAAAAATGAGTAAATCTTTAAATAATACTATTTTAGTTCGTGATTTTATTAAATTATATGGGGCAAATACATTACGTTACTTATTATATGCAACTAATTATACACAACCATTAAATGTAACAGAAACTTTAATTATTAGTGCGCAAGGTGAAACAGAAAAGATTTTTAAAGTGTTAAAAGCAATAAATTTATATTTAGTTGAATATGATTTAAATTATAATTTAACACAACATGGCCACAATGTTAAGGAAGTCCTTGCTGAGTTAGCAAATAATTTGAATAGCCCGAATGTTTTAAATATTATTAGTAAAATGACTAAAATTATTAATACTCAATTACGTGACAAAAAACTTAATTTACAACTTGCTAGTGATTTTTATAATATTATTTTTAATATTATGAATTTTAATTTTAAATTACCATTAATTAGTAGTGAAATTCGTAAATATTTATTAGAATGAATTAAGTCAAAAAATAATAAGGATTTTGTCAAAGCAGATGAACTTCGTAAGGTTTTAGTAGAAAAAGATATTTTGTAACATAATGAAACAAAAAGAAATTAATGTTATTGGCGCTGGGTTAGCAGGCTGTGAAATTGCTTACCAGTTAGCAAAACTTGGTTTAAAAGTAAAATTATATGAAGCAAAAACATTATTTAAAAATCCAGTTCAAAAATTAGATACATTTGCAGAATTAGTTTGTTCTAATTCTTTTCGTAGTGTTTCGAAAGAAAATGCAATTGGTATTTTAAAAGAAGAGTTAAAATTATTAGATTCTTTAATTTTAAAAACAGCTTATGATGTCCAAATTACTGCTGATGATGCGCTTAGTGTTGACCGCGAGTTATTTTCACAAAAAGTTACAGCAACTTTAATAAATCATCCTAATATTAATATTATTTATGATGAATTTATTAAAATAGATCCAAAACAAATTACCATTATTGCTGTTGGACCATTAGTAACAGCAAATTTTGCTTTTGAACTTAAGAAGTTAATTGGGTAAGAAAGCATTGTGTTATTATGATGGTTCAGCTCCAATTATAACAAAAGCTGGAATTGTTTTTTCAAAAGCATATTATGGCGCACGACACTCAGAACAAAAAGATTATATTATTTGTCCATTAACAGAAGATGAATTTAATCAATTAGTTACCGAATTAGTAAAAGCAAAACGAGTACCTATTGCAGATTTTGAAAAATATTTTAAAGGTTATCAACCAATTGAGATTATGGCACAAACATCACGAAAAATTCTTTTGAATGGTCCAATGAGTAGTAATCATTTAATAGGCAAAAATGGTAAGCAACCGTTTGAGGTGGTTCAATTACGACAAGATAATGTAATTGATAGTTTATATAATTTAGTAGGCTGACAGACAAATCTAACGTGACCAGAACAAAAACGAATTATTAAACAATTTATTCCAGGGTTAGCAAAAGTAGATATTGTTCGATATGGAGTTTTACATAAAAATAATTATATTAATTCTCCAAAAGTTTTAAATCAATTTTTACAATATAAACAAAATAATATTTTTTTTTGCTGGTCAAATTATTGGTGTAGAAGGTTATTTAGAATCAGCGGCAGCAGGATTATTATATGCCTTAAATGTCTATCAATATGTAATGGATTTACCATTAATTAAATTTCCTTCAGAAACTATGCTAGTAGCATTAGTTAACTATGTTACAAATCCAAAACAACGAGATTTAAAACCGATGAAAGCAAATATTGGCATCGTGCCAACTTTAACAACTAAATTCAAAAGTAAAACAGAGAAAAATTTAGCAATTTATTCTCGAACAATAAAAAAATTAAAAGAAACTATTAAAAAATATCAAATTAAATTATAATACTTATAAAGAAATTTATTAATATTGGTTATGGATAATAAAACAGGAAAAGGAAGAAAATATGCAAGAATATATATACATTTATGGAATTAATCCTGTTGTGGAATCATTATTAAATCCAGCAGTGAAAATTAATAAACTTTATTTATTACCACAAGGGAAAAATAATGATTATTATTTAAAACTAGCTAAAAGTCGTCAACTTAAGGTTGTATTTTGTTCAGCAGTTGAAATGACAACGCTTGTACAAACTAGTAAGCATCAAAGTTTGATATTAGAAATTTGTAAACCACAAAATTATTCATTAGCTTCGATAACAACAAAAGCATTACAAAATAAACATCCATTTTTATTAGTTCTTGATCAAATTTCTGACCCACATAATTTTGGTGCAATTTTGCGAACTTGTGATTTGTTTAATGTTGATGGGGTTATTATTTTAGATAAACGACAAGTTGATATTAATGCTACTGTTGCCAAAACATCTGCCGGTGCTTTTAATTATGTTCCAGTTTGTCGAGTAAATAATTTAACTAATGCAATTGAATATTTAAAAAAACAAGGGTTTTGAATCTATGCAACAAGTTTAAACACAAAAGCACAAAATGTAAGTGAATTAAAATATGATATCCCAATTTGTCTAATCGTCGGTAATGAAGGAACAGGAATTAGTGCAAAATTATTAAAGCATGCTGATTTTAATATTTATATTCCAACAGCAGGTCATCTTGATTCTTTAAATGTATCGGTTGCTAGTGCTATTTTAATTTATCAAATTAAAATGTTGCAACAATAGAATTTAATTTAGAAAGGATTTGACTATTGTTACGATGAATGAATATGAATTACTTTATTTATTTCAAGAAGGTCATAATAAGACAGCATTATTTAGTTTATATAAATTTTATGCGCCCTTTCTAGAAAATGTTAAGCGACGAGCTTTTTATAAGTATTTTGGGTTACCAATTGAATTAGCTGATTTAGAAAGTTTAAAATATTTTTCAGTATTAGAAAGTGCCAAAAAGATGATAATTTTTCTAATAAAATGGCTTGTTTTGATGAACAAAAACAAATTATTAAAATATTTTATCAACGATTGTCGCCCTTAGAAAAAGAAGTATTTCGATTATGGTTTGCTGGTGAAAATATTTATAATATTCATCAGTTATTAGGGTTGAATTATTGCCAAGTTGATAATGCAATGCAACGAATTATGCAAAAAACAAGAGATTTTTATAAAAATAGTTAATTAAGTATATGAATATTGTTATTAATATACTATAATTAGTTATGGTGAATATTATGCGCGAAAAGATTATATTAGTATGTTCCGAATGTTTAAATCGAAACTATACAACATTTAAAAACAAGATGGCACAGAAAGAACGATTAGAAATAAATAAGTTTTGTAAAACATGTAATAAACATACTAAACATAAAGAAACAAGGTAGGTGTTTGCAATGGAAAAAAATGAAAAATCAAAAAAGAAAATTAAAACTGTTTTAACAAAAGAAGAAAAAAAAGCGTTAAAAATTCAAAAGAAAAATGAAAAAGCAGCGCTAATTTTTCAGAAAAAAGCAAGTAAAACAGCACCAATTCAAGTTGGAACAAGAAAAATAAGCACAACACCAGAAGTTGATGAAAATGGTGAACCAATTAAAAAAGGTCTTTTTAAGCGTAAAAATTCAAATAAAAGTAAAAAAACAAATTGAAAATTAGCTTTTCGTGAATTTCCTGTCAAAATGGCAAAAGAAGTTACAAGAATTCGATGAACAAGTAAGGGTAGTTTAGGGCGCAAGTTTTTAATCACAATTTTATTTATTATTGCTTTTGCGGTGTTTTATTTAGTATTAGATTTAGTTTTACATCATTTATTAACTGTTGCTCGCATTATATAATTAATAAATAGGTTTAAAAGGAGTAAAGTAATGTTAGGAAAAAACACAATAACAGATGAAATCATTGATAATGATAAAAGTGAAGACAAAGAAACTTTAGAAGATATTACGAAGTATCCTGGAAAATGATATGTAATTAATTGTTATTCTGGGCATGAAGATCGTGTTCGTGATGACTTAATTCAGCGGGTAGAATCATTAAATATGAAAGATGTTGTTTTTGATATTAGAGTTATAAAAGAGACAGTTTCAGCCAAAAAAGGAGGAAAACTAATAGAAAAAGAGAAAAATCTTTATCCAGGTTATATTTTTATTAATATGATTATGAATGATGAAGCTTGATATATTGTTCGGAACACAACAGGGGTTACTGGATTTATTGGTTCATCAGGGCGAGGAACAAAACCTTTTCCTTTAACAGATCAAGAAGCAAGAACAATGCTTTCAAAATCATTGGCAGCTAAAAAAACAGCAACAAAGCAAGGAAAAAAAGTTAAAAAAGTATTTGTGGCAAACTTTGAAGTTAATGATTATGTTCGAATTTTATCAGGAACTTTTACTGAGATGGAAGGACAAGTAACAAAAATTGACACTTCAAAAGGGATTGCAATAGTAAATTTAGAAATGTTTGGTCGTTTGACACCTACTGAGGTTGAATTTGACCAATGTGAAAAAATTGGGTAGGTTAGCATAGCAAATTAATATTAATTTTTGTTATGCTTTTTTAAAATGATAAATGTAAACCGTTTAACTGATGATACTTTTTTTATGCAAAATGCTGTTGTTGTTGCACGCGAATTATTAGGAAAATATTTAGTTCGAATTATTAATGGGAAAAAAATTGTTTGTAAAATTATTGAAACCGAAGCTTATGATGGACCTGATGATGATGCTAATCATGGGTTTAACAATAACCGTAGTTCTCGTAATAAAACACTTTTTTGAAAAGGCGGTTTTGCACATGTTTTTCTAATTTACGGAATGTATTATTGCTTTAATATTGTTACTGATAAAACTGATTATCCAAGTGCAGTTTTATTACGCGCTGGTGAAATTATTATTGATGAAACAGTTCCTGGCTTTGTTTCAACACCACAGTTAGCAAATGGTCCTGGGAAGTTGTCACGCTATTTAAAAATTACTAAAGCTGATGATGGTCATGCCCTGCTAGAAAGTTCGGTTTTATATCTTGTCGAAGATATCGTTCTACCTACAATTGACATTACAACAACATCACGAGTCAACATTGAGTATGCAACAAATTTTAAATTAAAACCATATCGATTTTATATTACAGATCACAAGGCAGTTTCGAAAAAATAAGAGGTTAAAATGAATAAAGCAAAAAAAGCAGAAATTTGAAAGGTCCACCGAGAATTTCCTTATCTTGAGATTAGCAATATGGGACGTGTTCGTAATATTGTAACAAAGAAAATTAAGGAATTAAAGAAACCCAAAAACACTAATTATTATTTAATTCGTCGTCGTGAAGACGGAAAAACAAAAACAAGACCATTACATAAATTGGTTGTTGAATTGTTTATTGGTTCAGTTCCACCAAATATGACAATTGATCATATTAATGGTAACCCACGTGATAATAGAGCAGAAAATTTAGAAATTGTTTCAAAACGAGAAAATACAATTCGACAAATTAGGATGTGATCACATCCGCATAGTTTTTATAATCGTGATTTAGTGGAAGCACATAGTGAGAAACGATGAATGTATCGTGGTGAACTATATAATTGAATTGAAATTTTAAAACTATTACATGCTAAAGGAATTATTTACTATCAAGTTAAATGAAAAGGAAGTAGTAAAGGACGCATTGGTCAATTACCAAATGGTGAAACAATTATGCGTGTCAAAAATATTGATTCTAATAATGATGATGATGATGATTTTTAAAAAAACTATTATGTTGTTCATTCATAATAGTTTTTTTAAAAAACAACTTGTGATTTAAGCCCAATACTAGCTGTTAAGTCAACAGTACCATGATAGTTTAATTTAATAGCATCAACAAGCGTTGCTGAAACACAAACATCTAAAGCAACACCAACAATGACTAAGTTGGTAACCTTGTGTTCTTGAAGAAATTCATGTAATCCATTTGAAGTTTGATTATCACTAAAAAAACCACTGTAACTATCAGCATCTTGTTGTGTTCCTTTTAAAATAATATGATCAAATTGCGTTGTAGTTAATTTATAAAACTCACTGCCAAAGGTATTTGCAATACAATGTGGACCTCATTTGGCAAATGAGCAATGATTATTAGGATGAAAATCTTTTGTTGCAATAACTAAATCATCATTATTCTGAAATTCAGCAATTAAAGCAACAATTTTTTCATATAGTTTTTCTGCTCCTGGAACATATAATGCTCCATTAGGGTCAACAAAATCATTTTGATAATCAACGACAATTAAAGCTTTTTTATTCATTTTATACTCCTTTTAATTATTTCTTAACTATTTATATATTACCAAATATATTGTTATAATGTTAAAAGCAATTAAAAGTTATGGGGGATATCGATGATTAAATTAATTAAAACAGCTTTACCAGCATTACAAATTACACCTGAACAAGAAAAACAGTTACAAGTATATTATCAATATTTAATTGAACAAAACCAAATTATGAATTTAACCACAATTATTAAGGAAGAAGAGGTTTATCTTAAACATTTTCTTGATTCAGGATTATTATTAAAAGAATTCTCATTTTCTAAGGAGATGACAGTTAGTGATGTTGGTAGTGGGGCTGGTTTTCCAGGGCTTGTTTTAAAAATTCTTTGTCCAACAATTAAATTAACAATTATTGAATCGTTAGAAAAACGATGTTTATTTTTACAACGATTAGTGCTGAAGTTACAGTTAAAAGGTGTTGAAATTATTCATGCTCGAGCAGAAGAATATAGTTGAGCGCATTCTGAATCTTTTGATATTGTTGTTTCTCGTGCTGTTGCTAATTTAGGTATGCTATTAGAATTGGTAGTGCGAATGGTTAAAACATCAGCAATGATTATTTGTTATAAAGGACCAAATGTTAATGCTGAATTGCAGGCAGCGCAAAAAACTTTATCTGTTTTGAATTTAAAATTAGAAAAAATTCAACATGAAACAATTTTACAACTTGGTGAACGGAACATATGTTATTTTATTAAGACAAGACCAACTGTAGAACCGTACCCACGTCGGTTTAATCAAATAAAAAAATTTCCAATTGGATAAAGTGTTATATAATAATAATGTATAAAATTATAAGATGCAACGGAACAGAAAGGACAATTATGGGAAAAATTATTGCAATCACAAACCAAAAAGGTGGCGTTGGTAAAACAACAACTTCGATTAACTTAGCGGCCGGATTGGCACGTACTGGACGAAAAATTTTATTAGTTGATATTGATCCCCAAGGAAATGCAACAACGGGGACAGGGGCTAATAAAGAAGAAATTCATGAAAGTATGTATGATGTTTTAGTTGGACAAATCCCATTAAAAAATATTATTATTTCAGACATTATAACTAATGTTGATTTAGCACCAGCAACCATTTCATTAGCGGGGGCAGATATTTATTTGATGGAAAGAACAGAAGATAACCAAAGCATTTTATTAGAGCGGATTAAACCGGTTCGTGATAAATATGATTTTATTTTAATTGATTGTCCTCCTTCTTTAGGATTGATTAATCGAAATGCACTAGCTTGTGCTGATTCTGTTTTAATTCCAATTCAAGCAGAGTATTATCCGTTAGAAGGTTTAGCACAGTTATTAACAACAATTCATTTTGTTCAAAAAATGTTTAATGAAAGTTTAACAATTGAAGGAATTGTTTTAACAATGTTTGATTCAAGAACAAAATTATCATTTGAAGTGATGACGGAAGTTAAAAAATATTTTAATGAAAAAGTTTATCGAACACATATTCCAAGAAATGTTAAAATTAGTGAATCACCATCACATGGTTTAAGTATTTTTGAATATGATAAAGGTGGTGCAGGTGCAGTTGCGTATGAAGAATTAGCGAGAGAGGTGTTGGCAAACAATGGCGAGTAATACTAAAAGTCGACTAAGTTCAAAAGGGTTAGATAAAATTTTTGGTGAAGGAATCAACGAAGTAATTAAAGGGATTGAAAGTAATGATGCTTTAAAAGAAACAGCAAATGAAATTGCATTAGCGGAAATTTTTCCTAATCCGCATCAACCCCGCAAAAATTTTAACGAAGAAGAGTTAACAGAATTAGCACAGTCAATTAAAGAATATGGTTTAATTCAACCTATTATTGTGAAAAAAACTAATAATGGTTATTATTTAGTTGCCGGAGAACGTCGTAGTCGTGCCGCAAAATTAGCCGGATTAACAACGATTCCAGCAATTGTAGCTGATTTTAATGATCAGCAAATGAAAGAAGTTGCTTTAATTGAAAATATTCAACGAGTTGATTTAAATTCAATTGAAGAAGCTAATGCTTATAAAGAATTGATTGAATTATTACGTTTAACACAAGAAGAATTAGCACAACGAATTGGAAAATCACGTAGTCATGTCACAAATACAATGCGATTATTAAATTTACCAACTGAAGTGCAAACCTTGTTATTAGAAAATAAAGTAACAATGGGCCAAGTTAAACCATTAATTAGTTTAAATGTTGACAAAAATGAATTTAAAAACATTATTAATAAGATTATTAATTTAAATTTAAATGCGCGTCAGGTTGAAGAATTAGTAAAAGAATACAATCCAAAAATAACGAAACCATTGATTGAACATTCAGAGAAGGATTCGTCAAAAAGAGCTGTTAATGAATTTTTGGAAAATAAAATAATGCGAAGATTAGGAACTAAAGTAGTCATTGATACTGATAAAATTCTTATCAAGTATACTGGAATTAAAGATTTAAACCGTATTTTAGAATTATTAGGTTTAATTGACGATTAATTAATAGTAAGGAAGAACATAATGGCATTAAAAATGGGAATAGTTGGCTTACCAAACGTTGGTAAATCCACTTTATTTAACTCAATTACAAATTCACAAGTTGAAGCGGCTAATTATCCATTTGCAACAATTAATCCAAATGTTGGAACAGTGGCCGTTCCTGATGAACGAATGGATACTTTAATTGCCCTTTGTGCTCCCGATAAGGCAATTCATAGTACTTTTGAATTTTATGATATTGCAGGATTAATTGCGGGAGCTAGCAAAGGCGAAGGTTTAGGAAATGCTTTTTTGCAAAATATTCGAGAAACTGATGCAATTTCTATGGTTATCCGTTGTTTTGATAATAAAGATATTACCCACGTTGAAGGAACAATTGATCCAATTCGTGATATTGAAATTATTAATTTAGAATTAATTATTTCTGACCAAGAACAAATTAAAAAACGAATTGATAAAATTGGTAAAAAAGCACAAACTTTTAAACAAAAAGAAGATGTTTTTGAATATGAATTGTTATTAAAGTTAGGGACAGCATTAGAAGAAAATAAATTATTAAAAGATTTAACATTATCAGATGATGAACTAAGAGTAGTAAAAAATTTTAATTTATTAACAATTAAACCTTTTATTTATGTTGCGAATGTTGCAGAAAGTGATTTAAATCAACCAGATAATTTTTATGTTAAAACAGTTAAAGAATATGCTCAACAAAAAGAAATTGAAGTAGTTGTTATTTGTGCTAAAACTGAAGAAGAATTATCAGCATTAGAACCAGATGATCGGAAGTTATTAATGACTGATTATGGTATTAAAGAAGCCGGTTTAAGCCAATTAATTAAAAAATCTTATGCTTTATTAGGCCTCCAAACATTTTTTACTGCTGGCAAGCAAGAAGTACGAGCATGAACTTTTAAAAAAGGAGCTACAGCGCCAATGTGTGCAGGAATTATTCATTCTGATTTTGAGCGCGGTTTTATTCGGGCAGAAGTTTATTCATATGATGATTTAGTTAAATATGGTAGTGAAAAATCTGTCAAAGAAAATGGACGTTTACGAAGCGAAGGAAAAACTTATGTTATGCAAGATGGTGATATATGTTTTTTTAAATTTAATGTCTAAGGAAAAAATGCGAGTTGGCAATAGCTATGATTTACATAATTTAAAAATGGGAACAGGTTTTTATTTGGGGGGAATTCTTATTCCATGCCAATACCAAGTTGAAGCTGTTTCTGATGGTGATATTTTGTTGCATACAATTAGTGAAGCAATTATTGGAGCCTTAGGATTGGGTGATTTAGGTGAATGATTTGATGAAACAAATAAAAAAATTAATTCACAGTTAATTTTAAAAAAAGCATTAACATTAATGGCTGAGCAGAATTATCAAATTAGTAATATTGATACAACAATTATTATTGATGAACCACGTTTACAAAAACATAAAAAAGCAATTAAAACTAATTTACAAAAATTATTACAAATTTCAGCTGAAAAAATTAATTTAAAAGCAACAACTACTGAACAAAATTTTCCAAATATTATTCAAAGTTATACAACATTATTACTATTAAAAGAAAATGATTAGGTAAAAGGTTAGAATAGGGGATTAAAATGAAGCAAAAAGTTAGATTACGTTATGCGCCAAGTCCAACGGGATTTTTACATATTGGTAATACAAGAACGGCATTATTTAATTATTTATTTGCAAAACATTATGATGGTGTTTTTGTTCTACGAATTGAAGATACAGATATTGAACGAAATGTGGAAGGAGCAATTGCATCACAATTAGATAATTTACGTTGATTAGGGATTGAACCAGATGAAACAATTGATCGCCCAGGAGCTTATGGGCCATATCGACAATTAGAACGATTAGAGCTTTATCAGAAATATGCACAAAAATTATTAACAACAAAAAAAGCATATTATTGTTTTTGTACTGCAGCTGAACTTGACAAAGATCGTGAAGCACAATTGGTAAAAGGATATTCTTCACCACGTTATAATCGCAAGTGTTGACAATTAACTTCCGAACAAATTGCTGAAAAATTAGCGAAACAAATTCCGTATAATTTACGTTTTTTTGTTCCAGATGAAGCAAGTTATGATTTTAATGATTTAGTCCGCGGATCTGTTCATTTTGAAGGAAAAGATCTTGGTGATTGAGTCATTTTAAAATCAAATGGGATTCCAACTTATAACTTTGCGGTAGTCATTGATGATATGTTAATGGAAATTAGTCATGTTGTGCGGGGAGAAGAACATATTTCGAATACGCCAAAACAATTAATGATTTACGAAGCATTTAATGCGACCCCCCCCGTTTTTGCTCATTTAACCTTAATTGTTAATGAACAACATAAAAAGTTGTCAAAACGAGATAGTCATTTAATGCAATTTATTAGTCAATATCGAACATTAGGATATTTACCAACAGCATTTTTTAATTTTATTAGTTTATTAGGATGATCCCCCCCGGGTACTGTTGAAATTTTTAGTCATGATGAGTTAATTAAAATTTTTGATGAAACACGATTTAGTAAATCACCAAGTATGTTTGATGTTAAAAAATTAACTTGAATGAATAATTATTATCTTAAACAAATGTGTGATGAGGATTATCTAACTTTTGTCCGACCTTTTTTAGCAGCGGGCTATGATTTAACAAAAAAAACAACCGAATGAGTAAATATGTTATTATTAATTTATAAAAAAGAACTCCAATATGGGGCAGAAATTGTAGCATTAACAAAACCATTTTTTGAACCAACAACAAAATTATCAGCAACAACGCAAGCAGTGCTAACAGAATTAAGTGGTTATGAAGAAATGATAACATCTTTTAAAACAGCGTTAAGTCAATTGCCAGTTTGAGATGAACCAAATATTAAGCAATTAATTAGTAAAATGGGGGAACAATATCTTATGAAAGGAAAGAATTTATTTATGCCAATTCGAATTTTCACTTCTCATCAGGAACATGGACCAGAACTAGCAAAGGTTATTTATTTATTAGGGAAAGAACAAGTAATTAGTAATATTACTAAATTGCAATAACGAAAAAATGAAATTACCACTAACAATCCGAGATAGTGTTCATGGCGATATTGAAATTAATGAAGAAATTACTGTAAAATTAATTAACACTCCAGAATTCCAACGCTTGGATCGCATTAGCCAATTAGCAGGGGGGCAATTTGTTTTTCCAAGTGCTTCTCATACGCGTTTTTCACATTGTATTGGTGTTTATTATTTAGTTAGTAAAATGTTAGAAACAACAAGTTTTCAAGAAATGTATAGTAAGCATGAACAATTATTGGTTAAATTAGCAGGATTACTGCATGATGTTGGACATGGACCATTTTCCCATACATTTGAAATTACTAATCAAGTAACAAAACAAAATATTAGTCATGAAAATTATTCGTCTTTATTAATTAAAGATCCAACAACAAATATTAATAAAATTTTAGCGGCCGAATTTAGTACAGACGAAATTAATGAATTATGTATGATGATTGAAGGCAAACATCCTGATGGAGTTTTATCATCGTTAGTTTCATCTCAATTAGATGCTGACCGAATGGATTATTTATTACGTGATGGGCAAACGAGTGGCGTAGGATATAGCCATGTTGATACACAGTGAATTATTCGGCATTTGTTTATTAAAGATAAAAAGATTGTTTTTCCGTTAAAAGTACAATATGCAATTGAATCATTTTTAATTGGTCGTTATCATATGTATAAGCAGGTTTATTTACATTCATTAAGCATTGGATTTGACTTAACTTTCCAAATGATGTTTAAACGATTGTATGATTTATATCACAACAAGTATCAGTTTAAAAATAAAGCAATTATTATTTTATTAACCCCGGTGTTGGAAGGAAAAATGATGAGTCCGAACCAGTATTGTACGTTAGATGATTATACATTATTTACCTATTTAAAAATGTTAGAAAGTGAAAATGATGAGATTTTAGTTACATTAATTAAAATGTTAACGATGCGGAATTTTCTTCAAAAAATAAACCCAGAAAAAAAAAATTTCGAAGAAATTAAAAATAATTTGATAAAAAAATATAAAAACCATTATAATTATTTTATGGTTGAATACAACCTAAAACCAGTTAAATTATATGATAGTGATACTAAACCAATTTATATTGATACACCAAAAGGAATTAAATGTATTATGGAAGTTTCAGAAGTCTTAGCGTTTAAAAATAATAGTAAAAAAACAGCAACAACAATTTGGTTTTCAATTGGGGAAAAATATGAGAATGATTGATAAGAAAGGTTTAAATTAATGAACGATAATGTAGAATTGTTAGAATTAGTGTATTCATATTTAAAAAAGAAAAAAAATAGTGATACTTTTGAAAATATTTGAAATGATATTGCATCAAAAAGTGATGTGACAGTTCACGGAGCCAGCAAAGAAGATGTTATTGCGGAATTATATACTGATTTGGTGTTAGATAACCGTTTTGTTTTGACAAGTGAAGGTATGTGAGGATTACGTGAATTCTTAAAATATGATGAAATTAAAAAACAATATGATTATACTGATCAGTTTGAAACAACAGAAGAATTTGAAGATATTGATTTAGATGATGAAGACGAAGATGAAAATGAAGAAGAAGCATTAATTGGTACTCTTGATTTTGATGATACATTAGATGATGATGATAACGAGGAAGATGATTTTGTTGAAATAGGAGCTGATGACGATTTAATTGAAAATGATTATTCTATTGATGATGACGACGAAACAGTAGCAGCTAAATTGGGTATTACAGAAGAAATTGACTGAAAAGCTCTTGAAAAAGAAATGGAAGAAAATAATTAATACCAAGATTAAAGAGTTTTAGAAGTGACAACCCTGTTAATTTCTAAGCTCTTTTTAATTTGAGGATGAAAGGATGATAAAACAATGGCAAAATATATTTTTGTAACTGGTGGAGTTGTTAGTGGTTTAGGGAAAGGGATTACAGCTTCTTCAATTGGTGTTTTATTAAAAGCAAGTGGGTTAAATGTTTTTATGCAAAAATTTGATCCATATTTAAATGTTGATCCTGGAACAATGAGCCCTTATCAACATGGTGAAGTTTTTGTAACAACAGATGGTGCAGAAACAGATTTAGATTTAGGACATTATGAACGTTTTATTGATGAAAATTTAACTAAAGAATCAAATATTACTTCAGGACGAATATATAAAAATGTAATTGAAAAAGAACGTCGTGGCGAATATGATGGTGGAACAGTTCAAGTTGTTCCACATGTTACAAATGAAATTAAAAAGAAAGTTTATCATGCTGCATCAACTTCAAAAGCAGATATTATTATTACTGAAATTGGGGGGACAGTTGGAGATATTGAATCGTTACCTTTTATTGAAGCAATTCGTCAAGTTCGAATGGAACAAGGACGAGAAAATGTTATTTATATGCATGTTTCCTTAGTTCCATATATTGCAGCATCAAAAGAATCAAAGACAAAGCCAACCCAACATTCAGTCCGAGAACTATTATCACTGGGGATTCAACCAGATATTGTTGTTGCCCGCACTGAACAAGCTCTAGATGATAACGTCCTTGAAAAAATTGCTCTATTTTGTAATATCGAAAAAAGTAATGTTTTAGTAGCTACTGATGTTGCTAGTATTTATGAAGTACCATTAAAAATGTATGAACAAAATGCTCAAATAGTAATTAGTAAGTTATTAAATTTAAAAATCACTAAAACTGATATGTCAGAATGAAAACGGTTTGTTGAAAAAATTAATCAGTCTCAACAAGTAATTGAAATTAAATTAGTTGGAAAATATATTGAACTTCCAGATGCTTATTTATCAGTTAGTGAATCGTTGCGAATTGCTGGATATGAAAATAAGGTTAAAATTAAAATTGATTGAATTAAAGCAGAAGATGTTAATAAAAAAAATTATCAACAATTATTAAAAAATGCCAAAGGCATTTTAGTTCCTGGTGGCTTTGATGAACGTGGTTTTGAAGGGAAAATTTTAGCATGCCAATTTGCTCGTGAAAATAACATTCCGTTTTTTGGAATTTGTTTTGGAATGCAAGCAGCTGTAATTGAATTTGCCCGTAATGTTTGTCATATTCAAGATGCTAATTCTTCAGAATTAACAGAAACAAAAAATGCAATTATTGACATTATTCGTGGAAAAGATAAAACTGATGCTTTAGGAGGAACATTACGCTTAGGTAATTATAAAACAACTTTTGTTCCAAACACATTAGCCCATAAATTATATGGCAAAAATGAGGCTTTAGAACGTCATCGTCATCGCTATGAAGTTAATAATGATTATCGTGAACAATTAGCGCAAGCAGGGCTAGTATTTAGTGGCCTTTATGTTGAGAAAAACTTAGTAGAAGTCATTGAAATCCCCAAATACCCTTTTTACCTTGCTGCTCAATATCATCCCGAATTTACTTCTCGCCCAAATAAACCGAATCCATTATTTAATGGTTTTGTGCAAGCAGTAATTAAAAATAAATAAAATGAAAAATTTAAAAAAATAGGCAGATTTATATTAAGATTAAACCGTAGAAAGGTTGGGAATAAGTTATGAGTGGTACAAATTATCGAACATTAGCAATTGTTGGGAGCCAGTGAGGTGATGAAGGAAAGGGCAAAATTACCGATTATTTTGCTCAACAAGCAGATCTTATTGTTCGTTGAGCTGGTGGTGATAATGCTGGACATACAATTGTCATTAAAGGAACAAAATATAAGTTAAGTATTGTTCCTTCTGGTGTTTTTAATAAAAAATCAATGAATGTAATTGGGAATGGTTGCGTTGTTAATTTACGTAAATTAGTTAGTGAAATTAGTTATTTACAAGAACATGGTTTTGATTGTAAAAATTTACGAATTAGTGATCGTGTCCATTTAATTTTTCCATATCATATGAAAATTGATGAGTTGCAAGAAGAGTATCGTCAAAAAGACTCAATTGGAACAACAAAAAAAGGAATTGGCCCTTGTTATCAAGATAAAGCCGAACGAATTGGCATTAGACTAGGTGATTTGTTTGATGAAAAAGGATTTTTACAAAAATTAGAAAATAATTTAAAATTTAAAAATGAAGTTTTAACAAAAGTTTTTAATAGTAAAGGATTTGACCCAAAATTAATTTGAAAAGAATATTTGGCATTATTTCAACAAATTAAATCTTTAGTAACTGATACTTCAATTTTAGTTGATAATGCAATTCATAATCATCAAAAGGTTTTATTTGAAGGAGCACAAGGTGTAATGTTAGACTTAGATCACGGTACTTATCCTTTTGTTACTTCATCAAATCCAACAGCATCTTCAATTCCTGTTGGTGTTGGGATTGCACCTCGTTATATTAACAATGTTTTAGGAATCGTTAAAGCATATAATACCCGTGTTGGGACAGGACCATTTCCATCCGAAATTTTTGGGGAAGTTGAAACGTATATTCGTGAAGCAGGACATGAATATGGAACTGTATCTGGGCGAGCACGACGAATTGGGTGATTTGATGGTATTTTAATGAAACATTCACTGCGAATTAGTGGTTATACTAGTATGGCAATTATGTTATTAGATGTTTTAACTACTATTAAGGAATTAAAAATTTGTGTTGGATATGAATATCAGGGGCAACAAATTGATTATGTTCCAAGTACAATTAAAGAATATGAGATGTGTAAACCAATTTTAATAACAATGCCGGGATGAGATGAAGACATTAGTAATGTTACAACATTTGAAGGTTTACCACATAATGCCCAACAATATTTAATGAAATTAGAAGAAATTGTTGGTGTTCCAATTAGTTTATTTTCTGTTGGTCCTGATCGTGAACAAACTATTTTAATGAATAAGGAGATTTTTTAATGATTGAACGCTATTTTGTTACAGAAATTGGAAAAATTTGAAGTGATGAAAATAAATATAATACTTGAGCAAAAGTAGAATTATTAGTTTGTGAAGGATGAGCACAAATAGGATTAATTCCTCCAACAGATATTGAAAAAATAAAAACTAATTTAACAGTAAATTTACCACGAATGTTAGAATTAGAAGCCGAAACGAAGCATGATGTTGTTGCTTTTACCCGCATGTTATCGGAAACACTAGGGCCAGAAAAAAAATGAATTCATTATGGTTTAACATCAACTGATATTGTTGATACTAGTCAAAATTATTTGATGAAAGAATCAAATCATATTGTTGCAAAATATTTATTTGAATTAAAAACTGCGTTAAAAGAAAAGGCTCTTGCATATAAAAATCAATTAATTATGGGACGTACCCATGGAATGTTCGCAGAACCAACCTCATTAGGATTGAAATTTTTACTTTGGTATGCTGAATTAGAACGCAATATGATGCAATTTGAAGCCGCAGGCTCAGCAATTGCTGTTGCAAAAATATCGGGTTCAGTTGGTAATTATGCGCATGTTGAAGTTCAGGTTGAAGAATATGTGGCAAAACAATTAGGGTTAAACCTTGATCCAATTACAACACAAGTAACATCACGCGATTATCATATTGCACTATTTACAAGTTTTAGTAAAATTGCTAGTTTATTAGAAAAAATGGCGCTTGAATTTCGTCATTTACAACGTTCAGAAGTGGGGGAAATTGCCGAAGGATTTAGTAAAAGTCAAAAAGGGTCATCATCGATGCCACATAAAAAAAATCCAATTAGTGCGGAAAATATTGCTGGTCTAGCTCGTTTGATTCGTAGTAATATGAATGTTACATTTGAAAATAACTTATTATGACATGAACGTGATATTTCACATAGTAGCAATGAGCGAATTATTATCCCCGATACATATCATTTAGTAGTTTATTTATTAAAGCGAATGATAGGTGTTATTAATAATTTGGTTGTTAGTCCGGATAAAATTATTGAACATTTACAACAAACTAATCAAATTTATTTTAGCCAAGTTGTTTTAACAAATATTTTGAAAGAAACTAACTATTCGCGAGAAGAAATTTATGATTTTATTCAAAAATGTACTTTAATAGCACAACAACAGCAACTTGATTTTAAAAATGTTTTAATTGATAATAATGTGGCAAAATATTTGTCCTTACCAAAATTAGAACAATTATTTGATAACAATTATTTTTTACGAAATATTGAACAAATTTATCACCGAGTGCTAAAGTAAAAAAAGGAGCGAAATAATGAAGTTAATTGTGGGTTTGGGGAATCCAGGCAATGAATATACTTATACAAGACATAATATTGGTTTTTTAGCAATTGCTAAGTTGGTAGATAAATTTGATTTAGCAAAGCCAAAAAATGCTTTTAATGCTTTAATATGAGAAACAACAATTAACAACGAGAAAGTTCTTTTTTGCCAACCACAGACATTTATGAATTTAAGTGGCACTGCCGTTTATCAAATTAAACAATTTTATAAATTAATATGAGAAGATATTATTGTTATTTATGATGATAAAGATATTCCTTTTAATGTTATTAAGTTAAAAAAGAATGGTTCAAGTGCTGGCCATAATGGGATTAAAGATTTAATTCAAAAATTAGGTAGTGAAAATTTTTTAAGGATTCGTATAGGAATTGGCAAAGATTTCCAGATTCCAACCCGAAACTGAGTACTAGGAAATTTTTCTCCTGCTCAGTTAGAAATTATTAATAATGATTTATTAGAAAGAGTTTATCAAATTATGGTGCAATATTTAGTAAAAGCAACTAGTTTTGATAAATTAATGAGTCTTTATAATGGCAAATAAAATTAAACAATATAGTTTTAAAAGCAATAATCCCAAAATTTACTTAATTGCAACTCCAATTGGTAATTTGCAAGAAATGACACCGCGAGCAATTGAAGTTATTAAAAATAATGTTCAAAAAATTTATTGTGAAGATACCCGTAACACGATTAAACTATTAAATTATTTTAATTGTAAAAAACAGTTAATTTCTTTAAACAAAGAAAATGAAATGCATCGTTTAACAGAAATGTTAAATGATTTAGCACAAAACTTATCAATTGCAATTATTAGTGATGCTGGTTATCCACTTATTAGTGATCCGGGTTATTATGCCGTTAATCATATTTTGGAACATTATCCTTATGATGTAATACCGATTAGTGGCGCTAATGCTGCTTTAAACGCTATTGTTAGTTCGGGTCTTAATCCGCACCATTTTTTATTTTTTGGGTTTTTAAATAAAGCAAAAACAAAAAAGATTAATGAATTAGAAAAGTTGTTATCATTACCATACCCCATTATTTTTTATGAAGCACCCCATCGAATCTTAGAAACATTAAAAATAATTAAAACAGTTTTTGGTGACCGTAAAATTGCCGTTGGTAAGGAAATTACAAAAATTCATGAGCAATGATATCGTGGTCATTTAAGCAAAGTGCTTTTATTTTTACAGCAAGAAGAAAATGTTTCTGTTGGTGAATATGTGCTTGTTGTTGATGGTGTGGGGAATGTTACTGACCCTGTTATTGCAGATGAAATTTTGGTTGCTGAAATTGACCAGTTAATCATAAAACAAAATTATCGAGTTAAACAAGCAATTGATTTTGTTGCAAATAAATATAAAATTAGTAAAAATGTTTTATATAATAAATATCATCAGCAAAAGGAACAAGATGAAACAAACAGAACGAATTAAACACTTAGTTTTTTGTAGCATTCTCTTTAGTTTAGAAATTATTATTTTACTTTTAACTTATTTTTATAGTTTATTTTATTATCAATTGAATTGATTAAGTTATTTATGATATTTTGTTAGTTGATGAATTGTGCAAACTGATTGTTTAATTTTATTATTTGCCTTAGGAGGATTAATTTATTTTACAAAATGTATAATGTACGATGAAGCGGCAAAAAAGCAACTCTTGTTAAAGGGTTGTTTTTTTATTTGAAATAAAACAACTCCTAAAAGGAGGTAATGATAATTAAACAACAAAAAATATGTGATGTTAATGATTGTTATAAATTATCATCATTTATCAACGAAGAATTTGTATCAAATAAAGTTTTATGAACTTGTGAAAAACATAGAAATTTATTGAATAAAGTAAAAGATAAAACACAAAAGCAATTTTATCAAAAACTAGAAAATTCAAAAATTATCTTTGATTATGAAACTGGTTCTTTAAAACTTTGATTTTATAAAACAACTTAATGCAGTGTGGGACGGTTATTTTAAATAACTAAGTGCTTCCATAAGAACATGAGTTTATGCTCATTCCCACAGCCGTCCGAGGCAAGTACTGAAATAGTGTATGAGAAAAGAGGTAAATCGGCGTTGGTTATTATTTTTAATAACTTGCGATAGTGGTGATGTGTCCAAGGCTAACATCGAACCACAATAAAAATAGAGATGGTGACACAAACAATTAAATTTGCGATTAGCATTCGGTCCTTCATATGGGTGCAAGTAAATTTAATTTCAAAAACTGAGCGTTGCCTCCTTGAAAAAGGAACGGAAGAAGGAAGACATATATGTCTGGCGTCTTAACTATACAAACAACTACAAATTGTAGAACATTGTAGTTAATATACCAACAATTACCAAAATTAATAATAAGGAGGTAAAGATGAAAAAGAATAGTTGTCTTAAAAAAAGATATTGAGGTTATTGCTTTAAATGTGATAAACAAAATAAATATATCCCTACACACAATGAAATTACTGATGAACATTGAGCATTATGTTAATTGACAAATATATACACAACAAAATAAAGGCGGCGGTGATGTTAAATTAAGAGCAAGTAGAATTAATAAAAACTTATTAGAATTAAATAAAGAAATAAATCGTTATAGTACTAATTTTTATAATACAAAAGATGCTAAGTTAAATAAAAACAATCAATTTATTGATAATAAAAATTGATTAATTCAACAACGAGAATATGCTACTAATTTAAAATTAGGTTATCAAAAATTACATTGCATCCTGTAATCGAAGTGCAACAAATCAATTCTGAAAGGAGTTGATTTTTTATTGAAAAGAAACATTATTTTATTTTGCGGTCCTTAGTAATTAAGTATGGAAAAGATATTGTTATTAATACTGTAAATAAGATAGTAATTAATAATGTAAAAGAAAATGAATAAATTATCCGCGTAATTTATTAGCGGTAATTTATTCAATATAGTTTATTTTGAGCGTAGCGAACACGCGGAGCGTGACGCGATATTTAAAAATTTTGAAAGGAGATATATTATGCCAACTTGATTAACGACAATATTTAGTGTTGTTATTGTATTAGCAATTTTTCTTTATTTTGGTTTATTAATTTACCAAAAAATTCGTCAAATTCGAGGAAAGAAAAAAGATAAAAAAGAAATTGAAAGAAAGGAGAGTAATAAATAATGTTAGGTATGTATTTAACAACAGCGTTTAATTTTTTAACAGCATCTACACCTAAAACTATGTCTGAGGGTATGACTGGTATTTGAACTGGTTTATCTAGTGCATTATGAAAAGTTAAAGAAGGTATAACAAATATTTTACCTGAGATAATGGTTTTCTTAGGTGAAGCGTGAATTATATTAATTCCATTTGCTATATTTTGTATTATTAAAATCTTAAACTTTTTCCGTGTTATGGTTAAAGGATTTTAATATTTATTATAATCGATCATATATCTTAGTTAAGGCACACTAGCTTTTATGTGAATTAAATAAATAATTTTATTGTTTATTTTTACACTATATACTGTTTACAAATTTATTTTTTAATAAACTTTATTACTATCGTTAATATTGGGATAATAAAAATCTCTATTATACATATAAATTTAACTATAAATTTAACTATATTTTCTATAGTTGATAAATCTATATTGTTTATTATTCATAATATTGAGTCTGTTATGAAAAATATTTTTTTAGTAGGATTTAATAAAAATAAGAATATTTCTATTAAGGGTCATACTAGTAATAGATTTGGGAAATAAATTTTTATAATATTTTTTATAAATATACCTACTTTTTTTTAAAATTTGTGAACAGTGTATAGTGTAAAAATATCAATTTAATTATATTTAAGGTATTATTATGGTTTTCTCTCTGTATAAAAATATTTATAAATTTGTTAATTTATTAAAAATTTGAATAATAAATTTAAAAGTTATTATTAAAATTATTATTAGTGAAATAATTGTTTTAATTGGTAATACCATTCATGATAATCAAAAAATAGATGGTATTACATTTGTAAAAAATGAATTTATTATTTCTTCGATATTTTATTTCTTCTTTTTATTTAAAATAATTTATACAGAGAGAAAACCATAATAATATCAACTTAATTATAAACTTATTATTTTATATTTTAATAACTATTGTTAAAAATTAAATAGTATTTTTCAGTGTGCCAATTTTTATTATTTTTATATTTAATAATGTTTATTAACATTGTTTATTAACATTGTTTATTAAACATTAAATAAACAATATATTAGCATTATATATAACATTGTTAATAATCAGTGTTTATTACAATTAAAAAACATTATATAAACATTATTTATAACATTGTTTATTAAACAAATATTTATATTATTAAATATTTAGTTAGGAGATTATATATTATGGATATGAAATTTTGAACAACTAAGGAATATAAAAAAATAAAGAGAGATTTTATTATTAGGAATTTTGCTTTTGGTTTTTGTTATTTTTTATTTTTAATTTCTTTTATTATGTGTATTGTTTGTTTTATTATTTCCATAAATTTTGAAGTAGAAATAATTTTGGTTATTTTATTTCCTTTTTTACTTTTAATTTTATCAGTTTGGAATTTATTTGATTTAATTATGGAGCATATATCAGAAATTAAGCGATTTAAAGTTACAGTATTAAAGAAACAAATAGAAGAGTTAGAAGGTAAAATGCTAAGAGGATTAAGAGTAGGAGTTGATAAAATTGAGTAATTTTGTTAAGAAAAATCATAATGTAGAAAATTATTTTATTAGTAAGGAATTTATCCCTTTTACAACAGAAAAAGCAAGTTTTATTAATTTACCTAATCATAATCGTCATATTGGTTTTTGATTGAGTAATAAGTTTATTTATCCGAGTGAAAAACATTTGGAACAAGTAGCAATCGGTTTGATTTATGATAATTATTATTCTATTGTAAAATATGATGAAAATTTAAAGCGTAATATTTGAAAATATTTAACTGGAACAGAATTAATCAATTTATATAATCAATATAAACAAAATTATTTTACTAAAATGAAAAAAGCGTTATTTTCAAGTGAACCTAAAAAAGTAAAAGCAAATAATAACAATAATAATTTAACAAATTGAAGTGTTGAAAAAGAACAAGAATTAATTAATGATTTGAAAGACTTAAATTAAATGAGTTTATATGATTATTGAGTTCAATTTGTTAGTTATATTATTGGTGCAAATGCCCCTGAGTTTTTATATGTTATATCGTTTGTGTTATTTATTGTTTTGTTTTTTGGAATGTTTTTTAAACTTATTCAAAAAATATGGAGTTTTTAAAAATGCAAAATGATTGAATTAAATTAAAAGAGTTTTTTATTCATATATTTTTGTTTATCGATAAAACGAATGTTGAAAGTATTACAATGTGGAATTTAACGCAAAATGAATATTTAACCTTGATGGTTGGTGTTTGAGTTGTGATTTTGTTTTTAACTTGGTTTTTCTTGTGAATGGTTTTTAAGATAGTTGGGTATTTTAAATAATGAAAAAATTTATATTTTTCTTTAAAAACTATTGTTATATTAGTGGTTCAATGCTTTTGTTTAGTTTAATTGATTTATTACTTTGGTTAATTTCTTTGTATTGTGTTGGTTTAGTATTTTGAATATTATTTGCTTTGCAATGTGTATATTTTGTGTGATGATTGTGAAAAAATATTTTTTATCAGTTAAATTCTTTTGGGTTAGTAAATTTTGTTTGAGATAATCCGTTATCGGTAATTATTGGTAAGTTAGGAACTGGTAAAACATTACTTTTAACTTATTTATCGCAAACTATGAAATTATTGACAGATGAAATTTATAGTAATTATCCCTTAGAAGATGATAAAGTTAAAGTTTTAACATTTAAAAATTTAGATTTTACTGATAGAACAAAACCCGTTCCCCTAGATGATAGTGTTATTTTATTTGATGAAAGTTATTTATATATTGACGGAACTAGTCCTCACGATGAAAAAAAAGTTCATAGTGGTAAAATACCGTGAATTGTTTTAGCGAGACATTTTGGACATCGTGCGTTGTTTACTGCTCAGCGTGAGGGTATGATTTGAAATAATATTCGCCAGTTAGCAAGTGGAATTATTATTCCAATTTCATTGAAAAAACCAGTTATTAAGAAAGGGTTTAATTTTTTTAATCGTTTCTTTATTATGCGAATTGGTATTTTTCAAGATATAACGGATTATGAAATTTGAAAAACAAAATCAGTAGAACGAACAGCAGAAGGTAAAAGAGTAAAACATAAGTCGGATGTTGGGTTAGGAATTCGGTTTTTTAAAATAATTATTCCCCTTGAATTCGCTAATAAGTATGATAGTCAATGGTTAAAGTTTGTGCGTGATTTAAAGAATGATGAAATTGTTAATAAAAAAGAATATTATTGGTCGGAAATCACAAAATTAAGTGTTAAAGAACGATTGGAGTTATTTGATATTGATATTTTGAAAAAGAATTTAAAACCTAAAAAAGAGAAAGGAAATGGTAAAGATGATTAATTTATTAGTTGAAAATAATAATAGTAATTGAGACAAGATTTTTAGTTTTGTTTTTGATATATTTTTGTTTATTTTTGATGTAATTTGAAATACAAAATTACCGATGACAAATACGTCAATTGCTTATTTTTTAATCTTTTTTATGGTTATTAAGTTATCGATTTATGCAATTCACGGGACATCAACACAATATAATAATTTAGGTTCAACAGTTAATAATGGTGTTTCACAAGTATATTCTTCAACAGTTCGCGGTGTTTCTGATACTAAACAAGGTATGCAAAAACATATTAAAGAGCGTAAACAATTTAAAATTAATCGTAATAAAAAACAATTATCAAGTTTAGCAAAACAAGCAAAAACAAGAGAACAAGGATATAGGAGAGTGCATAAGTAATGATTAAATTAGTTTTATTGGTGGCGGCGATTGCGATATTTGGAACTGGTTTTATTACTGTTATTATTAATCAATTTACATCAGCAAAAAATATTATTATGGATTTATATAATTCTGATACTTGGTTGATTTGATTATTTGGTAGAATGGCAGTTTTGTTTAGTCATCCGTTAATGTTAACAATATCGAGTTTATATATTGTTGGGTTTATTGTTTCAAAAACATTGTATAGTTAGGAGTTGAGTTTATGAAAAAATCGTTATCTTTATTTGCCATATTTATTTTAACTTTTTTGGGTTTGGTTATTCCATTTATTACTTTAACGGCGTTTAGACCCTTAAATGAGGAGCAATATACGCTTAAACAAGAAAGTAGTACTGGTAAAGGTATTAATGAAACTGATTTTATTAATACAATGTTTTTACGCAGTAGTTTTTTTGAAAATTGGTCGGAAACAAATTATTTTATTAATCCAACTTTAAAAACATCAAAAAATTTATTGTTTAATGATAAATGGTATTTAGATTTTTTACAAGATAGTTATTCAACCGGAGTTGTTTATGATAAACCTGGTGAAATATTTTTGAATTATTATCGACAATGACATAGTTTAAAAAATAAGTATATGGTTGAAAAATTTTATGATGTTAAAAAAGAGAATTTTTTGAATGATTTAACTGATTTTATTTATGCTTTTGCTGTAAAATATAAGATGTTTGATGTATCGAAAGAAATTGTGGAAAATGTTGACCGTTATAAAGAAAATCATTATCCAAGAGTTAAGTTAAACCAAGATAATTGAAAATTAATTGATAAAAATAATTTTGATAATGAATTTAGTACAAAAAATAATAAATCATATTTATTTCTTAATTTATTTGATGTAGGTAGATATGGTATATATTTAGCAAAAAATAATGGTAATATATCACAAAAAAGAAATAATATTTGATATTTAGAAACATATAATCCAAAAGATTTCGTAATGTTTAACACTGCAAATATAAAATCACTTTATCGTTGAGATGGGGATAGTGAACCACAATTACCAACTATCGACAAAAACACCGGTGAAATTACTGACTGAAATAGTTATCAACAAACTCGCGTAAAAGAATTTATTGGTTTGTCTTTATATTCTGTTTTGCAAGAAAATATTAGGGTTCAGCAAGGCGGAAGTGCTGATTATGAAAATCCGAATAAGGTTGGTACAAAGCGGATAATTTTTGATTTTGAGACGGTTGATGAGTTGGATGTTAAAAATATTAAAAAAGCAATTTATCGGATGATTTTGACTGTTGATGAAGCAAATTTAATTATTTCTGGTAGTTTAGAGTTAAATAATATTAATAATGATGATTTAAGTTTTAATTTTAGTTTTATGCGAACGGGAATGGGTGAGGTTTTTAATTTTAATGGTTCAATTTATTCATCATTAAATAGTAAAGATTTAAAGTATTATCAACAGTTTAGCGGTCAGTTTGATTTATCTAAGTTTTTACAGTCGTTTTTTGCAAGTGCATTGGTGCCAGTGTTTCAAAATCGTAGTTCTTTTATTGAAAATGGATATATTGATAATTTACAATATGATACTGTTTTAGTTAACTTTTTTGCGTTGAAATTACAAAATTTTAATAATATTTTGTTGAGTGAAAATATTAACGATAAATTACAATTTGATAAATTATTAAATAGTATGTTTAAGATTTCACAGAAATTTTATACTAATTATTTACGTACGATTTTTGATTTAGAAAATAATACTTATGTTCAAGGTTATAATAAAAAATATGGTTTGTTAGTAAATAATGGTTTTAAAATTTACCCACGATATTTTTATTTTTCTGATAAATATAAGCAATTAGATATTAAATTATATTCAGCATTTAAAAATCGGTTTTATACCATTAATAATTATGGTAGTGTTTTTAATTATGATTTTTCGGTTGCTAATAATTATAATATTAAGTTAAATTCCGGTTATGTTTTTGGAGGTAATTTACAAAATAAATATGGTTTGCAATATAAAAAAATTGAAGAACAAAAAATCGGTTATAATGTTTTTGAATTACAAGCACAAAAAGAAAATGATATGTACCGATATTATGATTTTAATTTTGGGATTTATAATTGACAAGAAATTAATAATGGTGGGTTGTTCCCCGATAAGCAATGATTTCAAGTGCAATATATAACTCCTAAAGGTTGATGAGATTTAGAAACTCATATTAAAAATGCGGTGATTTGAATTGTTAATACTATTCCGGGAGTTAAACAAGTTAACGAATTAGCGAGTGGTGTTGGTAAGGTTTTTGAAGCAGTATATATTTTTTTTAGTCAAATATTTGAGGTATGAAAATTTAATCCAGCATTGTATAGTACAATAACAAATATCTTTTTATTAATTATTTTTATGAAATTTGTGCGATTAATATAAAAAAGGAACTGTTATTCAGTTCCTTTTTGTTCTTTTCAGTCAGTAATTTCACCGGTGTTTTTGTCGATAGTTGGTAATTGTGGTTCACTATCCCCATCTCAACGATAAAGTGATTTTATATTTGCAGTGTTAAACATTACGAAATCTTTTGGATTATATGTTTCTAAATATCAAATATTATTTCTTTTTTGTGATATATTACCATTATTTTTTGCTAAATATATACCATATTTACCTACATCAAATAAATTAAGAAATAAATATGATTTATTATTTTTTGTACTAAATTCATTATCAAAATTATTTTTATCAATTAATTTTCAATTACTATCTTTTTGTGCTTGTTGTGGATTATATTGTGGTTCTGGTGTCGGTTTATTTTCTTCATTATTATTTGGTTTTTTAGATTTTTCACAACTGATTAGTGTTGTTGTGCTTGTTGCGGTTAATCCGATTGTTCCTATTATGCTAAGTCATTTTTTCATATATATTGCTCCTTTTTATTGTTTTATATATAATTGTTTTTATCACATATCAATTATATATCAATTATTCGTATTAAATATTAATTTTATAAGTTAATGAAAGGTATATAAATGTTATGTATAGTCATTTAAGTTTTATGGATAAAGTTAAATTAGAACAATTATTATTATCAAAAATGTTTTTAAAAAATAATGGTGAACAGAATATTTCTGCAATCGCTAAATGTTTGAATAGACATCGTAGTACTATTTTACGAGAAATTAAGCGTTTTAAAACTACTGATGAATATAGTGCTTATAAGTCAGATAAAATGTATTATAAGAAAAGAAAAAAGAATAATAAAAGATGTAAATTTACGGAAGAACAGATTAATTTTATTCAAATTAGATTTAATAAATATCACGATTCACCGTCAGAACTTATTTATCGTTATTTTTTAAAATTTGGTGTTAAATTTCCGGTTTGTGTTAAAACATTGTATAAATGAATTCGTTTAGGTTTTTATGGTTTTTTAAAACAGAATTTGCGACATCGTGGAAAAAAATATAAAACAAAAGGAAAATCTGATAATCGTGGTAAATTAACTGATTTTAAGTCAATTTGAGATATTGAAAATAAAGTTTCTAATGTTGGATGATTTGAAATGGATACTGTTGTTGGAAAAGAACATTTATCTAGTTGTTTAGTTTTAGTAGAACAATCAAGTAGAAAATATTTTGCAATAAAATTTGAAAATCATACTGCTATGGAAGTTCTAGTAAAATTTAAAGAGATGGTTATAAATAATAATTTAATGGGTAAAATGAAAGGAATAATAACAGATAGAGGTAAAGAATTTAGTAAATGACGAGAAATGGAAATATTTGCTGAAACACAAGTTTATTTTTGTGATGCTGGTAAACCTCGTCAAAAACCTTTAATTGAAAAAATAAATGGTGAATTAAGACATTGATTTCCTCCTGGAACTGATTTTAATAAGGTTAGTCAGAAACGATTAGATTGAGTAGTTAATGATGTAATAAATGAAAAATTAAGGCCTGTTCTGAATTGAAGAACAGCAAAAGATGTATTTATAGATAATTTTAGATAAGTTTATTATATTTTAATTAATTAATAATATGTAAATTAATTCATAAAATATGTCAAAAATGTATATTAAATTATAAAATATGTCATTAAAATAACAAAATATGTCATTAAAATAATAAAATATGTATTTATTAATTAAAATTTAATAAATTCTTTTTTAGTGTGTTTAAATGTGAATAAATTAAAAGAAAAATTAAAATTATTTTTATTTTTTTTAATTTATGGTTGATTTTTTTAATTTTTATTATATTATTTAATTAATAAAGATTTGTTGCACTTCATTTTACACGTTTCACATACTAGAATAATATCAAAACCAAAAACCATCAATATTTATAATGAAATTAAAAAAGGATTTAATATAATTAAAAACCCAATAAATACAACAAAAAATAAAATAAAAAGGAAATAAATCCTTTTTATTTTTTAGTAGCAGCAGGAACAGTTAAATTAGCACCTACTGTTTCTTCAGTTAATCAATTTGTACCAATTAAACTGTATAAAATATCTACATCTTTACTAAAATCACCTTCATCACGGTCATTAAAGATTTCTTGTTCATAATCTAAAATATTAACAGTATAATCTGATGTTCTTAAACCAGCATTAAGTTTTTGAATTGCTGTTAAAATACCAGTATTCATTTCTGCAATTACATCTGCTTTTTTAGTTAAATTAGGAATATCACTATATCAAGTTTTTTTTAAAGGTCCAACTCAACTAAAACTAATTTTTTTAACACTCATTTTATTTACTTTTTGCACTTTATAAAACTGAACTTGGGAAACACCAGTTGCTTTATTTTTACCAGCAATATAAATATCAACTTGAATATCTGTTGTAGTAATATCATAAGTTGATGGTGAACCTTGATAATATAACGGTCATCAATCATAATCATCTGTTGTTAAACTTGCATCAACTGTTTTAACTGCTTTTAAAACTTTATCATTTAAAAGTGGTCTTAAATCTTCACTTGCTACTTTTTGAGGTACAATAATTCCTTTAATTATTTCATCATCTGTTAAACTATCAACATTTTTAATTTTATCATGGATATCTACGGCACTACTTACTTTGAATAAATTAAAGAAACTGTTCCACTATATTTTTCTGGATTTCCAGTTGCTAATGTGCCAGTAGATGTAATATTAGAGAATGTTGCATCTCCATTTTGATAATTAGTATTTTTTACTTTAATAGCAGTTTCTAATTCTGCTGTTGTTGGGGTATTACCCGCCATTGTAATTTGACCTAAATTAGGTACTGTAATAACTGTTGATAAAGCAGGTAGTGTTGGTGGTACTAAACTTATTCAAGGTGCTAACTCAAATGTATAACCTTTTTTATTTTGAGCATTAGTAATATCATTATTTGTTGGAGTTCCAGTTACAAATAATCAATGCATTTGTCGCATAAATGTTGGTAATGAATAAATTCCACGCCCCATATAACGAATATTACCTGTGTTTTGATTAATTACTTGTTGAATACTTTTTCAACCTTGTGGCATAGCACAATCTTCTTTATGTCCAATAAATCCTCATGCTCCAACTGTTTGTGAAAAGTTTAAATTAAAATCTAAGTCTTTATTAATTCCAGTTTCTTTACCTTTATTAAATTGGCGACCTAAATATCAACTTTCAAATACATCAACACCAACAATTATTTTTCTTCATAATTGACCAGTTGCTAATGTATCTGCTGCAATTTGGTCTAAAATCTTAGTATATGCTTTTGTAAATTGAGCAAATGCTGGCATAGCAACATGTACCATTAAATCTTCTTTTTTAGTACCAAACATTAATGCATTTATTTTTTGTACTAAATTAATTGCAGTATCATTAATTTTATAAAATGTTTGTTGTGCAGAATCTGCATCTGTTGGAATTGGTAATATAATATATTGACCAGTTGCAATACAACTATCTATAACACCTTGTAAATAAATTGCATTCATATTTGAATATCAATTACGAGTAATAGTACGCATTCATTCTCCGATTGTATTAGTTCTTACTTCAACAGGAGATTCCATAAAACGAACAGTATCAAATGAAGGAACATCATACTTAAAAGTTAGCATTTGATCCATCATAACTGTTGCTCTTCGTACTCCTACTGATTGTTGTTCAGCACCAGCAGATGAATCATAATCATTTCCTCAAACCATTCTTTCAGGAAAGACATATTGCCCTTGTTCAAAACCATCTTCCATTGAAATTTGTTTAGCAGACATCATCATCATTTCTGTTGCATCAATATATTGACTATCTGCTTCTAAAATTTTTTTAATTTGTAAAACTGCAACATCACCAATTGCTTTTTCTGTTGGACTATTTCCACCAATTTCAAAAAGAGTAGGTAATGCAATACTTGATTTTCCACCTATTTTTGCCATAGGTTAATCCTCCTTATTGTCATTGTAAATTTTTAGCAATTTCAATAATATCTTCATCAGTTTTAGCACCATTTTTCTTAATTTCTTCTAAACGATTAGATTTAATTTCTTCTTGTCTTTTTAACATTTGGTCAATTACAGAACCACCGTCAACAGTACCATCAACTTGATTTAGATTATATTCTTCTGCTATTTTATTTATTCTTTCTTGTTTAGATAAATCATTATATTTTTCATTATCAATTAATGAACTAATAATTTTTTTATCTTTATCTGTAAAATTTTGTAAATATAATTCATTTTCTAATAAATTACTTTTATTTTTTTAATTCTTGTAATTGAGCATTAACAGTTTCTCAATCTGTTTTTTCAACTACATCTTCACGATTTTTAATTGATTCACGAATTTGTTTTGCTTGAGCATCTAATAATTCATTAACTGCTTGTGCTTTTTCATCATCAATATTTAAAATCTCTTTAATTTTTTCTACATTTGCCATTATTTTGCACTCCTTATTTAAGTGTTGGATTAACACTTTTAACAAATTATAGTTAAGACTCTTTTTATGGAAAAAGATTAAACCATTAACTTTATTTTACACTATTATTTTACCAATACAATACTTTTTATATACAAATACTAAACAAATAACATAAAAGTGTTATAATAAAGTTGAAAAGAGGTAATAAAATGACATTTTTAGATTTTATAATTCTCCAATAAATATAATTATAATAAACTTAATATATTTCATTGCTAATATACCCCTTAAAACAAGTAATAAAGGTATTTACACAATATAAAAAAGAGATTATTAAATCTCTTTTTTTAATTCTTTTTAACAATCATAGTATCAAGCATATTTTTATATTCTTTATCTTGATTTGCCATATATATCATTGTTTCTTTAAGTTTTATTTGAAATTCTTTAAAATGATTAATGCACAACTGCACAGGTCAATCACCTTGCATTTGTCTTACTAAATCACCATTTTCATCTTTTTTAAATTTTGCTAATACCTTATCTTTACAATCAGGCATCTCACAATCTAACGATTTTTTAATAACTGCCATCTTATTCACCCTTAACTTTTACATTACCATCAGTATCAATAACTAAATTGGGCTCTGCTGTATCTAAATTTCAACGATAAACTGATTTAAAATAATTACTATTTATTTCTCATCATTTACTAGCCTCATAAGTAAAATCATATCTATTTATTGCTAAACCTTTTGGGCAAACCAATAAATCATGTTCTATATAATGATCCAGTTTTCTTTTTAATGAAATAGAATTTAAATCTATATCGTTATTAAACTTACTTAAATATCATTCTTTATTTTCATTACCACGTCATACTACATAATATCATTTATTATCAACTTTATTAAATGGTTTTTCTTGTGGTGCTATTCATTCTAAATTGTCTTTAATGTTTTGATCTTTTGTATTTATTTGGTTTTCTTGTTTTAGTTTTTTTAATTCATCTTCGCTATATTGTGTGTTACAAGCAACTAAACTTGTTGTGCTTGTACCAATTAGAGTGATTGCTCCTAAAAGACTTAATATCTTTTTCATTATAATAATAATCCCTTTCGTTAAATCTTTTTACAATCACAATTATATATATAATCAAGTAAAAAACCTAACTTCGTGGAATTAATGTAATACTAACAGGATTATTACTTTTATTTCTAATACCTAAAATATTTGAATTATCAATATCTATTGATATGTTTTTATCATTACCAAAATATTGATAAAGTCTTTTATCTTTAAATTTAAAAAATGAAAAATCAGGAAAAACCACTTTTGTAAATCTAATCTTTAATTTCATGTCATTAGTATGTCATGCTTGTACATACAATTCTTTAATTTTATTATCATCATTATCAGATAATTTTGTTATTTGTAATAAAAAACTAAAATCACAATTTTTAGAAAAAGAATAGCGATTTTGATAATATCCACTAGGTAAGCCAGTAGTTTCACCAGTAAATAATGTTGTCTTTTTATTTTCTTTTATATTAGCAAGGTCATATATTAAACTACCATTAAAATTAACTTTATCAATTTGTTTATCACCCTTAAATTTTAATTTTCCGTTGGAAAACCAGCCTAAATTATTTTCACAAGTAGAATAACCACCAAGAATATTTATATTTCTATTAGGAATAAAATTCTCTATATTTGGTGGGGCACATTTAACTTGTAAATTATTAAGATTATTAAATTGAATTGATGAATAAGCATTTAATAATTGTTCTCAAGTAGTAATTGTTGTGTTAATTTGTTTTAAATCAACTTCTAATTCATAATATACATTATCATACTTGTTGTTAAATAAATTAATTCAGTCTTTTTGTCAAATAAAAGAAATGCTTGAAGTACATTGTTTTGCTGCTGTTATGTTAGCTTTTAATGGTCTAATTGTATTAGAATCTAATATATTTACTGTATATGGTTTATATGTAAATGGGTCTGGTGGTAATACTGCTTGGGGGTAAAAGAATGTTGTTTCTTCAAGTAAATCATAATCTAATGCACTTGTTTTAATAACACTATTTCATGCTTGTACATTCCCATTTGGTTTAATAAATTTTGCCATTGTTTGTCATTCACCTTGAAAATTTTGAAATGCAGTAATATTATCATTTAAAGTAAATGGATTTTCTGAATATGTTGTAATTTTAAAATTAGTTTTACCAATAGTTTGTAAATTAATTAAATCAATTACATAACTTTCTAATGTTCCATCTGCTGTCGGATTAAAATCTAATTTATTATCTAAATTAGTTAATGGTGTATCTTTATCTAATGCTTGAAAATCTTGTGATAATATTACAATTTCATCAGTACCACCATTAACATTAATTCTATTTTGCCCTAAATCAATAGTAGAATAAACTTTTGTACCTAAATCTTGACCAGTTGCAGAATAATAATGTGTTTTAATTTTATCAGTTAATTTAAGCATACAACCAAATGTTAATGAATTACTTCCAATTAAACCACCAACTTGATCTTCTGTTTCATTACGAAACATATCATAAGGAATATTACCTTTTCCAGCACTATTATCTTTTCATAAACTATTTTGAATAATTTCATAACTTAAATAATCAATAAAAGCATTTAATTGGGCTATTTTTGGTATTAATTGCGTATTTTTTTGACTCATTAATTTAACTGGTAAACCTAAATCAAAAAATGAAATTATTTTACCAACAATAGGTAAATTATTAAGACTAAATTTAGTAAATTCATTAACATCTCAAGGTAATAATGAAATTGATGAATGTGTATAACGATTAGCATTTAATACATCATGAAATGATGAAGATTTTAATTGTGAATAATCAAATGATGCAACACCAAAAGGGGCTTTTTTATATTCTGGGTCTTGATAAATAAATTTACGAATTTGTTTCGTATCATAAGCACCATTAGGTTTAAATTGTAATCCACTATCTCAAAAAGGTGTTTTATTAGGATTTGTTGCTCTAGTAGCAATTAAATCACTTCCTAATACACCTTCAGCATTTTTCTTTGCTAATGGATCTGCTAATGCATTAAAAATATTAGTTCATTCTCCATAAGTAGTTTGATTAGATGGTTTTAAACCTTGTAAATTATATAAAACATTAGCAGGATTAGAATTAGTTAATAAAGTATCAGGCATTCCACTTAATTCATCTGAAAATAATAAATCTCGTGGTTGATATACTCTTTTATTAATTTGTCCTGATTTAATAGGGCGACCAATAACAGTTAAAGAACTAAATGCAGTTAAACCTAATACTTTTAAATCAATTCATTTAACACCAACATCTTCAGCTAATACTGGGTCATAATCAACAACTCCATTAATAATTCTTGGAAAAAAATAACCTTCACCAATAGCACCATGTTGTATTTTTTGTCATATTGCCATACCTGATTTAGATAAATGGTCATTAACACTACTAAATGTAATTTCTTGAAATAAAAACTTTTTATTATCAAAAGGATCATAGTAATCTGTAATATTAGAAATATATAATCATTGAATAGATTGATTATATTCATAAGTATTAATAGTTTCTCCACCAATATTTTCATTATTTTTATTTAAAACAACATAAAGGTTTAATTCATCATTTTGACCAAATTGTTTATCTGTTGATAATAAAGTATATTGTCTTTGAGTTGAAATACCTTGAAAAATAGGGTCAGGCGTTCCTTGCGATGAAAAATATGCACCACTTGTACTATTTTGTAAATATGCTTCATACATATCACCACGATTAGTAGGGTAATGCATTGGATTAATAATTTTAGTATAAAAATTATCAGCATCTTTAAAGTTTTTTTCTTCTGTTCCTTTATTAACTTGTTTTAATTTAAAAGCATTTTTTCATTGAGCAATAATAGTAGCATTACCAGTAATTGCTAAAGTAAAATCTGAATAATCTTGTGGAATACTATTAATTGGTTTATATCCACTTGTAGTTAATGGAATAACACCATTTGTAATAACAAAAGGAAAGATAAATCATTTATCTAATTCTTGGATTTTACGCTTAATAACTTTACTATCAGTAGATGCCATTCGCATTGCAGTATATAATACTTGATTATTAATTTGGATTGCTTCTTTTGAATTATTTTTGTTTAAATTCATCTTTTATACCACCTGTATTTTCATTTTCTTCATTCTCATTTTCTAACCCAAAATTATCATTATATTCCATTTGTTCTTTATCAATTTTTTCAACTTCTTTTATAGCAAAAGTCATTGGAATACTATCAACAATATGAATATAATTTGCCCGAGACATTGTACCATTTTCTAATCTTGTATTATTTGTATCAACTAAACGCATTTGGTCAATAATTCCTGCTGGTTTAAATTTTAATGAGTAGGGGCGTTCAATTTTATCTCAATTATTATTTTCAGCAATTCAATATTTATGAAATATTCATCAACAATCAAATAAACGATATAAATAATCTAATAAAAAATCTTGTCATACTGCTTGTGATTCAATATCTTCTGATTGCATAATTAATGTTTGATTTTGATTAGTATAAGTTCCTTGTTCATCTGCTTGTCAACTTAAACCAATACCACGAAAAACAATTTTTAAAATATGGTCAGTATCTAAATTATAATCATTTGAATTATATTGCCCTTGAGTATAATTAACAGTTGATCTACCACCTTTTTCATCATAGTTATTTAATACATTTTGAATAACAAAATCACTTTCATAATCATTTCAAGATTTTTTATTCTCTTTTACATTATCTATTTCTTCACTTGTTGCTTGAATATAACCTCTTGCTCGTGAAAATCTTCTTGTTTTCTTTTTAATAAATAAATTATCTTGTAAATCTTCAATTAATCACATAGTAGGGTAAATATCGGGATAAGCATTTAACATTGTACTTGATGCTTGACCTTGTTGATTAGCACGAATAAAATTAGGAATTTGAATTAATGGAAAACGACCTAATTTATTAATATAAGTTCTTTTTTCAATTCTTAAACTTTTATCTATTTTTCCAGTAGTTGCACCTGCTTGAGTATTTTCATCATTAGGATATGAATCAATTTGAATATATTTATCATTAATAACAACATGAAAGATATAACCAGTATCATCTTGATTTGGTAATATTCAAATATCTGCTGCTTGCTCTTCTTCATTAATTTTTGATACAAAATTAGTAAATAATGCTGTTCCTAACATAACATCTAAATCATTATCTTTTGTTTCATATATAAACATAACAGCAACACCTAATAATGATTTAGTTCATGACATTTTAATTAATTTTTCATAAATTTTTCTTTTATGATATCAATTTTGTCAATGTATTAATGCTTGTTCATTTTCACTATCACAAAGTAAACCACGTCCAATTTCCATTCTTACTTTTCTTTGTGCAACAATTAAAGGCACATTTATTTTTCAATCACGATTATTAAATGATAATCAATTATTTATATTATTATTCATTTTTATTTACTCCTAATCTAGCAAGATGACAAATTAATATCTTACTGTCTTTTTCTACTTTATCTACTTTTAAAACTTTATAATCATTTTTATATTTATAAACAAAAATATTATTTTTAGGGATATTCTTTTTATATTTTCCAATAATTTTATCCATATCAATTAAATATATATACATTTTAAATATACTCCCTTATTAATCTATTAGTTGATGATTGAACAATCTCTCTTATATATTCTGATAATGCATAATAATCAGCATCAAATTCATCATCATATAAATCAACTATTTCTTCTTTTCCACCATTAGGTTTTTCTTTTCATTGAATCATTGGATATTCCGTATTAGTTTCTTCTAATATTAAATCATGGGTCATTTTATCACTAATCATTGCTGCAATAAATGAATTAACTCTATTAGTAACTGACCACATACTTTTATCAACTTCTTCAAATCTTAATAATTTACCATATCTATATTTTATTTTTTCTTTATTAAGAACATCAATAAATGCTCTACCACCAGCACCATAATCAACATTAATAGTTAAACCACTTTCAATAAAAATAGTACTATTTTTTAAACTAGATAAATAAAATTGAATAATATCATTTGCTTGTTCAAAGGTATCTTTATATTCCATTGTTGCATTAGAATGTGTATATTTACCTATTTTATGTACTTTTTTTAAAGTTGAATTATATACTCATAAACTAGCACTTGTTTTATGTCCATTAGGACTATCTGCTTGGGCAAAATCAACACCACCTAATATTTTGTCAAAATTTCAAGTTAATTTAGTAAATTTAAGATATCTAGCAAAAACAGCACCTTGTACTTGCCCAGGTAATCCTCAACTTCATACTCTTGCTCTAACTGGGTCTAATTTTTCTGTTTCTAATTGGTCAAGAATTACATTATCATCTAAATAAGGATTAAGTCTTCAACTAGAATAATGTATTATTACTGTTTTAGTAAGTTTTTTATTCTTTTCATAATAATTAATTTTAAATTTACCTATTTGATCAGGATATTTAGATAATAATATTTGTTCATTAAATAACATTATTTCATTACAATATTTAATAATATAACGGTGTAATGATTCAGGATTAGATGAATTAATAATAAATTTTCTTTTAGCACCATGAATAGCATATTTTAATTCACTCATATCATCTTTTGTTAATTGGTCTGCTTCTTCTCTTCATTCAATAGCAAATTCATATTTATTTAAATCAGCAAAAGCTTTTAATTTTTCTCTTTTTGTTTGTGAATGTAAACCTTTACAAATAATATAAGTACCATTATCTAATGTAAAAGAATTCTCAGATAAATTAACTTTATAATTAATATTCATATCATTAAGAGTATTTTGAATATTTTTAAATACTCCATTTCTAATATCTTTATTCATTTTCATAACAGCAATAATAAATATTGGCTTACCCACCAATAATGATATAGCACAGCATTTGCCAACTACATTATCTTTTATCATAAAAGTTTTAGCACTATAACGACTTCCTATTTCATTATATTCATCAGCAGGATTATATATTTCTTTTCACGGTGCATTAGGGACATGTTGTTGATAAAATCATCTTGGAATTTCATCTAAATGTAAAAAATGTTTAAGCATCTTTAATCACCTCATTTATTTTAGGTAAATCAACATTATCAAAATTAATAACAATATTAGCATTATTTATATTTGTATCTTTAACATATTTCTCAACATATATTTTCTCCCCCCCGCCATATTTGTCATTTAATAAAGCCAATTCCAATTCTATTTCTAATTGATTTATTGTATCTTTAATAAAATAAGCGGTTTTTGTATCAACTTCATCTTGTCAATTATCAAATGGTAGTTTTAAATAGTATAAATATGCTCTTTTATTACTTAATTTGTCCGCTTTTTTTCGTAAAAACTCCTTAGTTTTACCCGAAATAGTCTTAAAAGTTACCATTTTTTACTCCTTTTTGCATATTAAAATTGCTATTATTTAAACAATATGGTTAAATAAAAGAGTAATAAACAAACCTATCAAGAACTAAAAACGTATCACAATGTATTAAAGAACTTAATATTATTTTTATTATGTTTATTTTACAATTAAAAAAGGACTTTTTCAAGTCTTTTTTTTGTAAAACAAGTATAGAGACAGATATTCGCAACTTGTTATAAATTAATTGTATAACTTTAAAAATAATTGTCAATAGTTTTTTAAAAATAGTGTATAAATAATTTTAAAAAGATTGGAGACAGAATATATGAAAGATTATACACATCTAAAATATGATGAACGAAATTTATTTAAGGATTTATTTTTATCTGATAGTTGTAAAAAGAAAAATGGTACACTTAATTTATCTGAAATTGCAAGACAAACAAATCGCAGTGTGAATACTGTTAAAAGAGAAATTAAAAGATTTAAAAATATAGAAGATTATACAGCAATAGAAGCACAAAAAGATTATTATAAAAAGCGTAAAAAATGTATTAAAAAACTACCTACATTTACAAAAGAACAATTAAATTTTATTCATCTGAGATTTAATGTTTATCATGATTCACCAGCAGAAATTATTCAACGATTTTTAATAAAGTTTGGTATCAAATTTCCCGCTTGTGTTAAAACATTTTATAAATGAATTTTTTTAGGTCTTTTGGGTTTGTTAAAGAAAAATTTATTAAATGGTGGTAGAAAAAATAGAACAAAGAAAAGACCTGATAATCGTGGCAAATTAGATGAAAGATTTAAATCAATATGAGATATTGAAAATAAAGAATCTAATGTTGGATGACTTGAAATGGATACAGTGGTTGGTAAAGACCATAAATTTGCTATTTTAGTTTTAGTAGAACAATTAAGTAAAAAATATTTTGCAATAAAATTAGAAAATCATACTGCTAATGAAGTTTTAGAAAAACTTGAAGAATTAGTTAGAATTAATGGGTTAGTTGGAAAAATTAAAGGAATAATAACAGATCGCGGAAAAGAATTTAGTAAATTTGAAGAGATGGAAAAGATTACTGGTTCTAATGTTTATTATTGTGACCCTGGTTCACCAAAACAAAAACCCTTAATTGAAAGAATTAACCGTGAATTTAGAAAACGCTTTCCTAAGGACACTGATTTTAATAATGTTAATCAGAAAAGAATAGATTTAGTAGTTAATGTTATAAATGATAAACTCCGACCGTGTTTAAATTGAATAAGTGCAAAAGAAATGTTTTTACAAAATATTAAGTAAATTTATTAATTAAAATTTAATAAATACTTT
Organism: Spiroplasma citri; assembly: GCF_001886855.1. Lineage (NCBI taxonomy): Bacteria > Bacillati > Mycoplasmatota > Mollicutes > Entomoplasmatales > Spiroplasmataceae > Spiroplasma > Spiroplasma citri. The sequence goes on from NZ_CP013197.1 coordinate 257,265, forward strand.
TTTAGTGTGCTTAAATATGGTTAAATTAATTTATATTTATAAAATATTTTATTTTTTTTAAAAAAAGAGTTGCATTTGTTAAAAATGATGTTATCATCAAATTAACAAGAGACAGATTTTGCTACTTGAATTTACATAATACAAAATTAAGAAATTCTGGCTTTGTGAAAAATCGGTTTTTTATCTTATATATTGTCTTTGCCGCTTTGTTAACATTTTTATTTTTTACACTTGGTACAATTATCGGTGCGGTTACTGGTGAAAAATTTACTGGCAGTTGGCATAACATAGCAATTTATTGAATTAGTACAACAGTGTAACATTGGGTTTGTCCAGTTATTTTTATTATCTATTTTTGCATATTGGTAGAAAAAGAATTTATAAATTATAAAGATTTTTGTTTACAAAAATTATATAAGTTTTATCTTCATCCAATTTTTTACACCATTTTTATTGCTGTCCGCCAAGGCGTTTTATTATTAACTCCAGTTGATGAAAAATTATGAAATTATAGTGTTCCAACGAATAATTATTATGTGCCATATTTTTTTCAAGATTTTCGCCACTTAGAATATTATATTTTATATTTACTTGTGTTAAGTATCATTATTGCTTTATTAATAACATTTGTTGTTAATTTAAATAATTTATTAGTTAACCGTCAAAAAATTAAAGAAATGAAAGAAAAGATAAATTAAATTTAAATTATTATTATTTTAAGGTAAAATTGAAATACATAAAAATTATAGAAGAATAGAGGGAAAAAAATGACACAACAGAGTAATTTCTGAACAGATGTTGAAAAAGGAATGATGAGTTATTTAACAAAATATATTAATCTTTTTGAAACAGACTATGCAAAATACACAGCGGAAAAAAATCCAAAAATAGAAGCTTTTTTAGCGGGGGCAAAGTTTAAAACTAATTTTGAAGATTTATTTAATTTTGTGAAAACAGAAATCAAACCATTATTTGATGATATTAGAGAAGAATATTTACAAGATAAAAAACCAGAAGAAATTGACCAGAAAAAAGTTACAACATTAATTGAAGTAAGCAAATTATTTAACGCAATTATTCCATTGCCACGATTTTTAAATGATTTTATGACTAGCGCAAAAGAAGCTAGCCCTGTTGATTTAAATAAACTTTTTGTAAATATGATGAAGGTAGAGATTGGTGAGTTAACAAAAATTTATGATGATGAGATAAAAGATCTTGATCCAGCACTTGATAAATGTTTAAAAGATATTAATAGTGCTAATGATGCTTTAGAAATTTGAAATTTAGTAAATCAATTAGGCTTATTTTTACAACGTGATATTATGTTAACTGATTTTTCTCCTGAAAAAGAAGAAGAAAAGTTAAAAGGGCAGTTAGAAAATATTAATCAAATTGAAAAAGATTATAATGATGGAAAAATTAAATTACCAGAATTTAATAAAGAAAAAATTATTGAAGAAGTCCAAGCGTATCATAATTTTGTCATTGCATTAAACCCGAAAAAGCGATTAGAAATTGTTGAAAAAACAACAGAATATCGTAATAAAGTTGTTCCTTTAGTTCAAATTATTCAATGTTTACATGATTTATTAATTAATATTTTAACTACAACAAATATCATTAATACAACATAAAAAACTTTAAAGAATTGTTTTTAAAATTAAAAAGAATAATATAAAAGTATAAGGATAAAAAGTAAACAATGGCATTTTTACTTATGCAATATGGAAAAGTGTATTGCTTTAAATATATTTTATAAAAGGATAACATAATCAATCTTGAGTATATTTATTTAAATGACATTAAATGACATTACAATTTGATAGGTATTCTGTGTATTTAACAGCAATTTGCATTTTTTAGTTTTGCATGTTTATCTTTAATTTTTATTAAAGGATTTTAATAAAAATGCACGTAGAAAGAGAAGAGGACAAGTAACATGATAGAAAAATATGGTATTAATGTTTATTCAGAAATAGGTAATTTGAAAACAGTATTACTACATCGTCCTGGCGATGAATTAGCTAATTTATCACCAGATTTATTAGAACGATTATTGTTTGATGATACACCAGATTTAGCAGTTGCACAAAAAGAACATGATTTTTTTGCACAAACTTTTAGAGATTTAGGTGTTGAAGTATTATATATTGAAAAATTAGTCGCTGAAGTTTTAGACACTGATTCAAAAATGCGGCAAGAATTACTAGAACAGTTTTTAAAAGAATCTGGTGCTAAAGAAGAATACATTAGTAAGTTACGTACTTATTTAGGTAAATTAGATAATCAAGCTCTTGTTAATAAAATGATAGCAGGAGTAACAAAATACGAGTTAGGAGTAGAAATTACAGATAATTATCCGCTAGCGGTTGATCCAATGCCAAATATTTTATTCCAACGTGATCCATTTGCATCAATTGGAAATGGTGCAACTATTCATAAAATGTTTACGGTTACTAGAAATCGTGAAACATTATTTTCTGATGTTGTTTTAAGACATCATCCCCGTTTTAAAGAAAAAATTAATTTTTGATATGATCGTAACGAAAAAGAAACTTTAGAAGGTGGAGATATTTTAGTTTTAAATGCAAAAACATTAATTATTGGTGTTTCACAAAGGACATCGATGGAAGCTATTAAAATAGTAGCAAAAAACTTAATTGAAAATGATTCAGTTAGTTATGAAAAAGTAATTGCATTAGATTTAAAAACAAAAAATCGTGCTTTTATGCATTTAGATACTGTTTTTACTAATATTGATTATGATAAATTTATCGCGCATCCATTAATTTTTGAAGCAATGGGTGAATTTAAAATTTTTGAAATTACAAAAAATGGAGTTAAAGAAATTAAAGAAACAATTAAAGATTATTTATCAGAAGAAGTTGGTAAGCCAGTTCAAATTTTTAAATGTGGTGGAGAAGATCCAATTGCACAGGCAAGAGAACAATGAAATGATGGGACAAATGTTATTACAATTCATCCTGGTGAAGTGATTGCCTATTCAAGAAATCAAATTACAATTGAAATTTTAAAAGAAGCTGGTGTTAAAGTCCACGTTATTGATTCAGCTGAATTATCACGTGGGCGTGGAGGGCCTCGCTGTATGTCAATGCCAATTTGAAGAGAAGATATCTAAAATATTAATATTATATTTTAAAAGGAGAGAAAAAATAATATGGCTGTAAATTTAAAAGGAAGAAGTTTCCTAACTTTACTAGATTTCACGCAAAGAGAAATTTACTATTTATTAGATTTAGCAAGACAATTAAAAGAAGCAAAATATGCTGGAACTGAACAAAAACCATTAGCTGGAAAATCTGTTGCTTTATTATTTGCAAAAGATTCAACACGAACAAGATGTGCTTTTGAAGTAGGAACATTTGATTTAGGTATGCACCCTGTTTATTTAGGGCCAAGTGGTAGTCAAATGGGGAAAAAAGAATCAATTGAAGATACTGCAAAAGTGTTAGGGAGAATGTTTGATGGAATTCAATTTCGTGGATTTAAACAAACTGATGTTGAAGCATTAGCAAAATATTCAGGTGTTCCAGTATGAAATGGATTAACTGATGAATTTCACCCAACCCAAATGTTAGCTGATATTTTAACATTGCAAGAAGAAAAAGGGCAACGCAATATGAAAGGGCTAAAATTTGTTTATTTTGGTGATTCTCGTTTTAATATGGCAAATAGTTATATGGTTATTAGTGCTAAATTAGGAATGCATTTTGTTGCTTGTGCGCCAAAAGACTTATGACCAAATGCAGAATTATTGAAAAAAGTACAAGCAATTGCGAAAGAACATGGTGGTTCAATTACGTTAACTGAAGACCACAAAACAGCAGCAAAAGATGCTGATGCAATTGCCACTGATGTTTGAGTGTCAATGGGAGAAGATCCTGCCGTTTGAGGAAAAAGAATTAAGTATTTAACACCATATCAAGTAACAATGGAAAAAATGAAACAAGCAAAAGAAGATGCTATCTTTTTACATTGTTTACCAAGTTTCCATGATGGGAATACAGATACTGCACAACAAGTGATTAAACAATTTGGTGGAACTGGAGAATTAGAAGTTACTGATGAAGTTTTCCAATCAAAATATTCACGTGTTTTTGAAGAAGCAGAAAATCGTTTACATACTATTAAAGCAGTAATGCTAGCAACAATTCGTGGCTAGGTTATTTATGAAAGATTAAAAGGGGGTGCAAAAATGGATATAAAAAAGAAAAAAAAGTTTAAATTTAAATTACCCACAGCATTTACAATTTTATTAGGAATTACGCTTTTAATTATTATTGTATCTTGAATTCCAGGAACAACTGGCCAATGAAAAGATTCTGATGGAAACCTTCACAATGGTGGTCCTGCCGGAATTTTTGACTTATTTTTAGCTCCAATGCAAGGATTTAAAAATAAAGTTGATGTTATTGTCTTTATTTTAGTTTTAGGAGGATTCTTAGAAATCGTTATTGAATCAAAAGCATTAGATGCTGGAATTGGCCGTTTAGTCGCAAAAATGAAAGGCCGTGAAATTTGAATTATTCCAATTGTAATGTTTTTATTTTCAGTTGGTGGTACAACTTATGGAATGGGTGAGGAAACAATTGCCTTATATCCAGTTATTATTCCTGTTTTATTGGCTGCTGGTTTTGATGTTTTAACAGCGGTAATGGCGATTTTATTTGGTGCCGGGATTGGTTGTATTGGTTCAACATTAAATCCGTTTGTTATTCAAATTGCCGCTGATAGTGCTGGTGTGCCTGATTTAACATCAACAACAGGAATTATTTGAAGAGCTGTGTGATGATTATTATTAACAGCTGGTGGAATTTCATTTGTTGTTTGATATGCATTACGTGTTCGCCGTACACCAGGGAAATCACCATTGTTTGATAAAAAAGATTTTTATGAAGCAGAATTTGCAATTGTTGATGATTTACCAGAATATAATGGTAAACTAAAAGCAATTATGGCAATTTTTATGATTAGTTTTGTCTTGATGATTTTTTCATTAATTGGATGAGACAAATTTGGAATTCCTGCCTTTGTTAATTTTACAAAATTAGTTAGTGAACATGCCCCATTTATTGCCAATTTCTTTGCACCATTAGAGCAGTGATCATTTATGGAAATTTCAGCATTATTCTTTATTGCATCAATTATTATTGCATTAATTAATTGAAAAGGAGAAGAAAAATACGTTAATAGTTTTATCAGTGGTTCAGCTGATATCTTATCCGTTTGTTTAGTTATTGCGTTTGCAGCTGGAATTGGGTTTATTATGACAAATACTGGAATGCAAAACAAATTAGTTAGTGGATTATCTGCACCAATGTCGAAATTAGGAAAAACAGGTTTTATTATGGTAGCCTTCTTCTTCTTCCTAATTATCTCATTTGTAATTCCATCTAGTTCAGGATTTGCTCAAACTGTTTTTCCAATTTTAGGTCCTGTTGCTAATGGGGTAGCAACTGGTTTAACATCAGGAACAATTACTGCCTTTTCATTCGCAAATGGAATTATTAATTTAATTTCTCCAACAAGTGCAATTTTAATGGCAGCTTTATCAATTTCAAAAGTTCCTTATGGTAGTTTTATGAAAGCATCATGACCATTAATTGTTGGAATTGTTATTGCAACAATTATCTTATTAGGAATTGGAACTTTACTACCAATTTCAAACACTAGCCCTTGATTTTAAATGCCAATTGATTAAGAAAGTTTTCATTTTAAGAGAAAGGATATGTAAATTATGGCAAGAATAGTTGTTGCGTTAGGAGGAAACGCATTAGGAAATTCCCCCAGTGAACAACAAGAAATTGTAAAAGATACTGCGAAAGCAATGGTTGACATCATTGAAAATGGTGATGAATTAATTATTGCGCACGGGAATGGACCACAAGTTGGAATGATTAACAATGCTTTTGATGAAGCTGCACATGTGAATAATAAAATTCCAATGATGCCATTTCCAGAGTGTGGAGCAATGTCACAAGCCTATATTGGCTATCATTTACAAAATGCAATTTTAAATGAATTAAATAAACGTAAAATTAAGAAAAATGTTGTAACAATTGTAACACAAGTTGAAGTTGATCAAAAAGATTCTGCTTTTAATAATCCAACAAAACCAATTGGGGCGTTTTATTCCGAAACAGAGGCAAAAGGATTAGCTGAAAAAAATGGTTTTACTGTTAAAGAAGATGCTGGACGGGGATGACGACGAGTAATTGCATCACCACAGCCAATTGATATTGTTGAAAAAGAAATTATCGAAGATTTAATTAAGCAAGGACATATTCTAATTACCGTTGGTGGTGGGGGAATTCCTGTTGTAAAAACAGGAACTGCTTATCAAGGCGTTCCTGCTGTTATTGACAAAGATTTTGCGAGTGCAAAGTTAGCGGAGTTAATTAAAGCCGATAAATTGATGATTTTAACATCAGTAGCTAAAGTTGCAATCAATTATGGAAAACCTTATCAAAAGGCGTTAGATGTTTTAACTTTAACTGATGCAGAAAAATATATTGCCGAAAATCAATTTGCGCCAGGTAGTATGTTACCAAAAGTACAAGCTGCAATGAAATTTGCTAGTTCTGGGTCACAGAAAATGGCAATTATTGCGGAGTTAGCCCAAGCTAAAGCAGCATTAGCGGGTAAAGCTGGTACAGCAATTAGGAAATAAATTCATAGTAGTTATTAAAACCTTTTTTCGCTAAAAATTGCTTTTTCTAAAAAGTACAATTAAGAAAGAAGGTTTTTATTATGGTAAAGTTAGCAAAAAGAAGGCATAAAAAACAGTTTGAAATTTAAAAAAAATATTTTTTGCTAAATTTGAGTAATAATAAGATTAAGAAAAAACTTAATAATTATTTAAACTATTTATTAAAAATTTACAAAAGAATAAAATTAATAAAAAGAATGAAAAAGCTAAAACAACTAATACCATAATTCAACCCGAGATAACAAAAGATATTAATCTAATTTAAATAAAGAATGAAGGATAAGGAATGAAAGAGGATTTAAATAGTATTCAACATCAAATTTTAACACAAGAAGATAATTTGGATAAATTTGTTACTGATTTATATTATTTTAGTACGTTACTAGAAAACTTAAAAAAAGATTTTAAAAATCATTTAACAGATTTAAACAGTTTAAAAAAGAGCAAAAAAATAACAATAGAAGAATATCAAACTAATTTAAAAACATTAAAAAATTTATATAAATCTAAAATGATACAATTAAAACAAGATATTAATAAAATGGCTGATTTATGTATGTTTACATTTGAAAAAAATATTGCTTTTAAAAAAGCACATAAAATTGAAGTTGCAGCAGAACTTATAAAATTAAATAGTGAAATCAAAGATTTAAAGAAAAAAGCAAGTTTAGAACAAGCAACAATGTTAGAAACTTTAAAAGAGGAAAAGCTTAAAACCAGAAAACCAATTAGTACTAAAACTTTAGTTTTAATAAGTGTTATTAGTTTATCACTATTAATTATTGGAACATTATTAATTAATTACTTACTTTACTTTCCAAAAACAAGAAATGAAAGTTTTGATTTAACAAAAAAAGAATATTTAATTGCTTTTATTATTGTTTTAATAACCTTAATAATTATTATTGGTTATTTTATTTTAATGTTAAAAGTTGTTAAAAAGACTTATATGGATCGTGAAAAAAATATTTTTAAGATAACAGCAATTGGTTTTGTTGGTTCATTTTTAGATACAATTGGAGTTGGTAGTTTTGCTGTTGCAACGGCAGGATTAAAAGCAACAAAGATTGTTAAAAATGATGCATTATTACCAGGAACAATAAACATTGGGCTAGGAATACCAAACTTAATTGCTGGAACCACCTTTGTTGCTGCAATTAATGTTGAGGTTTTAACATTAGTATTATTGGTTGTTGGAGCAATTTTAGGTAGTTTTGTTGGTGCCGAATTAACAAAAAGAATTAGTGCGAAACATATTAGTTTAACAATGGCCATTGTGTTAGCAATTGTTGCAATCCTAATGATTTTAACACAATTAAATGTTTTACCAAGTGGAAATAAAACTGGTTTGGAAGTATGACAATTAGGACTTGCCTTTATTTTATTTATGGTTTATGGTGGATTGCAAGCATTCGGAATAGGGTTATATGCTCCCGCGTTAGCAACAATTGCATTATTAGGAATGGATATTAAAGTTGCATTTCCAATTATGACATTAGCGTCAGGATCAGCTTTTCCAGTTGCAGCATATTCTTATTATAAAAATAATAAATATCAGCCAAAAACAGGATTTGGTTTAATGCTAGGGGGGCTCTTGGCGTAGTATTAGCTTTTTTAACAGTTTTTGTTGGTATTGAAGTTGGGTTAGGTGTTAAGCCCGATGTTTTTACTAATTATTTAAAATCATTAGCAGTTATTGTCGTTTTTTATGTAGCTATTATGCTATTATTATCTTATTTAAAAATTAGAAAAAAACCAAATGCTAATAATTTAACGACAAGAAAGATAATATTTTCACCGGAAAGCTATGATCAATGAAATGAAAAATTAGTTAATCAACTTGATGATTATTTACTAGCATATTATGACAAACGACAATTTTATAATGATTTACTTAATAAGTATTTAGGAAAGGAAACAAAGACATGAAAATAGGAATTCCAAAAGAAATTAAAGCACAAGAAAATCGTGTTGGGGTAACACCAAGTGGTGTGATTGAACTAGTAAAACATAAGCATGAAGTTTATGTTGAAAAAAATGCTGGTCTTGGAAGCGGTTTTACTGATGATTATAAAAAAGCAGGATCTATTATTTTAGATAATCCGGCTGAAATTTGGACAAAGGAAATGATTATTAAGGTGAAAGAACCATTAGAAAGTGAATATAATTTTTTATGAAGGACAAATTATTTTTACATACTTTCATTTGGCTTCAGATAAAGCATTAACTAAAGCATTACTTGATGCAAAAGTAACGGCAATTGCTTATGAAACAATTCAACTTGAAGATAATTCATTACCATTGTTAAGACCAATGAGTGAAGCTGCAGGAAGATTAGCAGTTGCTAATGCAATGTATTTTATGTTTAAAACAACTGATGGTAGTGGTTTATTAATGAATTGTACACCTGGAACAGAACGAGCGAAGGTTACTGTTATTGGTGGTAGTGTTGAAACAATTACTAAGGAAACAACCCATGATAATCCAACTTTCATTATGCATGATGTTATCCATTATTCAGTAGCAAATATGCCAGGCGCAGTAACAAGAACAAGTACAATTGCTTTAACAAATGCAACAATTCAATATGCTCTAGCAATTGCTAATACTGATTTTAAAACACTATGTAAAACACATCCGCTAATTCGAAAAGGAATTCAAACAGTTGAAGGTAAACTTGTTTTTGCCCCAGTTGAGGAAGCACATAACTTGGAATATGTTGATGTGTTATCAATTTGTTAATTATTAACTTGTCAGAGTATAAAAGTTTTTTAAAATAAAAATAATTGAAGCTTTCTTCAATTATTTTTATTAAAAGTTATTTTAATCTAATTTATTTTGTAAGGATAAAAGGCAGGTTCTTAATAATAACGCGCTAATAGAAGAAAATATTATTTTATGATATAATAAATGCAAGTGATTAATACAAGTAGGGTGAATATATGTGTCAAAATAGCAAGAAGGGTCATAACAGTAATTGTCACAATAATTGTCGGATTCATCATCCGAATTTTTTTAATTATTATCGATATCCTATTTTTCCTTCTTATGGATGTGGAACACCACCATTAATTCAATATTCAATTCCACAGCAACCATATCCGCCATTATTTTCCCAGTATCAATATTCTCCAATTATTCAATATCCAATGCCAGGGCCACAACCAAATCAAAGTTTGCCCCTAGGACAACCCTATCAATACAATCCTTATAATGTTGGACAAAATTTTAATAATTTAGCAAATAATGCTAGAATTAATGATAATTTTCAATATCAACCGGTTAGAGAAGATTATTATTTATCTCCTTATAATTCTCGCATTCCATTAGGAACACAACTATATTATAATGATTTTCGTCGTCCAATTTCACCATTAAGCGCTGAAGAAGAATATAATTGAGCAGTGTATATTTCTGATATTTTAGATGAGTTTATTGGGCGTCATCGTAGTCGACCAAAATCTAATTTTGATGAATATCAAAACTTAAAACAGACATTAGATACGTCATTACGTCATTTGAAAGAAGCAGAAGCACTAAACCAAAAGTTAGTTAATGCTTGAGAAAAAAAAGATAAAGAAACAAATCCTAATTCAGCAGATGATGATACAAGTAATGATGGTCCTATGAATTTACCAACAGATAATAATGATTCAACATTATTAAAGCAAAAAACTGACCAATCTGATGCTTTAAATGAAAAAAATGTTTCGCCAATAATTGCTAGTTCTGAACCAGAAAAAAGTTCATCTTTAACTGAAGAGAATGTAGAAGATAAGTTTAATTTCCTTGATTTTGAAGAGGATTCAATTAATAACTTTAATCCTGAAGATGATGCGCATAGTTTCTTTTTTAATGATGAAGAATTTAAAGAAGCAGATTCCCCCGAAAAAAAAGACAATGATATTTCAAAAAATGATAATGATGTTAATAATATTGTTGCTGAAGATATTCATGATTTTTTAGGTGTCAAATCACCAGATTTTGATTTAATGGAATCTAATCCAGAAATAATAGAAACAAATGTTTTAGATGAAGAATTAAAATTTGTTGATATTGATAAAGTAAAGGATACAAAACCAGTTTTCTGGACATATAAGGATTATACAATTAAGACATCATTAGGGGAAAAACAAGCTAGTGAAATTTATCCCAAAATATTTGATGAATATGGTCATCTTAAAATGGACCATTTTGAAGCAATGGCACATTTTGGTGTGACAGAAAAACAATATGATCAATTAATTGAAAATTTTTATCGTGCAAAAGAAAATAAGACAAAAAAAATTAAAAAAAATGAATTTGGCGTAGTTGTTAAATCAAAATTTAATGTTAAAGCTTTTTGAATTACTATGGGTATTTTAGGTGTTATTTTATTATTAATTGCAATAACTGTTATTTTGTATTTTACTGTTCCTAGTGTTGCTGAAGGAATAAATACAATAACTGCTAAAATAAAAAAAATATTTTAATTTAGAATAATAAATTTAAAAATAGTTTTTTAAAATATTATGTATAATAATTATTGATGTGTTTTAAAAAATAAAGGAGAGAAAACATGGCACAGACGCTGGTAATAATGGAGTCCCCAACTAAAACGAAAGCAGTTGAAAAATATCTTGGCGAAAATTATTTAGTTTTATCATCAGAAGGACATATTCGTAATTTATCAACAAAGGGTGAATATGGATTAGGAGTAGATATTAAAACTTTTGAACCAAGTTATAAAATAGAACGTGGAAAAAAAGAACTTGTTAAAAAATTAAAGCAAGAAGCCAAGGTAGCAGACTTGGTTATTCTAGCGACTGACCCTGATCGAGAAGGAGAAGCAATTGCGTATCATTTAAATGAAGTCTTAAATTGTGGTGAGAAATCACGCCGTGTTCGCTTTAATGAAATTACAAAAGAGGCAGTGTTGGATGCATTTCAACATCAAACAGATCTTGATATGAATTTAGTTCGTTCACAAGAAACACGACGAATTTTAGATCGTTTTATTGGTTTTCGCTTAAGCAAATTATTACAGAAAAAGATTAAGTCAAAATCAGCAGGTCGAGTACAATCGGTTTCTTTAAAGTTAGTTGTTGAACGAGAAAAAGAATGACAAAACTTTGTGCCAGAAGAATATTGAACTGTTGAAGGATTATATAAAAAAGCAGTCGTTAAATTAATAAAATTTAAGGATGAGAAAATTGAATTAAAAGTAGAAGAAGATGTTTTAAAAGTTAAAAAAGCTTTAAAAAAAGATTTTGTTGTTGTTCAAATAAAAGAAAGTGAAAAACAACGAAAATCGCCAAATCCACATACGACTTCAACAATGTTGCAAGAAGCAAGTAGTAAAATGGGTTTTGTTTCAAATAAAACATCATTAATTGCCCAACAATTATATGAAGGAATTAAAGTTAAAGATAATATTACAGGGTTTATAACATATCCGCGGACAGATTCAATTCGGTTAAGTGATAAGTTTGTTCAGGATGCTTTTGATTATATTACAATTAAATATGGCACAGAATATTTAGGCGAAGTTAAAACATCACCAAAAAATAAAAAAAATGTGCAAGATGCCCATGAAGCGATTCGCCCAACTAATTTAACGATGACACCAGAAGTGGCAAAAGAATATTTAAGTCGTGATCAACTACGTTTATATAAGATTATTTATAATCGTGCGTTAGCTAGTTTAATGGCTAATGCAAAGTTATTAAGTAAAGCAATTATTTTAGATAATAATAATTATGAATTTCGAATGACAGGAAGTACCATTCAATTTGATGGGTTTTTAAAATGTTATGTTTTAGAAGGTGATGAAGAAATTGCAAAATTACCAATGTTAAAATCAAATCAAATTATTAATTTAAATGAGTTATATGGAATTCAACATTTTACTAAACCACCAAGTCGTTACTCTGAAGCTAAATTAATTAAAACATTGGAGGAAATTGGGGTTGGCCGTCCATCAACTTATGCGCCAATTATGCGAACATTAAAAGATCGTGGCTATATTATTGTAGAAAATAAAGCAATTAAAGCAACTGATAAAGGGATTTTAACAAGTGACAAATTACAAGAATATTTTAGTGATATTATTAATGAAACGTATACTTCCACAATTGAAGAAAATTTGGATGTGATTGCACATGGTGATGCTGAGCCAAAGCCATTATTAAAAGAATTTTGAGAACGATTTGAGCCCCGCATTGAAGCAGCAATGGAATTAATGGAAGAAATTCCAGTTGAGAAGGCGGGGATTGAATGTCCAGAATGTGGAAATGATTTAGTATATCGGTATGGAAAATATGGTAAATTTATTGCATGTTCAGGGTTTCCTAAATGTCGTTATATTCATCAAACTGGTCCAAAATTTGGTCCTTGTCCAGAATGTGGAGTTGGTGAAATTATTTTGAAATTTAATAAGAGACGCCAACGCTTTAAAGCCTGTACTAATTATCCAAGTTGTCATTACACTGATTCATATAAAGAAGAAAAGACAGAACAAGAAGAAAATAGTAACGAAAATAACGGATTGTATCGAATTAATTTATTAAAATAATAAACGATACTTTTTTTATGCTTAGGCATTTATGTAAAATATTTTATTATTTAGAAAATGATTTTCATAGTTCTGGCGGTATAATTAGTACAGTTTCAGAAAGGGGATGTGACGAATTATGTATGTAAAAGGAAGCAAAGTTCTTGCAAAAGTTACAAACATTACACCGTTTGGTGCATTTTGTGAATTAAAAAATGCTGCTGGATTAATCCATATTAGTGAGATTTCAGATTACTATGTAAGAGATATCAAAGAATTTGTTAATATTGGGGACAGTGTTTAAGTAGAGGTGCTAGACTATGATCCAGTTAAGAAACAAGTGAAATTAAGTTATAAAAATTGTCGACCTGAATTATTGAAAAAGAATAATAGTCAAATTCAAGAAACAGGAGTAGGATTCCAAATGTTAAGTGAAAAAATTAATTCACTAACAAGTAAATAAATTAAAATTTTTACAAATGGAAGGTTTTTTTAGATAGAAAGTAGGCATATTATTAAAATGATTAAAGTAGATTTTACTAATGCATTAGCCGAATCTGTTTTTAACAAATATTTAGGGCGAGTTAAAGATATTCACCAAATGATTCATAATAAGACAGGATTATGAAATGATTTCCTTGGTTGAGTTGAATGACCAAATAATTATGATCAAGCAGAGCTTGCAAAGATGAAACAAACAGCAAAGCAATTAGCTAGTGAAATTGATGTTTTATTAGTAATTGGAATTGGTGGGAGTTATCTTGGCGCACGAGCAGCAATTGAAATGATTAATGGGTTATATAGTCAACAAAAAGTAGAAATCATTTATATTGGAAATACAATGTCTTCAACTTATACAGCACAAGTTTTAAAATATCTTCAAGACAAAAAATTTGGGATTTGTGTTGTGTCTAAATCAGGAACAACAACTGAACCAGCAATTGCATTTCGTCTTTGTAAAGAGCTTTTAGAAAAAAAAGAAGGAAATCTAAAAGCAGCTAACTTAATTGTTGCCATTACAGATAAGCAGAAAGGAGCCCTAAAAACATTAGCTGATAAAGCAGGATATCAAACCTTTGTTATTCCAGATGACATTGGTGGAAGATATTCAGTGTTAACGCCAGTTGGTGTTTTTGCAATGCTAGTAAGTGGTATTAACATTGATAATGTTTTTAAAGGAGCACAACAAGCTTATCAAGACACTTTAATTGATGATTTCACTAATCATTCCTATAAATATGCTGTTGGACGTTATATTTTAAATCAAGAGGAAAAATATAAAGCAGAAATGCTTGTAACTTATGAGTTACAAATGCAGATGATTACCGAATGATGAAAACAATTATTTGGGGAATCAGAAGGAAAAAATTCAAAGGGTTTATTACCTTTATCATGTGTTTTTTCAACAGATTTACATTCTCTTGGCCAATTCATTCAAGAAGGGACAAAAAATATTTTATTTGAAACAGTTATTGCAATTAAAAAAGCACAAATTGATCTTAAACTGTCAAAAGCAGAAGTAGATACTGATGGTTTAAATTATCTCTCTGGAAAAACATTACATGAAGTAAATACCATTGCTGTTCAAGGCGTTGTTGCTGCGCATAGGAAAGTTGGCCATGTGCCAAATATTGTTTTAGAATTTGCAACAATGGATGATAAAATGTTTGGTTATTTATCATATTGATTTATGAAAGCTTGTGCAATGTCAGCTTATTTGTTAGAGATAAATCCATTTGATCAACCCGGAGTTGAGATTTATAAACAAAATATGTTTAATTTATTGGGAAAATAAAAGACAAAATAAAAAAAATATTGAAACTCAATATTTTTTTTATTTTTTTAATTGCTTAATTTGGTTTAAAAAAGTTGAAGAAATTTCATTCAAACCATAATCAGCAATAAAAAAAATTGTTTCAAGATCTTTATTTAATTGTTTATTAGCAAACGCTAATTCCATTTCATATTTTAAATCGTTATTATTTCGTAATCCTCGAATAATATATTTAGCACCTAATTGTCTAGCAAAATCGCTAGTTAACATTTGGTCATTAATGACAATTTCAACATTTAAATTAAGGTTTTGACAAGCTATGACAGCTTGTTTAGCACGAGTTTTAATATTTGTTTGGTTTGATTTTTCTAAATTATTAGTAATTACAACATATAATTTTGAAAATAAAGCACTTGCTTTTTTAATAATATTAAGATGACCGTCATGAATTGGATCAAAACTACCAGGAAAAATTGCTTTCAAGATTATTTTCACATCCTTTTAAATATTATTATTTTAACTGAAAAAATGTGTTATGATAATAGTAATATGATATTTTTCCGATTATTTGGATATTTTTTTAATACTAATGTAAAATAATTAAGATTACATTTATTTAGAGAGATTACATTTATATTATTAAGGGGAAAAATGTAAATAAGTATTAATTAATGAATAGAAAATAGAAAGTAGACGATTTTAATTATGGCAAAAATTAATTTTTTCGCTCTTGGTGGATTAGATGAGCGAGGTAAGAATTTATACTGTATCGAAGTAGAACAAGATATTTTTATTTTTGATGCAGGGACAAAAAATCCGGAGCGTGGAATTTTAGGAATTGATGTAGTAATTCCTAATTTTGATTATCTAAAGGAAAACCGTGCTCGCATTAAGGGTGTTTTTATTACAAAGCCTTCCGATGAATGTTCTGAAGCAATTACTTATATTTTAAAAGAATTAGCATTACCAGTTTATGGAAGTGATTTAACTTGTAATATTTTAAAATTTCATTTACAACGCTTTAAAGTTCGTGGTAAAGAAGAATGTTTTAATGTTATTAATGCAAAAGATCTTCTTGATTTTGATTTATGCAAGGTTGAAGTATTTTCAACAACAACAAATATGCCCAATAGTTATGGTTTTGCATTGCATACACCTGATGGCACAATTATTTATACTGGAGATTATATTTTTGATGCTAAAGCAGACCCTAATTTTGCAACAGATTTACAACATTTAAATCAAATTATTGCTAAAAATAAAGTACTATTATTTTTATCAGAAGCTTCATCAGCTTCACGTCGTGACTATACAGCACCAAACCATAAGATTAAAAATTATATTGAACGAGCTGTTAAAGAAACAGAAAGTCGGATTATTTTAGCTTGCTTTGATCAAGATTTACATAAAATTAGTGAGTTATTTGATTTAGTTCGGGAAAATAATATTTCAGTTGGAATTTATGGTCAAACTTTATTGGAGTCATTAAAAGTATTATCTGATAGTAAAAAACTAAATTTTAATGGAATTAATTTAAAAGGATTACAAGAAGCAGTTAAAGAAGAAAAATCATTAATTATTGTAACTGGTAGTGGAGAACGTTTATATAGTCGTTTAATTAAAATTGCTTCTGGTAATGATGATATTTTAGATATTAAAGAAAGCGATACAATTATTTTAGCAACACCGCCAAACCCAGGAAGTGAACTAAATCATGCCAATGTTTTAGATGAATTAGCTCGAACTGTGGCAAAAACAATTGCCTTATCAGATAAAAAAGTTTGAACAATTACAGCAAGTTATGAAGATGTTAAATTAATGAGTTCAATTATTAAACCAAAATACTTTGTTCCAGTGAAAGGATTATATAAAGATTTTGTGCAAGCGAGAATGGCAGCAATTGAAGCTGGAATTAATCCAGAACATATTTTTATTGTTGATAATGGGGAAGGGCTTGAGTTTATTGATGGTGAATATACAAAAAAAAGTAATAAGGTAAAAACCTCTGATTTATATGTTGATGGGATTGGTGTTGGTGACATTGGAGCAGTTGTTTTAAATGAAAGAAAACAATTGGCTACTGATGGCGTTGTTATTATTGGAGTTTCAATTGATAGTAAAACAAAAGAATTAGTTTCTTTAATTGATACGCAAATGCGCGGAGTAATTTACATTCAAGAAAATAATGATATTTTTCGTAAAATGCAAAAAGTTATTATTGAAATTATTGAGAAACATTATAAAAAAGCTGTTGTTGGTGAAATTTATGATGTTAATGAAGCAAAAAATGAAATTAGATCGACAATTAGTTCATTTGTTAAAGCAGAAACAGGAAAAACACCAATTATTTTAGCAATTGTGAATGAAATTTAATTTTATGATATATTTATAGTAGATAAATATTTGAAGCTTTTAAATGTATGGTCATATTTAAAGTAATTTCTAAATATTTAGAATTTTAGGAGGGCTGCACTATGGGGAAGGAATCTTATGATGATCAGAATGAGAAAACTGCAATCTTAAAAGTCGAAAAAAAACCGCGTCGTAATGATTTCATCGGGTGAGTAATTGGAGCATTATTAGTGACATTTTTTACTATTCTTGCAGTAGCACGAATTACTTTAATTGGGCAATTTATTGATGATGTTTTATTTACATTTGCGTTTGGTTGATTTAAGTATTTAATGTATTTTGTATGTTTAGTATTAGGACTTACAATTTTTATTGGGGTACGAATTCGATTAAAATCACGGGTAATTTGAATGATAGTAACCTTTATTATTTTGTCATGCTGATTGGTAAGCAGTATTTTATTAATTTATCAATATGCTAATGGTCAAATGTCATATTTTGATAAAACTGTTTTTTTAGATGTTGTTAAGAATTATTTGCAACGATGACAAGATGCATCGATTTTTAATCCTAATCACCCAGTGACATTTGTTAATTTTAATGGTGCTTGAATTACTTTATATGCTGCTGGTGGTATAATTGGAAATTTTCTAGCGGGGATTGCTAGTTATACTACCATTTTTGGTTGTTTAATTTTGTGTTTATCAGTTTTTTTATTATGAGGAAGTTGAGTAACGACAGGAACAGCAATTGGAATGTTTTTGCCAAAAAATGAACGTAAACAACAAGGAGTGCGTGTTTTGCGTTTATCAGCAAATCGCCGTCAAAAGCAAAATATTTACCAAAATTTTAATATTCCGGATGAGGAATTATTTTCTGCTCGTCAAGTTATGCATACCACAGAAGCATCAGATATTACAATTCAAATGCCATCATACACAGCTTTACATGACCAACATTTAATTGATGATTTAATTGACGATGATTTTGTTGGCAAGAAAAAAATGAAACAAAATTATGTTCGTTTTGATAATCAAAATAGTTCCACCCCAGAATTACGAAAAGAACCTTTTAATGATTATCATTCAATGCCTTCGCAACCATCACATTCTTCATCACTACCACACCGTTCAAGAATGCAATTAACTCCTGACCAATATATTCAACCACGTAATCGCCGTAGTAATAGTACTCATCTTAATAAAAAACTTGATGATTTACCAGTTTATGGTTCTTCATATGGAAAAGATATTAATATTGATGTTGCACGAGATAAGTTGAATTCAGCAACCGATATTACACCTTTTGGTAAAATTAATCGAGGTGGTAATTCAACAACTTTAAAGCAAACATCATTTTATGATGAACAATTACCAACGGAAGAATTTAATCCAACTCCATCAGAGCAATTTGAAACAGTTGATATTAATGAAGGAATTTATCATCGACAAAGTAATCAAGAATATCATCATACATTAGAACCATACCAAGATGAGTATTATCCTAATTATGAGGCACCATTAATGGAACAACAACATTTTGACATGCCTTATCAACCACAACACCGTGTTGTGAAACCCAAGTCAATTGAAATTAATAAAAAATTTAGTCAAACTGTTTCATGTCAAAATACTTTTAATAATCCGCATTATAAATTACCAAATTTAGGTTTATTAAGTCCAAAGGAAGATAATCGTCGTAATAATGAACGAAATAAACTTGCTGCACAAAAGAAAGCAGTGAAAATTAATCAAGTTTTTCAACAATTTAATATTGCTGCTAGTGTACAAGGTATTAATATTGGGCCAACTATTACAAAATTTGAGGTTCAAATGCAACCAGGAGTAAAAGTTAATAAAATTATGCATTTAGAAAATGATTTAAAATATGCTTTAGCTACTCAAAATGTTCGAATTGAAGCACCAATTCAAGGAAAGTCAGCAGTTGGGATTGAAATTGCTAATGAAATTAGTAATAAAGTAACATTACGTGAAATTATGGAGCGATTACCATTAGAAAAACAAGATCGTAAATTATTAGTTGGAATTGGTCGTAGTGTGAATGGGGGAATTATTTTTGTTGAATTAGATAAAATGCCACATTTATTAGTTGCTGGTTCAACGGGTAGTGGAAAATCTGTTTGTATTAATACCATTTTATCATCACTAATATTACGAACAAAACCATCGGAAGTTAAATTATTATTAATTGATCCAAAACAGGTTGAACTAGCTGTTTATAATAATTTGCCACATTTATTAGCCCCAGTTATTACAGACACTAAATTAGCAAATTCCGCCTTGAAAAAAATAATTGCTGAAATGGAGCGTCGTTATAGTATATTATCAGAACGTGGAGTTCGTAATATTGAATCCTTTAATAAAAAAGTTACGCCAAAAGACTTTTTACCTTATGTTGTTGTTGTAATTGATGAGTTAGCTGATTTAATGATGACAGCTGGAAAAGATATTGAAGATTCAATTATGCGAATTATGCAATTAGCGCGTGCTGCTGGAATTCATATGGTGATTGCAACACAACGACCATCAACAGATGTTATTACTGGAGTAATTAAAACAAATATTCCATCACGAATTTCCTTTTCAGTTACCTCGGCAATTGATTCTCGAACAATTTTAGACCAAGGTGGTGCAGAAAAACTAATTGGTTATGGTGATATGTTATATGCACCAGCAGGACAAAATATTCCAACTCGTGCACAGGGAGCATTTATTTCCGATGATGAAATTCAACGATTAGTTGATTTTTGTCGTGCGCAACAAGAACCTGATTATGATGAAGAGTTTTTAAATATTGAAATAAATAGTGAAACAGGTGGTGGCAATGAAAATGATAATATTGATTCATTGTATCAAGAAGTTAAACGCTTTGTTATTTTAAATCAAAAAGCTTCAACATCTTTAATTCAACGAAAATTTTCAATTGGATATAATCGTGCTAGTCGCTTAATTGATGTTTTAGAAGAAAATGGCATTATTGGTCCTCAAAATGGTGCAAAACCACGAGATGTATATGTTCAAAATATTGACTTAGATGATAATCCTTTTAATGATGGCGGTTATTGATAAAACACAAGTAATTTATAAAAAAACAATGATTTATTGTGTATTTATAATTTTTATATATAATTAATGGTATAATTGGAAAGATAAAATTTCAATTAATATTTTTAAATATTAAGTATATAATTAAAATATTATGTAAAAAACATTAAGGATGAGAAAAGATGGCAAAAAAAACAAAAAAAACAAAAAAAATAAATGCAAAGTTAAAGAAACTAAATGATATTTCATTAAAATTAACTGATGTTGAATTTCGCTATAGGGAAAATCATCCTAATGCTGTTGATGGAGTTAGTTTTGAAATTAACCATGGGGAATATGTTACAATCATTGGTCATAATGGTAGTGGAAAATCAACAATTAGTAAAATTATTATCGGTGTTTTACGTCCACAAAAAGGGAAAATTGAAGTTTTTGGTAATGAGGTTCATTCATCAACAATTACAGGAATTCGAAAATTTTTAGGGATTGTGTTTCAAAATCCAGATAATCAATTTATTGGATCAACAGTTCGTGATGATATCGCATTTGGCCTTGAAAATCGGCAAATTCCACAAAAAGAAATGCAAGCAATTATTGATAAAGCTGCTGCAAAAGTTGGCATGAATAATTTTCTTGACCATGAACCATTAATGCTATCAGGAGGACAAAAACAGCGAGTTGCAATTGCTTCAGCACTAGCATTATCACCAGATATTATTATTTTTGATGAGGCAACAAGTATGTTAGATCCAAAAGGGCGAAAAGAAATTAAACAAATTATGGTTGAATTGAAAGAATCACGTGAGAAAACAATTATTTCAATTACGCATGATATGGACGAAATCTTAAATGCTGATAAAGTGATTGTTATGAATAAAGGCCAAATGGTTAAATGTGGTAAACCACATGAAATTTTGTATGATGAAGAGTTTTTAAAATCAATTCATTTAGATGTGCCTTTTGTTTCAAAAGTCGTTGATAGTTTACGCTTAAATGGTTTAGAAGTGAAAAATACACTAGATCTTAGAGAGTTGGTGGATGAGATATGTCAAAAGTAAAAAAACAACCTAAAATTGAAGCATTACAAAATGTTGATATTACATTTACAGATGTGTCTTATGTTTATGCTCCTAAAACGCCTTATGAATATACTTCATTGCAAGATATTAATGTTGTTATTAAGCCTGGGAAAATTACTGCTATTATTGGGTCAACAGGAAGTGGAAAATCAACTTTAATTCAACATATCAATGGTTTATTAATTCCAACCACGGGAGTTGTTGATGCAAATGGCTTTATTATTAAAGCAAAACAAAAACGAATTAAAAATATTAAACAATTACGAAAATCAATTGGTTTAGTGTTTCAGTTTCCAGAATATCAATTGTTTGAAGAAACAATCGAAAAAGATATTATGTTTGGTCCAGTTCACTTAGGTGAAAGTAAAGAAGTTGCTCGAGAAAATGCCAAAAAATACTTAGAAATGGTTGGCTTACCATTAAACTATTTAGAACGTTCACCGTTTGATTTATCAGGAGGGCAAAAACGCCGGGTTGCCATTGCAGGGATTTTAGCAATGGAGGGTAATACTTTAATTTTAGATGAACCAACCGCTGGGTTAGATCCTGAGGGTGAAGAAGATTTTATTAAGTTATTTCAACGGGTTAATAAAGAACAAAATAAACGGATTATTTTAGTAACTCATAATATGGATCATGTTTTAGAAATTGCTGATGAAGTTATTGCTTTAAAAGAAGGGCGAATTTTAAAAGTTGGAACACCATTTGAAATTTTTAAGGATAAAAATTTATTACAAGAATTGTTAATTGAACCACCAAAAATTTATCATTTAATTTATCAATTGCAAGAAAAATGTCTTGACTTAACAAATGTTAATATTCGGAATATTAACCAATTAGCAAAAGAAATTATTCAGCATAAAGAACAAAAAAGAAAGGGATAAAAAAGATGCGCTTATCATTTGGACGTTATATTGCTTATAATTCCCCAATTCATCGAATGGATCCACGGGTAAAATTATTTATGTTGTTATCATTGATGATATCAATCTTTTTTTCAACTGGTTTTACCGGTTATACTATTTTGGGAATGACAATTTTTAGTTTGTTCTTTTTAGCAAAATTACCACCAAGGTTATTACGAGCATTACTAAAACCAATTTTATTTATGTTTATTATTTTGTTGTTAATTAATTGTTTTTTAGTCACTGATGGTTATATTGGATGACATTGAGGTGGGAAAACAACAGCAACAGGGCCTGTTGCTGTGGGAGGAAAAAGTTGATTTGCTTTTTCCGAAAAAGCAATTTTTAATGCCCTTTACATGGCGTGCCGGATTTATTTAATGATTTTAATTACAACAATTTTAACGGCAACAACACAACCATTAGATTTAACCTTAGCGTTAGAAGATTTATTAAGTCCATTAAAACTAGTTCGTTTTCCAGTCCATATTTTATCAACAATTATTTCAATTGCCTTACGAATGATTCCAACTTTAATTGAAGAAGCAGGACGGATTATGAAAGCGCAAGCCTCGCGTGGGGTTGATTTTAAGAATGGTCATTTTAAAGATAAAATTAAGTCGACAACAGCTTTAATTATCCCATTATTAGTATCAGCATTTCAAAAAGCTGAAGATTTAGCATATGCAATGGATGCCCGCGGTTATGACCCACATGCAAAACGAACACGTTATCGTCATTATCGGATTCATTTTCCTGATGTGTTATTATTTATTTTTGGGGTTGGGATTGCTAGCATTATTATTGCTCAATCAGTAACGATGGGTCAATATGAAACCTTTTATGAAGTTTGACATTGAGATACTGATTCCAATGGATGAATATTTGGTAAAATTAAAACAGGATTTTTACAAATTCGTATTTCACATATTGATGAATTTGTTTTAGGGTGATAATGTTATATTTATTATTAAGTATTGAATATGATGGTTATGATTATAGTGGCTGAGTTAAACAAAAAAATGCTTGAACAATTCAGGGTGAATTGGAGAAAGCATTTTTTGGCATTTGTCATCAAAAAATTTGAACTTTAGGTGCTAGTAAAACTGATGCTGGTGTACATGCTTCTGACCAAAAGGTATTAGTAAAACTACCATTTCAATCACAACATTTAGTTTTTTTTATTAAAACTGTTAGTAAAACTTTACCACCAAATATTAATATTAAAGGATATCAGCTTGTCTCAGAAAATTTTAGTGTTCGAACTGCAAAAGTAAAAGAATATGTTTATACAATTAATGATCAAGAGTATGATCTTTTTAATCATCGTTATGAACTTAAAGTTAATACACCATTAAATGTTAGAAAGTTACATCAAATTAGTCAAATTTTTGTTGGAACACATGATTTTGGATATTTTGCAGGGGTTAAACCAACCGAAAATATTGTAACACAACGAACAATTAATAAGATTTGAGTTAAACGAAACAAGGCAAAAAAAATTGAAATTCATTTTATGGGGAAAAGTTTTATTCGTTATCAAATTCGAATGTTAACACAAAATATTTTAGCTTGTTATGCTGGTAAAGTTAGTTTAAGTGAATTGCAAGCACAGTTAAAACATCCTCCTCAAGGAGCAACAACAAAGTATTGTGCAAAACCATATGGTTTATGTTTGAAAAAAATAAAATATTAAGATAGTTTCTTAATTTATTTGAAATAATCTAATTATATTATTTGTTAAGATAAAATTATTTTAGTTAATTTAAGGTTTAAGATTAAATTTAATTAAACAAAAAAATTTAACATTATTTAAAAAAATAAATATTAATTTTAATTAGTCTACTTTCCTTTAAAAAATAAATATGATAATATATATTATTTCACTTTTTATGGTATAATTTATAGTAACAAGTATGTGTAGAAAATGTGGCAAATGAGGTGCAAAAATGAATAATGGTTTTTATATTTTACCAAATGAAGAAGGATATTTAGTAAAGTCACATGATACTAATAGTGAAATTGCATTATTTAGAAGTCGTCGTGATGCAGAAGTGTTTATTAGCACTTTAACATTATCACCAACACCTTCATTTTCAAATAATTATTTACCAGGAACTTCAATTCCTCACTATTCATCTCAACCTCAACAAATTATTACACCGTATCCAACTAATGGTGCTTCACCACAAGTTTTTTTTATTCAACAACCAGCTCCAGCACAACAAGTAACGCCATCACCATATCCATTTTATCCGATGATGCCACCAACGCCGCCAATGGGAGGAATGTGCCATGGTATGTATCCAAATTATTATGGTCCACAAAATAATAATTATGGGTCAGGAGGCTGTGCTTGTGGGAATAATAATTCAGATTATAATGAACATTTTGAAAAAAATTATCCCAGTAAAAATAATGAAGATTTAAGACCAAATTGAAATAATGCCAGCAATGATTTAGACATAAAAAAAAATAATGAATTAGAAGATGATACAGTTTCTTGAACACAAGAAAATGATGAATATTCAAATAATGGATATGAAGAACAACTAGTTCAAACTCCGGTTGAAGAATATAATTCTGAGACAGTTACTAATTCAGAGCCGATAGTAACCCCAAATTTTTATTCGGAAGAATTAGAACAACAAGCAAATCATTCCCAACCAACAAATAACCAACCATACTATGAACAAGCTTTTGTTTCTAATCCCGTTTTTCTTAATCAACAATCAGAGCAATCAGAGCAACCACAACAAGTGGCACGATCAATTACTGATGATGAATTCTTTAAATATGCTAATGAACAAGAATTTAATCATAATTCCAAAATTTCAAAAAAGGAAACAAAACGTTTAATGAAAGAAGAATTAAAAGCAGCCAAAACACAAGCAAAATTAGAAAAACAGAATCGTAAAAAGGCAAAGCGTCAAGGAGCACTTGATATTGAGGAATTAGACCCAATTGTAGAATAAAAAGCAAATTAGTTTGCTTTTTATTTTTTTAAAATATTATAAATTTATGGTTGTTTTTTGAATAAAATTAATGTTATAATGATTTAGGTTTTCGGGCTATAGCTCAGCTGGTTAGAGCGCACCCCTGATAAGGGTGAGGTCGATGGTTCAAGTCCATTTAGCCCGACCATTTTTTTATAAGAATTTTGGGCCCGTAGCTCAGCTGGGAGAGCACCTGCCTTGCACGCAGGGGGTCGACGGTTCGATCCCGTTCGGGTCCACCATTTCAAATAGATTTAAACAATTAATTAAAAAAGCATATTAAATTATTAATATGCTTTTTTAATTTGACTTAAAGGTAGTCTTTTCCTAATATCCTTAATTTTTTTTGTGTGTGTGGGTTTAATAAAATGGCTTTTTTGGTATAATATATCTAATGCAAAACAAAATATAAACAGGGGTGAAGTATGTCAATTTTTGATAAAAATGAAAACGAAAGATATGCATATTTTTTAACGAATTTTAAAGAAATAGTTGCAGACTGAGCAGTTATGATTAATGATCAGTTTATTAAGTCATCATTAGATAATTCATCAACTAAATTATTTGGAATGAATGTTGATAAAGCAATTTTATTTTTTGATATTAATTTAGATGCAAATAGTGAATTACATGAATTAGGAATTATTAAAGAAAGTTATAGTATTGATTTAACAAATGATTTAGATTTAAATTTAGCGAAAAAAATAAATAAGAAAAACGAAGAAAAAAATTATGATTTAATTTATAATCAGATTGATAATTTTTTTATTGAAGATTCAGAATTATTAAAATTTTGTGAATATACGTTAAATATTACTAATTTATCAATGGAGACAGATGGGCCAACAATTAGTTCCTTAAATAATTACAAGTCAGTTGCTTTTAATAGTTATCCAACAAAAATTTATGAATTACTAGATTGATTTAACATTGAAATTGTTGATGCAATTAATAATGGATTAAAAATAAAACGCTTTGGAGTTAAAGAAAATAGTCATAGTAATAACAAAATAAGAAGAAAACCAAGATTAATGTCAAACAAAACTTTAAAAAATATTGACAATGATGATGACAAAATTAATAAAGAAATAATTTTTACTGAGTATTTTGCAAATAATGGTAATATTAGTGCTAAATTAATTGCTTTAAATAAGTTGTTACCATTGTTAGAAGAAAAACGAGCTGAAATTAAAGAGTTTAATCCGAAGTTAGAATATGATATTTTTAGTTTTTTACAACATACAAAATATCGGAACTCTTTAACATATCAAGAAGATAGTGATGCTGAAAAACGTTTAGATAAGGTTTTTAAAAAAGCGGTGCTATCTTTATACTTATTAGATATTGATTAAAAAACGAAGAAAATAATTCGTTTTTTATTAATTAAAATTATTTTAAGAAGTTTTTCCGTTATAATTTGTAGTAGGTGATTATGATGAAAGTTATTTTAATTAAAGATGTTAAAAGAAAAGGAAAAGTTAATGATGTAATTGAAGTTGCTGATGGATATGCAAAAAATTATTTAATTAAAGAAGGTTTCGCAATTCCAACAACTTCTGCTAATTTAGCTAAGTTAAATGTTGTTTTATCACAACAAGCAGCACAAGAGGCAGCTACAAAAGCTTCTTTAGAAGAATTAAAAGCAGCATTAGAACAATTAACATTGAATTTTAAACTAAAAGTTCATAATAATAAAACGTTTGGTTCTATTTCTTTAACACAAATTGAAGATCGATTAGCGAAAGAATTTAACTTAAAAATTGATAAAAAGAAATTTATTGATAATAATAATTTAACAAGTTTTGGATTACATTACTTAAAAATTAAATTAGCTCCAAATATAATTGCAACATTAAAAGTGATGGTAGAAAAAAAGGAGAGTTAATTAATGGAAAACATCAGTAAAACAGAATTAAATAAACTTAATGTACTTAAAGATGCGGAAAAAAATGTTTTAGCAATAATTGCTCACTCTATTACTGCAGCGGAAGAAGTTTTTTCAATTTTGACAGAAGAAGATTTTACTGTAATGAATTACAAAGTGATTTTCAAAGCTTTACAAGAACAATTTTCAGCGAAGGTTGCAATTAATATTACAACATTAAGTAATTATATGTTAAAAAATAATATTTTAAATAAAATTGGTGGTATTGAATTTTTAACTGATTTATTTCAATCCTATACAACAGATGCTAATTTATCTGAATATTTAGATATTATTATTAAAAATACAACCTCACGCCGCTTGAAGGCTGTTGTTGATAGTATTAATCGTCAGATTGATGCTCATCAGCCAATTGATGAAGTTGTTAGTCATGCAGAAAAAGAAATCTTAGATGTTAAAAAGGAACGAAAAGGTAATTTATTTAAAACTTCATATGCTGAAGTTGATAAAGTCTTACAAAAAATTGAATTGTTAGAAAATTCTGGAGAAATGTTAACAGGAAGCCCAAGTGGTTTTCGTGATTTAGATCGTATGACATCAGGTTTTCAAAAAGGGGATTTTATTATTTTAGCGGCACGTCCTTCAATGGGAAAAACAGCATTGGCTTTAAATTTTGCTGTTAAATCAGCTGCACAATCAAAAAAAGCAGTTGCTATTTTTTCAGTTGAAATGCCAGCAGAACAATTAATTCAAAGAATGCTAGGAAGTTATTCAACAGTCGATTCTGTTAAAGTTCGAACTGGTAAAGGGTTACAAGAACGCGATTGAGAAAATATTACTAAGGCGGCAGATTTTTTAAAACAAACAAAATTATTTATTGATGATACGCCAGGTTTGAAAGTCATTGAATTGCAATCAAAGTTAAGAAAATTATGTCGTGAAAACGAAGTTGGTTTAGTTGTTATTGATTATTTACAATTACTTAGCACTGGAACTCATTTTGGTGATTCACGTCAACAAGAAGTTTCAACAATTTCCCGTCAGCTTAAGGCATTAGCACGTGAATTAGAGGTTCCGATTATTTGTTTATCACAATTATCACGGTTGGTTGAAAAACGAGAAGACAAAAGACCAATTATGTCTGATTTACGTGATTCAGGAGCAATTGAACAAGATGCTGATATTATCATGTTTTTATTTCGAGAAGAATATTATACTGCCCAGGATTCAACCAATTTGGGGGCACCAATTTTAGAAACAGAAAAGGCACAATTAATTTTATCAAAGCATCGAAATGGTCCAACTGGGAGTGTTGAATTATTATTTGTAAAAAAACATGGTTCATTTGCTGATTATGGTTTGCAAAATACAAAAATTTAGGATACTATATTAATTAGTAAAAAAATAAATTAGTGTTTAAGAAACGAGGTCTACAATGCGTAAGTTATTATCGATTTTTGCAGCAACAACTTTAGTTACAACATCAGCAGCATCAGCTGTCGCTTGTAGTGGTGCACCACAAGGAAATCTTATTCCTATTTTTATGTATAATGGAAATCAAAAATTTAGCCATGCGCCAACAGTAACTCGTAAATCAATAAATGGAATTGATGATGTAACACAATCAGGAAAAGATGAAAATGGTGCTCCCTATGAATACAGTTTACAGGGAGGGCGAATGGGTTTAATTAATGGTTTAATTAATAATGCAATTAACCCTATTTTAAATGGGATAAATTTAACAAAAGATAATAGTGCAACAACTGGTAAGGGAGCAAAGTGAACTGATGAGCAAATTGCAGCTGGGTTAGAAGGACAAAAAGAGCAACTAGTTCAAACTGCAAAAACTGATGCGCAAGACCCTTTTAATAGTAGTAAAAAAATTAATCAAAAAGCAATATGAAAAGATTTGTTCAACAATTATTCGACTAGTTTTGACTCATCCTATAGTCAAGTTGCTTTCCTTGCAAATGAAAATAAAGCAATTTTAAATAAAACAAATGATAATTTGGTTACAATGACTGGAAATGCAGAAAAAACAAATAATAAAAATTGAGTTAAAGAACATACTTGACCAGATGGCAAAAAAAGTCCTTATACACCTTCATCATTAAAAGTATTATCACCTATAGCATCGATTCTTGAATGATTCAATGATCCAAAAAATAGTTATAATCAAGGTTATAATCAAATTGACCAAAATCGAGGATATCAATCAGCACGTTATCTTGCAATTGCTATTCCTAATGTTACAATTCGCTTTGAGTTTCAAGGAGAACATAATCGTTTTACCTTTACAGTAACAATTGATAAATTAGTAGCATATGCAAATTACCTTGTTTACGAAAATCCAAATAGTACAAAAGATAATCCAAGTTACGGTCACCAATGATTTTTCCTAAGTTATGGTTTTTATGACTTTGAGAGTTTAAAAGATGATGATTATCATCACTATAATTTTAATGCTATTCCAGATGATGTTAAGATTGATAAAAATATTAAAGTTGCATTAGGATTTTTCAAAAAAAATGATGACAAAGGAATCTTGACAGCGGATGAAGATAAGGAAGTTGGTAAACGTGGTCAATTCCCGACTGCAGAAACAGATTATACTTTCCCAGCTCTAAAATGAAAAATTAATGTTAATTCGATTACTGACCAATATAAATAATGGATATTAAAATTCTGGCAATTGGTTCATTAGATAAAAAGTATTTGGTAATAGGTTGTGAAACTTTTCTTGAACGAATTAAGCATTATGCAAAATTAGAAATTATTGAATTAAAAGAAGTTAACAATAAAACTGAACAAGTAACAATTAATGAACAAACGGCATTAGTAATAAAAAAACTATTAGATTATCCGGAATATTATAAAATATTATTAGCCTCACAAGGACAAATATTAACAAGTGAACAAATTGCTGCATACATTACGGAAGTTAAAGATTTTAAAAAAGCAAAGTTATTATTTATTATTGGGGGTAGTCATGGTTTTAATAATAATGAACTATTACCAAAAGTTAATTTTCACCTGAGTTTTGGAGCAATAACTTTACCGCATCAATTATGTCGATTAGTATTATTAGAACAAATATATCGTAGTTTTAAGATAATTAATAATGAAATTTATCATAAAGTAATTTTAAAAAAAGAACAACCAGATTATATTTTTTTGGTTTTAGTTCTTTTTTTATTTTGGAGAGCTTGTTCCATCATTGCAATTTTTCGTTTTCGCGCTAATTCTGATAAAGCATTTGTATTTTTTTCTAATAATAATTGGCGATAATAAGGACTATTTTTTTTAGCTAATTTGATAACTTTAATTCGATCAGCAACAGTCATATTATTAACATCAATATAATTAGGATCATTTGCTTTAAAAGCTTGTTTTTTTAATTGATTATTCTTTTTTTCCGCATTTAATAAAATTTTATACATTGGATTATTTTTGTCAATAATTTTCTTTTTATCTAATTGTGGTTTTTTCTTTGTTTTACTGTAAATTTCATGACTTCGTGATGTTTTGCGTGCTAAACTTTCAATCTGGAGCTTAACCACTTGTTCTTTATGTTCTTGAATTTTTTGATAACGCAAATCATGCTCATTATCTTTTGTTTTTTTTCATATAATAGTTTTATTTTCTATCTGTTTTACCATTTTTCTCCTTACTTTTTAATATGTAGTTATTCTAGTTCTATTATAATATTAATTATAATGAGATGAAACAAAGAAGTAAAAAAAGATAAAATATTTCATTTTTTTCTTAAAAAAGACTTGCATTATTAATTATTATCCAATAAAATGAGTAAGCATGTATATTTTGTGGGAACATCTTTTTTGTTCTATCATTGATACACTGATAGGCGTTGTAAATGTTTACACAAAAAATATGAATAAATTAGGAGGAAAAGTAATGGCTCAAACTAAAATGAGAATTAAATTAAAAGGTTTTGATCATCGTGTGGTTGATCAATCAATTAAAAAAATCATTGAAGCAGCTCAATCCGCAGGAGTACAGGTAAAAGGGCCAATCCCTTTACCAACTGATCGTAATATCATTACTATTTTAAGAGCAACTCATAAATATAAAGATTCAAGAGAACAATTTGAAATGAGAACACATAAAAGAATTATTGATATTATTAATCCTGATGGTCCAAAGGTAATTGACACTTTAAAAAGAGTTCAACTACCAAGTGGTGTGGAAATTGAAATGAAATAAATAACCATTTTCTTAAGTTTAATTTATAGACAAGATATACATGACGTATTTTCAAGGAGGAAAGAAATGAAAGGAATCTTAGGACGCAAAATTGGTATGACACAAATTTTTGCTACCGATGGTAGATTAATACCAGTTACAGTAGTTGAAGTAGAACCAAATGTTGTTTTACGAGTGTTAACAAAAGAACAAAATGGTTATCAAGCGCTTCAATTAGCTGTTGAAGATAAAAGAATTAGCTTGGTTTCAAAACCAGACCAAGGACAATTCAAAAAAGCGAATACAACACCTAAGCGCTTCGTTAAAGAAATCAGAAATATGGATGGTTATAATCCTGGTGATATTATTAAAGCTGATATCTTTACTGCTGGGGAATTCGTTGATGTTACAGGAACTTCAAAAGGGAAAGGATTTACAGGTTCAATTAAAAGACACAACTATTCACGGGGGCCAATGGGACATGGTTCAGGTTATCACCGTGGCGTTGGGTCAATGGGAGCTATTGCCCCAAATCGAATTTTAAAATCTAAAAAAATGCCTGGACATATGGGAACCAAAAAAGTAACAATTCAAAATTTAGAAGTTATTGCAATTGATACTGAAAAAAATGCTTTATTAGTAAAAGGTTCAATTCCAGGTCCCAAAAAACAATTTGTAATTATTAAAGAAGCAATTAAAGGTTTAGAACCAAATACACCAACAGAACTAGTTAAAAGAACTGTTGAAACAAAAACACCAGAACCCAAAATAAAAGAAGAAAAACCAGTTGAAGTAGTTGTTGATGCATCAGTTGATACAACACCAACAGAAGTCACTGATGCACCAGCATCAAAGACAGAATAGTTTTGTAGAAAGGGATTTTAAAATGAAATTACAAGTACTTGATGCGAAGGGAACGAGCGTTAAAGAAATTAGTGTAAATGATGCCATTTGAGGAATTGAGCCACATCAGCAAGCAATGTTTGATGCTGTTATTGCGCAACAAGCCGCAATGCGTCAAGGTACACACAAAACTAAGACAAGAACTGAAGTATCTGGTGGGGGGAAAAAACCTTGAAGACAAAAAGGAACTGGTCGTGCTCGCCAAGGTTCAATTAGAGCACCACAATGAAAAGGAGGAGGGATTGTCTTTGGTCCAACTCCGGAGAAAAATTATTTAAAACATGTCAATAAGAAAGTTAGAAAATTAGCAATTAAATCTGCATTATCATTAAAAGTTCAAGATAAAAACATTATGATAATTGATCAATTTGGAATTGATAAACCTTCAACAAAAGCAATGGTTGAAGTCTTAAATAATTTAAAAGTTAATGGTGAAAAACTATTAATTATTACCACAGAAGGTGATGAAGTTAATTTTAAATCATCACGTAATATCGAAAAAGTAAATATAATTACATCAACTGGTATTAATATTTATGATTTATTAAATGCAAACAAATTATTAGTAACAGAACAAGCAGTAAAAGCAATTGAGGAGGTATACGCATAATGCATATTACAAATGTCATTAAAAAACCAATTTTATCAGAAAAAACATATCGTAATATGGCGAATGGGGTTTATACTTTTGAAGTTGCGCGTACTGCAAACAAAGTTCAAATTAAAAAAGCTTTTGAAAAAATCTTTGAAGTAAAGGTTGAAAAAGTTAATGTTATTAATTATGACCCAAAAGAAAAGAAAATGGGAAAATTTGTTGGAGAGACAACATACGCAAAACGTGCAGTTATTAAATTAAAACCAGGTGAGAAATTAGATTTATTAGGAGAAGATAAATAATTCCAGGATACACTATCTGGGACTGTTTATTGGCGAAATAGGAGGATAAATAACAATGCCAATTAAGAGTTTTAAACCAGTCACACCAAGTCGTCGTAATATGACGTCATTAGATTTTTCCGTGCTGACAACTGACCGCCCGGAAAAATCATTAGTTGAAACTAGGAAAAAACATGCTGGTCGTAATAACCAAGGAGTTATTACAACAAGACATAAAGGTGGCGGCCACAAAGTTAAATATCGTATTATTGACTTTAAACGTAATAAGGATAATATTGTTGGAAAAATTGCAACAATTGAATATGATCCAAATCGTAATGCCTTTATTTGTTTAGTTAATTATGTTGATGGTGAAAAAAGATATATTTTGGCACCAAAAACCATTAAAATTGGAATGCAAATTGTTAGTGGTGAGAAGACGGATATTAAAGTTGGAAACTGCATGAAATTAAAAAACATTCCAGAAGGGACTGTTCTACATAATTTAGAATTACGTCCAGGCAAAGGTGGGCAATTAGCTCGTTCAGCAGGTTCATCAGTGCAATTATTAGGGAAAGATGAAGATGGCAAATATGTCACAATTCGGTTAACATCAGGTGAAGTTCGTAAGGTTTTAGGAGAATGTCGAGCAACAGTTGGTGAAGTTGGAAACGAAGATTATGCCCTAGTAAATTGAGGAAAAGCGGGACGAAACCGTTGACGTGGAATTCGTCCAACTGTTCGTGGGTCAGTTATGAACCCAAATGACCACCCGCATGGTGGGGGAGAAGGTAAAGCTCCAGTTGGGCGAAAAGCACCAATGACACCATGAGGTAAAAAAGCATTAGGGGTCAAAACTCGTAACAAGAAAAAAGCTTCAACTAAATTAATCGTTAGAAGACGTACTAAATAATCTTACTAATTAGGGTCAATCCGACAAATAATAGTTGAAAGTAAAAATCAAAATTAGAGAGATTATATATAGGAGGTAAAACGATGTCACGAAGTCTGAAAAAAGGGCCATTTGTTGATAAACATTTACAAAAAAAAGTTGAAGCGTTGAATGCTGCGAATAAAAAAGAAGTTGTTAAAACTTGATCAAGAAGAAGCGTTATCTTCCCAGAGTTTATTGGTCATACTTTTGCTGTCCACAATGGAAAAGAACATATCCCAGTTTATGTTACCGAAGATATGGTTGGTCATAAATTGGGAGAATTCTCACCAACGAGAAAATTTGGTGGACATGGCGACGATAAGAAGAAGAAAAAATAATTAAATTCAGAAAGTGAGTATTTATATAAATGGATGTAAGAGCAAACTTAAGAAGTATTAGAATATCGCCGCGAAAAGTAAGACTAGTTACCGATTTAATTCGGAATAAAAAAGTGGGAGACGCAATAGTTATTCTTAACAACACAAACAAAAAATCATCAGTTCCAGTTCAAAAATTAGTTAAATCAGCGGTAGCAAATGCTGTTAATAATAATGGATTGGATGCTGATCGCTTATTTATTAAAGAAATCTTCGTTAACGAAGGACCAACATTAAAACGTTTCCGTCCGCGTGCACATGGACGAGCATATGAAATATTGAAGAGAACAAGTCATATCACAGTTACTGTTAGTGATGGGCAACAATAAGAAAGGAAGATAACAAGAGATGGGTCAAAAAGTTAGTCCAACAGGATTACGAGTTGGAGTTATTAAAACGTGAGATTCAAGATGATACGCTGAAAAGCAAGAATATGTCAAATGATTGCATCAAGATATCAAG
Source organism: Spiroplasma citri (assembly GCF_001886855.1). Lineage (NCBI taxonomy): Bacteria > Bacillati > Mycoplasmatota > Mollicutes > Entomoplasmatales > Spiroplasmataceae > Spiroplasma > Spiroplasma citri. The sequence goes on from NZ_CP013197.1 coordinate 292,341, forward strand.
ATTAGAAAAGCTCTAATGAAAGAATTAAAAGGAGCAAGTGTTTCTAAAATTGAAATTGAACGAACAAAAAAAGAAATTGTTATCTTTATTAGAACTGCTCGTGTTGGTGTTGTCTTAGGACAAGAAGGAAAAAACATCGCAAAATTAGTAAAATTAGTACATATTACAATTGGCGATCGTAAAATGGAAGTAAAAATTAATGTTGTTGAAATTAAAAACCCGGACACTGATGCACAATTAGTGGCAAATACCATTGCTGAACAGATTGTTAATCGTGCATCATTTAGAAGTGTACAAAAATTGGCAATTAAAAAAGCAATGAAAGCTGGAGCACAAGGAATTAAAACTTCCGTTTCAGGACGTTTAGGAGGCGTAGATATGGCGCGAACAGAAGGATATACCAAAGGAACCGTCCCATTAGCAACTTTACGTAGTGATATTGATTCTGCTTTAGCAGAAGCTTTAACAACCTATGGCCAAATTGGAGTTAAAGTTTGAATTTGTAAGGGAGAAATCTTAAGCAAAGAATTAGTTTCCACAAGTGATGAAAAACCAAAGTTTGAAAAACGCGATTTTAATCGTTCAAACAATAATCGTCGTGATCAAGCACCAAAATCACATCCTGTTGCTAAGGAGGCAAAATAATGTTATTACCAAAAAGAACAAAATATCGTCGTCCGCATCGTATTAAATATGAAGGAAAAGCAAAAGGAAATACGAAAGTAGATTTTGGAGAATTTGGATTAAAATCACTAGATGGAGCCTGAATTACAAACCGCCAAATTGAAGCAGCGCGGATTGCGATGACACGTTATATGAAACGTTGAGGAAAAGTTTGAATTAGAATTTTTCCTCATATGGCAAAAACAAAAAAACCATTAGAAGTTCGAATGGGTTCAGGAAAAGGTTCACCTGAAGAATGAGTAGCAGTTGTTAAAACAGGAACTGTTATGTTTGAAGTAGCAGGGGTTTCCGAAGAAACTGCCCGTGAAGCATTACGATTAGCAATGCATAAATTACCAGTAAGATGTAAGATTGTTAAAAAAGGAGAAGAGTAAGAGATGAATGATTTAACCAAAAAATCAGTTGAAGAATTGAAAAAACTGGAAGAAGAATCACGTGCTGAATTATTTGCGTTACGATTCCAATCAGCAATGGGGAATTTAGAAAAACCACATCGCATTGGGGAATTAAAAAATCAAATTGCTCGCATTTTAACAATCTTATCTGCTCGTAAAAATTCTGGGGAAAATACAGCAATTAATGTTAAAGTTAATTTAAATGAAACATATGCGAAAATTGAAAAAGAATCACAAGCATTTGCAAAACAACGCAAGGCAAAAATTGAACAAATGATGGCTGAGCAACAAGCTGCTGAAGGAAAAATGGCAAATTTAATGGATTTACCAGTAAATGATGCAATGGATTTAACAGAAGAACAAGCTGTTGTTTCAACACCAACAGGAGAAACAAATGGTCTTGATGAACAAAAAGCACCAGTTGCTGCAAAGAAACCAGCCGCTGCTAAAGATTTTCCTAAGCAAAAAGATGTTGTGGAAGAAAAAACTGCAACTGGAAAACCAGCCGCACCATCTGCTAAAAAAGCACCAGTGGCTAAAAAAGATGTTGCACAAGAAACTAAAACTGATAAGGATGCAGCATTAAAAGCTTTAATTAAAGAAAAAGCTGCGGCAAAGAAACCAGCCGCAAAAAGTAAAACATCAACACCAAGCGGCAAAACAACAGTGACTGTTAAATCAGTTACTTCTGCTAAAGCAGATATTGAAGTACCGAAAGAAACATCAAAACCAGTACCAACAAAGACTGTCAAAAAAGCAGCTGAACTTAATGCAAAAGAAAAATTAGTAGCAATTAAAAGTTCTGTTGCGATGGGTGGTACTGCAAAAGAGCCTGGGTCAGGAGTTAAGATTGATTTAGAATTAAAAGCAAAAGATCCTAACGCAAAAGAATATACTTACGGCACAAATTGAAAAGAAAATCGTGATAAAATTTTAACCGCTAGTAAAACAACAAAAAAAGCCGATGACAAAACAACTAAGAAAGGGACAGGAAAAAAATAATGGAAAGAAATAGTCGTAAAGTCTTACAAGGACGTGTTATTTCAGATAAATCTGAAAAAACAATTACTGTTTTAGTCGAAACATATAAAAATCACCCCTTATATAAAAAACGTGTAAAGTATTCAAAAAAATATTTAGCACACGATGAACAAAATCAAGCCCATATTGGAGATAAAGTAAGCATTATGGAAACGCGTCCTTTATCAAAAACTAAACACTTTCGTTTAATTGAAGTTATTGAAAAAGCAATTGGTTAGTAAGAAGAGGATAATAAAAAAATGATCCAACAAGAATCAAGATTAAAAGTTGCTGATAACTCTGGGGCAAAAGAAGTGTTAGTAATTAAAAATTTGGGTGGTTCATGACGAAAGTTTACTAATATTGGGGATATTGTTGTATGTACAATTAAAAAAGTAACCCCTGGTGGAATTGTTAAAAAAGGACAAGTTGTTAAAGCGATTATCGTGCGTACTAAACGTGGTTTGAAACGAAGTGATGGAACACAAATTCAATTTTCAGAAAATGCTGTTGTATTAATTAAAGATGATAAAAACCCACGAGGAACACGGATTTTTGGGCCAATTGCCCGGGAAGTTAAAGATGCTGGTTTTGTAAAAATTGCATCATTAGCACCAGAAGTATTATAGGAGGCTATATTATGGATAAAGTTAAATTTAAAAAAGGTGACTTAGTGAAAGTTATAGCCGGAAAACACAAAGGAACAGAAGGACCAATCATTCGTGTCTTACGTGAAAAAAGTCGTGTGGTAATCGAAGGAATTACAAATATTAAACATGTAAAACCTTCGCAAGATAACACTGAAGCAGGAATTCAACAAGTTCCCGCTTCAGTTCATATTTCAAATGTTGCATTAATTGATCCAAAAAATAAAAAAGAAATTACTAAAATTAGTTATCAAATTGCTGATAATGGTAAAAAAGTTCGCATTGCTCGTAAATCAAAAGCGCATTTAGCGTAGAAAGGAATAATGATTAATAATGAATGTTAATTTAGAAAAAAAATATAAGAATACAATTGTTAAAGAATTATTCAAAGAGCAAGATTTTCAATCAATAATGCAGGTTCCTGTTGTTAAAAAAATTGTTGTTAACATGGGAGCTGGTGATGCAACACAAAATAGTAAAGTAATTGAAGATATTACAAATCAATTAGCATTAATAACTGGCCTACGACCAGTTGTTACCAAAGCTAAAGGTTCAATTGCTTCCTTTAAATTACGTGAAGGAATGCCAATTGGAGCAAAAGTTACTTTACGTGGGAAAAAAATGTATCAGTTTTTAGACAAACTAATTAACATTGCTTTACCACGAGTAAGAGATTTCCGTGGGCTTAATAAAGATGCCTTTGATGGGCGTGGAAATTATACCCTAGGAATCAAAGAACAAATTATTTTCCCTGAAATTGACTATGATAAAGTTAAAAGAGTACGGGGAATGGATATTACAATTGTCACAAGTGCAACTAATGATGCTGATGCTCGAACATTATTAAACAAAATGGGAATGCCATTTAAAAAATAGGAGGAAAGAAGATATGGCCAAAAAATCATTAAAAGTTAAACAACAATGCCATCCAAAATTCAAGGTAAGAGGTTATACTCGATGTGGAAACTGTGGGCGACCTCATGCTGTGTTACGTAAATTTGATTTATGTCGTTTATGCTTTAGAAATTTAGCAAGTAAAGGACAAATTCCTGGGGTTAGAAAAGCTTCATGATAGAAAGAGAGACTAATTAATTATGATGATTGATACAATCGCTGATATGCTAACAAGAATTCGCAATGCTAATCAACGTTTACACAGAAGTGTAAAAATGCCATCAAGTAAAATGAAAGTAAGAATTGCTGAGATTTTGAAAGAAGAAGGCTATGTCGAAGATTTTAAAGTATCAGGGGATATTAAAAAAGACTTAACGTTAACTTTAAAGTATAAAGGTAAAACAAAAGTTATTTCAGGATTAAAACGAATCTCAAAACCAGGTTTAAGAGTTTATGTAACCGTTGAAAAAGTACCTCAAGTTTTAAATGGGATGGGAATTGCAATTATTTCAACAAACCAAGGAATTATGACAGACAAAACAGCAAGACAAGCTCACTTAGGTGGGGAAGTTATTGCTTATGTGTGATAGAAATATTTAAAGGAGAGCAAAAAAATGTCTCGAATTGGTAATAGAGAGTTAAAAATTCCAGTTGGTCTTGAAGTAACAATTCAACCAAATAATGTTATTGTAAAAGGCGTAAAAGGACAATTAGAACAAACAATTCCAAGTGTTATTACTGTTGTCGCCAAAGAAGGTGTTGTGACAACAACTAGAGCAAATGATGTGAAACATAGTAAGCAATTACATGGCACAATTAATTCTTTAATTCAAGGAATGTTAGAAGGTGTCAGCAAAGGTTTCAAAAAAGAATTAGAAATTAATGGAGTAGGGTATCGTGCGGCGTTAGTTGGTGATAAGTTAACGTTAAGTTTAGGATATTCACATCCAGTTGAATATAAAATTCCGCAAGGAATTACAATTACACTTCCAAAGCCAACACAAATTATTGTGGAAGGAATTTCAAAACAATTAGTTGGTGAAGTAGCTGCAAACATCAGAAATTATCGTAAACCAGAACCTTACAAAGGTAAAGGAGTTAAATACAAAAACGAACACATTATCCGTAAAGAAGGAAAATCTGCTGGTAAATAGCAGAAGAAAGGAATATCAACAATGGCAAATTTACAAAGTCAAAGCCGTAGTGCAAAACGAAAAAGAAGACATTTTCGTGTTCGTGCCAAAATTAATGGTACAACAGCTGCTCCTCGTTTAAATGTGTTTAAATCAAATGGGCATTTTTATGCCCAATTAATTGATGATGTGAAGCAAAAAACAATTGTTGCAGCCTCAACATTAAAAATGGCTGGTTTAAAATCAAGAAGCAATATCGCTGCGGCAGAAAAAGTTGGCACTGAAATTGCAAAAAAAGCACTTGAAAAAAAAGTTACAACGGTAGTATTTGATCGTGGTGGATATTTATACCATGGAAAAGTAAAAGCATTTGCAGAGGCTGCTCGTAAAGCAGGATTGAAATTTTAAAAGGAGCAATAAGAAGATATGGCAGAGAATAAAACAGATTTAAAACCAAATACAGGAAACCCAGTTCATCCAGCAGCAAAAAGAGAAGGGCCACAACATAATCCTCGTCAAGGCAATCAACGTTTTGAGCGTAATGATCGCCGTGGCGATGAAAATATGTTTGAAGAAAAAGTCGTAACAATTCGTCGTGTTACTAAAGTAACAAAAGGAGGACGTCATTTCCGCTTTGCGGCAGTTGTTGTGATTGGTGATAAAAAAGGTCGTGTTGGTTTTGGGACTGGGAAAGCAAACGAAGTTCCTGATGCAATCAAAAAAGCAATTAAAGAGGCAAAAAAACAATTAGTAAAAGTGCCACTAGTGGGAACAACTGTTCCGCATGAAGTTATTGGTCATTTTGGAGCAGGAAAAGTATTAATTAAACCAGCTCGCAAAGGGACAGGAGTTATTGCTGGAGGGCCAATCCGAGTTGTGATTGAATTAGCAGGTTTAGCAGATGTTTATACAAAATCATTAGGATCAAATACCCCAATTAATATGATTCGTGCAACATTAGATGGTTTAAGTAATTTACGAACAATTGATCAAATTGCAAAATTACGTGGTAAAACCGTAGAAGAGTTACAAGGATAAGAGGACAGAACAATGAAATTAAACGAATTACAGTATACTGATGGAGCCCGTCATAGTAAGAAACGACTAGGACGAGGAACTTCATCAGGATTAGGAAAAACAGCTGGTAAGGGACATAAAGGGCAAAATTCCCGCACAGGTGGGGGTGTTCGCCCTGGATTTGAAGGGGGACAAACCCCAATATTCCGTCGTTTACCAAAGGTTGGTTTTACTAATTTAACAACCAAAAAATATATCTTGTTAAACTTAAGTGATTTGGAAAAGTTAGGATTAAATGAAATTAACCATCAAACATTAGTTGCCAAAAAAGTGCTAAAAAATGAAAAAGAATTAATTAAAATTTTAGGTAATGGTACAATATCTAAGAGTGTTAATGTTAAAGTTAACAAAGTTTCGCAAACTGCAAAAACAGCAATTGAAAAAGCTGGAGGAAAAGTGGAGGTAATATAGTGAAAACTAAAGCGAAAAAAAGAAAAACAACTCGCCGTAATCGTGAGGTTGATATTGTTAAATCATCAAATTTTTTTGTTAAAAATAAAGATTTGATTAAACGAATTGGCTTTACTTTATTAATTTTAGTTTTAATTCGTTTGGGTAGTTATTTAACAGTTCCAGGCGTAAAAATTTCACCTAACTTTCAAGATTTATCAAACAATGATCAGTTCTTTAGTTTGATTTCGATGTTAGGGGGAGGAACACTTGGAAAGTTTTCAATTTTAGCTTTAGGAGTATCACCTTATATTACTGCATCTATTATTGTGCAGTTATTATCAACCGATGTAATTCCGCCCTTATCACGCTGAGCAAAAACTGGTGAACGTGGGCGGAAAAAATTAGATCGTTTAACAAAATGATTAACAATTCCGTTTGCAATTATGCAAGGAATTGCCACAATTTTTACTATGACAAACCAAGGCATTATTTCTCCAAAATGAGATTCATCTGATTTTGGAACTGGAAGTCCAATCTTTTATTATACATTAGTTCCGACAGCCTTAATTGCAGGAACAATGTTAATGCTTTGATTAGCTGATCAAATGACAATTAGAGGGATTGGTAATGGGGTCTCATTAATTATTTTTGCTGGAATTGTTGCGCAATTACCAAATAATTTACAAACAACCTTTAAATTCTGAATTTCAGCACAAGAAGATATTAACTTATTATTTGATGGAATTTTAAAATTCTTAGTGTATGTCGTAATGTTCTTATTGGTTGTTTTATTTGTTGTAATGTTAAATGAATCAGAACGTAAATTGCCAATTCAGCAGACAGGAAGTGGTTTAGTATCAGGAAATGAAGAAAACCGCCCCTTCTTACCATTAAAAATTAATTCCGCCGGAGTTATTCCCGTAATTTTTGCCTCGGCATTAATTTCAGCCCCAATTACTGTTGCACAAATTATTAGTGTAAGTAATCCAAATAATGGTTTTGTGCAATTTACAAATAATTATTTATTGTTTAGTACATGACCAGGAATTATTATTTATGCAATTTTAACAATTTTATTTACTTTCCTATATTCACAAGTACAAATGAATCCTGAAAAAATTGCTGAGAATTTTCAGAAGGCCGGAACTTTTATTCCTGGCGTTCGCCCTGGGAAAGAAACGGAAAAATACATTAAAGGAACAATCAACCGTTTAAGTATTTTAGGATCAGTCTTTTTAGCAGCAATTGCGATTTTACCCTATGTGATTAGTAAATTAACAGCTTTACCAAGTGCATTAGCAATTGGAGGAACAGGGTTAATTATTATGGTATCAGTAGCATTAGAAACAATGCGTCAAGTTAAAGGGCGAATTACGCAACAAGCGTTTATTGATAAAAAATCACAACAATTAACTGATGATACTAAAGATTCATATTTATGATAGAAAGCCAGAGGAAAGTTAATGCGAAATTTTATTTTGTTAGGAGCTCCTGGAAGTGGAAAAGGAACCCAATCAGACCATTTAGTCAAAAAGTTTGGTTTTACTCATATTTCAACTGGCAATATTATTCGAGATAATATTAAGCAAAAAACACCATTAGGTATTTTGTGTCAACAGTATGCTGACCAGGGAAAATTAGTTCCGGATGATATTATGATTCAAATGGTTGAAAACCATTTACAAATAGTAAGGGGTGATTTAATTTGAGATGGTTTTCCACGCACAATTGCACAAGCAAAAAAATTAGATCAATTATTGCAAAAACTAAATAGCAAAGTTGACCATACGTTATATTTTGAAATTGATGAAGCAAAGTTAATCGAACGAATTATGGGACGTTTAACTTGTCCAACTTGTGGGCGAACATATCATAAAACAGCATTGCCACCAAAAGTAGCATGAGTTTGTGATGATGATCAAACCCCATTAGTACAACGAAAAGATGATAACGAAGAAAAAATTAAAATTAGATTAGCGGCATATCATGCTGATACTGCACCGTTAATTGAATATTATTTAAATCAGCAAGTATTAACCGTTATTGATGCTGATATGGAAGGACATGCTGTTTGAGATCAAATTATGGCAGTTTTAAAATAACGGAGATTGGAGGTAATAGATAAAATGGCCAAAACTAATTTATTAGAAGTACAAGGAACAATTTTAGAAGTATTACCAAATACAATGTTTAAGGTGCAATTAGAAAATGGCGCAACTATTTTAGCTCACGTTTCGGGTAAAATCCGAATGAATTACATTCGCATTTTACCCGGCGATACAGTAGTTGTGGAAATGTCACTTTATGACTTAGAACGTGGGCGTATTGTTTTTAGACATAAATAAACAAAATAACAAAAATTTTGGTAAAGGAGTATACACGATGAAAGTAAGATCATCAGTTAAAAAAATCTGCGACAAATGTCGTGTAATTAGAAGAAAAGAGCGTGTGATGATAATTTGTTCACAGCCAAAACATAAACAACGACAAGGTTAAAAAGGGAGGAAAATAAAATGGCACGTATTGGCGGAGTAGATATTCCAAATGATAAGCGCGCAGTAATTGCGTTAACATATATTTATGGAATTGGAAAACCACAATCACAACAAATTTTAAAAGAAGCAAAAATATCAGAAGATATTCGTGTTAAAGATTTATCAGAAGATGAATTAACAACAATTAGAAATGAAATTGCCAAATTAAAAATCGAAGGAGACTTACGACGTGAAGTTGCCTTGAATATTAAACGTTTAATGGAAATTGGTAGTTATCGTGGAATGCGTCATCGTAAAAGTTTGCCTGCACGCGGACAGTCGTCAAAGCAAAATGCGCGAACAGTTAAAGGACCACGTAAAACAGTTGCTAATAAGAAAAAATAGTAGATAAGGAGAACAATTATGGCTGTTAGAAAAAAAACGAATAAGAAAAAAGTTAAAAAAAATGTCCTAAAAGGAATTGCACATATTCATTCAACTTTCAATAATACAATTGTTACTCTTTCTGATGAAGCGGGTAATGTCATTTCATGAGCATCAGCAGGGGCAATGGGTTTTAAAGGAAGCAAAAAGTCAACTCCTTATGCTGCTCAAATGGTTGCTGAAGCAGCTGGGAAAGCAAGCCAAGAACACGGAATGAGTAGTGTTCAAGTTGAAGTAAAAGGGCCAGGCCCAGGGCGTGATGCTGCGGTACGGAGCATTCAAACAATTGGATTAGAAATCACTTCAATTAAAGATGTAACTCCAATTCCTCACAATGGGGCACGCCCACCAAAAAGACCAAGAGGATAGGAGAAAGATTAGGCGATGAAACAATTTATTAGACCAGAATTTAAATTACAAGCAGAAGATAAAGCCAATAATTACGGAAAATTTTTAGTTGAACCATTAGAACGAGGATTTGGTGTAACATTAGGAAATGCGATACGTCGAACATTACTATCAGCAACACCAGGAGCCGCCGTTTTTGCTGTTCGAATTAAAGGTGCCTCGCATGAATTTACTGCTATTCCTGGTGTTGTTGAACATGTTACAAAAATAATTTTAAATATTAAAAATTTAGTATTAAAAATTAATCAAGATATTATTCCCGATGGAGAATCGGTAATTTTAAAAGTTGTTTCTTCAAAAGAAGGAGAAATTTACGCAAGAGATTTAGTTGTCCCAACGGGAGTAGAAGTTATTAATGGTGATTTATTATTAGCAACAATTGCTAAAGGTGGAGAATTAGATTTAGAGTTACATGCTCGTAATTCACGTGGGTATAAATCATTTACAGATAATAAAAAAGAAAAAAAATATGCTGATTTAATTGTCATTGATTCAAACTATTGTCCAATTCAGCGTGTGGCATATAATGTTGAGCCAACAAAGGTTGGAAAAAATGCTGACTTAGAAAAATTAGAATTAGAAATTCAAACTGATAGTTCAATTACGCCAGTTAATGCTGTTGCAATGGCAGCAAAAGTTATTACTGAGCATTTAGAATTCTTTGTTAACTTGAATGAAGCAATTAAAGCAACCCAAATTATTTCATCGGAAGCAGAGGCTGAAGAAGATGAATTAGAGCGTAGCATTGATGAACTAGAATTTACGCAACGTTCACAAAATTGTTTAAAAAGAGCAAAAATTGATACCTTGCGTGATTTAGTTTCAAAATCAGAAGATGAAATTCAAGAAATTAGAAACTTAGGGAAAAAATCATTAACAGAAATTAAAGATAAAGTGGCCCAATTAGGTTTAAACTTTCGACGTGATTAAGAGAGGTGAAATAGGATGTCCTATCAACAAAAAAGAGGGAAAAATACTGCATGAAGAAATGGCTTAATGCGTAATTTAGCAACCGAGTTAATTATTAATGAACGTTTAGAAGTAACAGAAACACGGGCAAAAGAACTACGCCGCCATGTTGATAAATTAGTTACATTAGGGAAACGACAAGATTTACATGCTCGTCGTCGTGCTGCTAGTTTTTTACGTGATATTGTTGCAAATGAAAAAGAAACTGCATTACAAAAATTATTTAATGGTATTGCCAAAAAATATAAAACTCGTAATGGTGGCTATACACGCATTTTAAAATTAGATAATCGTAAAGGAGATAATGCTCCAATGGTGATTATTGAATTAGTCTAAACCAAAAAAACTAACTGTTATATCGTTAGTTTTTTTCTTTTTATGATAAAATAAAATCTGAAAGGAATTTAACGATGATTACAATTAAAACAGACCAAGAAATTGAATATATGCGCAAAGCTTGCACAACATTAAAACAAATTGACCAAGAATTAAAAGCGATGATTAAACCAGGAATGACAGGCATTATGCTTAATCATCGCGCAGAAGAAATTATTCGAGCAAATAATTGCAAACCAAATTTTAAAGGTTTATATGGTTTTCCAGCTGCAATTTGTGTTTCTTTAAATGAAGTTTTAGTTCATGGAATTCCAAATCATACGCCATTTATGGAGGGTGACCTTGTTTCTGTCGATGCAGGCTGTTCATATGAAGGTTATAATAGTGATGGGGCTTTTACTGTAATTGTTGGTAAACCGCGAACAGCAGAACATGTGAAGTTATTAACTGTTACTGAAACAGCCTTAGCAAAAGCAACTGCAATTTTAAAACCAGGAGTGCGAATTGGTGATATTGGTGAAACAATTCAAACATATGTTGAAGGAGAAGGTTTTTTCTTGCCAACTGAATTTACCGGCCATGGGATTGGGCAAGAATTACATGAAGATCCAATGATTCCTAATGTTGGAACAGCAGGCGTCGGAATGCGCTTACAAGCTGGAATGACAATTTGTATTGAACCAATGGTTCAAATTGGAACTAAAGCAATTAAAATGTTAGATGATAATTGAACGCCAGTGTCAGCTTTGCACTTATGCAGTGCGCATTTTGAAGATACCATTTTAATTACACCAACTGGATATGAAGTTTTAACTTAAATTTTCTTGTTAATAAATTGAAAAATCGGTAATTATTGTGTATCATAAATAAATAGGGCTTTATGTTTAACATGAAGGGAGATATTATGCGATTTAAACAAAGAAATTGAGTTTGAAAAATTAATATTTTTGGCAAACATATTAAAGTTGGAGCAGGGAAAAGAAATCCGTTTGATTATGCCCGAGTTAAAAAAATGACACGAGAATTAACAAAAAAACAACGATTAGAAGCAAAAACAAATAAAAATAATAACTATCAATTTTAAAAAACCATACTAAGAAAGTATGGTTTTTTAAATTATTTATTAAAATGATAACTATTTTTAATTTTTTGATAAATCATTGTTTTGCAATCTTAATCAAGAAATCCAATAAAAGTAAAAACACCAACAAAATGATAACCAATGCCGATTTTTTTTCATTTAATTTTGCAAAAGTAATTAATAAAATAGTAAATTTAAGTTCAATCATCTGACATATAATTTGCATACCCCTTTTAATTGCTAATTCTTTTTGCTGCAGAGGAACAATATTAGGAAATCAAACTTGCTGATAGTGATTAATATTATAACCACTTGTTAAAGTTGAAAGATGATTTTCATCAGTAAACAAGGTGCTTAAGACATCAAAAATTGTCTGAAATATTATTTGATCATCAGTTGTAATTCCTTTTTGTTGTAAAATTTTTTGTAATGTTTCATTTGGCATTTGAGGAATCCTTCTTTTTAAACTTGTCAATTATTTTACTTTTCTAATATAATAATTATACTAAAAAGAGATTAAAATGTTATAATTATGGCAAGAATTGATTGAGAGAGGGGATTACAATGTTTTTATCATTTCTTATTGTAGCACAAAATAATCAGACAAAATTAATGAAAACTTTACTATCAATTAAAGAACAAACAAGTGATGATTATGAAATTGTTTTAATTGATGATAGTGGATTCCAACCAAAATCACCACTCTTAGAATTTATGAATGAATGTTTTTATAATAATATTGGTAAACAAATTCAAATAATTACAAATTTACGAAGTCAAGGTTTTTCATATGGCATTAATACCGCTATTTCAATTGCGCAAGGAGATTTTTTTATGATTGTTGATGAAGGACAAACAATTCATAAAACAGCAGTTGCAGTTTTAAAAGAAAAAGTTGAAACATATCAAGTTGACCATAAAAAAATTGATATGCTTGAATTTTGTTTACAGTATGCTAATTCAAAGGAAAAAAGCGAAATTTGAAATAAATGTAATGTTTTACTATCACCTAAAACTAATAAAGAAGTGTTAGCATATATTAATTCTTCACTTTTTACAAAGATATTTCGTCGAAACCTTATTTTGCAAAAAAATATTACATTACTTGATTATCGTCGTACCGATACTTTCTTTATTTATAACGCATTAGTTTATACTGGTGGTTTTGTTGCAATTAAAGATGTTTTAGTTGAGTATGACTTAGGAATTGTTAATTATAGTGTTTTTGATTTAATTAAACAATGAATTTATATTTTTAATTTATATCGTGATTTAAATTTATATCGTGAATATCAAGAAGAATTAGAGTATTCTTTTATTCGTTTTTGCTTAATAACATTTTTAGAAATTGTTAGTTTACAAAACAATAAAAGATTATCAATTAAAGCTATTCATAGTGCCGAGAACAAGTTAGAACGTCGTTATAAAAGTTTTGTGAAAAATAAATATATTAAAAATGTGAAAGAACCACAATTTAAAATGATTGTTGCTGATATTAAAGGTTTTATTAAACATTGAAAACTGGAAAATACAAAATAAATGATGCAAGAGTTAGCAAACAATAAAAATTCAACCGTTACTACGATATCAGAACCGGAAGAAGAATATCAGCTTCATCAATTAGCGCGTCCAGTTCGTGTGATTTTTGCTCGTTTTTTCGATATTATTTTAGCGAGTTTAATTCCCTTAGCATTAACTTTAACGATGAAATATTGAGATCAAGCTCGAACAATTTGAGCTCCTATTTTAGTTATTGGGATTACTTTTGTTCTTTTCTTTCTTTATTTTATTCTTATTCCTTATTTTTGAGATGGTAAAACAATTGGAAAGTTTTGTTTTCAAATTAAATTAGTTACTAGTGAAACAAAATTAAAATTAGCGGTTATTTTTACTCGTGAGTTATTTATTACATTTTTACCATGATTTGTTGTTTTATTAACAAATTTAAGTTTAAATTTAATTTTTAAAGTTAGTTTAAGTGATTTGTTTCGGGCAACTAATAAAAATCCAATAGCATTAATTATTATTCGAACTATAACAACAATTTATTTTTTATGATATATTGGTTTAATCTTTGGTTTAGTATTAAATCCAAACCATCAAATTTTATTTGATCGTCATTTTCATTTATTTACTGTAAAGAAAAACCCCATTTCTAAAAAAGAACCAAAAGAACCCAAAAAATTAATAACAAGAAAAACAAAACATATTCATTTGCAAGAAAACCAACAAGGAAATATTTCTGATGAAATTTTAAAAGAAATTGATGAATTATAGGGTAAAATGTAATTGTTTGTAAAGAAAGGCAGAATATCATGTTCAATGAATTTATTGAAAATTTAAATCCAAATCAACGCGAAGCTGTTTTAGCAATTACTGGACCAGTGCGAATTATTGCTGGCGCTGGAAGTGGCAAAACACGTATTATTACTAATAAAATTGCATATTTAATTAAATATGCTAATTTGCAACCATGACGGATTTGTGCTGTTACGTTTACTAATAAAGCTACTAATGAAATGAAAACACGTATTGTTGATATGATTGGAAATAGTGGTCAACGTTGTCTGATTGCAACTTATCACGCTCTATGTGTTCGTATTTTACGAGAAGATATTATTCATTTAAATTATGATCGGCAATTTAATATTATTGATATGGCAGATCAAGATAGCATCATCCGCAATATTTATAAAACATTACCTGTGAAATATGATGCACAAGAAGCAAAAATGGTCAAGAATTTTATTTCCAAATGAAAAAATGACTTTATTAGTCCAAATAGTGCAAAACAATTGGCAAGTGGGGATGAAGTACGATGAGCAGAAATTTATGACGTTTATGAAAAACGTTTACGAGAGATAAATAGCGTTGATTTTAATGATTTAATTTTATTAACATATAAGTTATTTAAAAATAATGTGGAAGTATTGAAAAAATGACAAAATCGTTTTGATTATTTTTTAGTTGATGAATTTCAAGATACTAATGAATTACAATTTGATATTATTAAATGATTAGTTGGTGACAATCACAATATTACCGTTGTTGGTGACCCTGACCAAACCATTTATTCGTGGCGAGGAGCAAAAATTAATTTAATTTTAAATTTTGATAAGTATTTTCCACACACCCAAACAATTATTTTAAATGAAAATTATCGGTCAACACAAAATATTTTGTCATTAGCTAATAATTTAATTATTCATAATAAAAATCGAATTGAAAAAGATTTATTTACTATTAAAGCTTCAGGTCAATTACCAATTTTATATCATGGTGCTAATAGTAGCGATGAAAGTGATTTTGTAGCTCATAAAATTAAAACTTTAATGAAAGAAGAAAATTATAATTATAATGATATTTTAATTCTATATCGTGCCAATTACTTATCGCGTGATTTAGAAGGAGCTCTTGCTGATTATGGCCTTTCATATCGTATTTTTGGTGCTTTTAAATTCTATGAACGAAAAGAAATTAAAGATGCCCTTGCTTTTTTAAAAATAATTATGAATAATGATCCTTTAGCCATTGAACGGATTTTGTTGTTAACGCCAAAAATTGGACCAAAAGCATTTGAACAAATTATGCAAATATTAAAAGAACAGCAAATAATGTTTACAACATTATTGGAACAAAATTTTGATTTGTTACCATTAAATCTTCAACATAGTTTAAATAAACTGCGAGAAGCAATTGTAATAGCATTAGGACAATTACCAACTGCTAAGTCAATTGAAAGCCTATTAGTACTACTATTAGATAAAACAGGTTATTTGCAGCGCTTACGTGATAATTTTGAAGAAGAACGAGAAGAAAATATTTTAGAATTAATTGCTTCAGTTGTTAAATTTGATAAGCAAAATAAGTATTTAGAAGGAACGGAATTATTAAATGAATATTTACAATTGATTTCATTACAAACTGACAGTGATAGTGATGATTTAACTGATAATACTATTTCTTTAATGACAATTCATAATGCAAAGGGATTAGAAAAAAAGGTTGTTTTTATTGTTGGTTTAAATGAAGGAATCTTTCCGACAACGCAAGCTATTAAAATGGAAACTGAACAATTAGAAGAAGAACGACGAGCCTTATACGTTGCCATTACAAGGGCAAAAGAATTGTTGTTTATAAGTTATGCTGATGGTTATTCATATATTACGGGTAATGAACGCTTTGAATCACGATTTATTAAAGAATTAAATGGTGATTTTTATGAAAAAGTTAATAGTGAAAGGTTGTTTAGTAAGCCAAAGTCAATTACTATTTCTTTTCATAATCAAAGTGAAAAACAATCACGCACTACTTTTCATCTTAATAAAAACCTTGAGTCATCTTTTAAATCTAATCCATGAAAAGTAAATGATACTGTTAGTCATGAATTATTTGGAATTGGAGTTGTTGTTAAAATCATTGCCCAAAATGTACAAATTGCTTTTCCGAGCCCTTATAATATAAAAATTATTTCAGCAGATAGTCAAGCAATTAAAAAAGTAGAATAATAAAAGAAAATAATAATGTCAATTATTTGAAATTTTTATTTAAAAACATAAAAAATTGTTAAGGGATAATATACTTATTTTTATTTTTTTGATATAATAGGTGAGTATATTTTAAAGGAGGAAATTTAATGGCATCATTTAAAGCTGTTATCGCTGATCCTGTTGGTATGCATGCACGTCCAGCAGCATTGATTGTAGGAGAAGCAGACAAATACCAGTCAGATATTACTATTTTCTCAGGAGGAAAAACTGGTAACTTAAAATCAATCATGACTATTATTGCGTTAGGAATTCATCAAGGTGCAGAAGTAGAAATTGTTGCGACTGGTTCTGATGAAGACGCAGCAATTGTAGGGATTGAAAAAGTAATGAAGGATAACAAGGTTATTTAGGGCAATTTTATTAAATATACAAAAATTAAAAAATAATAGATAAATCTATTATTTTTTTGTATATTTTTGATACTTGTTTCTTTCTTAGTATTTTAAGGGAAAATTATTATATAATAATGAGGAGGTGTATGAAATGGTAATTCTTGCAATTGAGACAAGCTGTGACGAAACTAGTATTGCGATTTTTAAGAATGGAAAAATTTTAGCAAATACTATTTCGTCACAAATTAAAGAACATACAAAGTATGGCGGAGTTGTTCCAGAACTTGCTTCGCGGTTACATTTAAAAAACTTTTCTTATGTTTTACTTGAAGCTTTGCAAAAATCTAAGATTAATATAACAGAGTTACAATACATTGCATACACAGCAAAACCAGGTTTAATTGGAGCATTACATATTGGGAAAATAATAGCAGAAACATTGTCTAATTATTTAGAAATTCCAATTTTACCTTTAAACCATTTATATGGTCATATCTATGCTAGTGCAATCAATAATGATTTTTTATTTCCTCTTTTAGCAGTTCTAGTTAGTGGTGGCCATACTCAGTTAATATTGATGAAAAAACATTTGAATTTTGAAATTTTAGGCTCAACATTGGATGATGCAATTGGTGAATGTTATGATAAGGTTGCCCGAATGTTGGACTTAGGGTATCCGGGCGGGCCAGTTATTGATAAGTTAGCAGCGACAGGCACAACAACACAATATCACTTACCATTACCATTAAATGACCAAAGTTATAATTTCTCTTTTAGCGGATTAAAATCAGCCGTGGCTATTTTAATTGTAAAAGAACAACGTAATACTAAAATTAACCTGTCTAATTTTTGCGCGACATTTCAAAAAACATGTGTTGATATTATTATGCGAAAAACAAAATTAGCAATTCAAAATTTTCAACCGCAAATGGTTACGTTAGTCGGTGGGGTTTCAGCTAATAGCGCATTACGAGCAGCAATTTTAAATTTGGCAGCACCAAATTTAAAAGTCATTATTCCAAAATTAGAATATTGTACGGATAATGCTGCAATGATTGCTCGGTTAGCAGCACAAGAACTACTGGAAAACAACATAAAAGGAGACTAGATAAAATGGCATCATTTTTATCAAAATTAGAAACATTCGATTCAAAGAATTTTACTAAAAAAGAAAATGAAATTATTAAATATATTAAAGAAAATATGAAAGAAGTAACAACAATGAATATTGAAGTTTTAGCACAGCAGGTAAATACTGGTTATAGTGCAATATATGGTTTATTACGAAAAATGCAAATTAATGGTTATCGAGACTTTTTAATTGCGATTGCTGCTGATATTGAAATTAAATCATTAGATTTTGAAAATATGGAAAGTCTAATGAAGAAGACATATTTTGATATTCTTAATCAAAATGATACGATGATTAATAATGAAAAGATGAATCAAACAATTAATGCAATTAAAGGAGCATATCGAATTTTTGTAATTGGAATGGGTTCAACAAATGCTTTATCACAAACATTAGCGTTAGAATTATATCGTTTTGGCTTTAATGCTTTTAATCTAAATGAGAATGAAGAAGACTTAATGGTTCGTTCTCGTTTTATGAATAAAAATGATTTAATTTTAGCCTATTCATTATTCGGTGATAATGAAGCAGTTAATAAAGCATTAACAATTACAAAAGAAAAAGGAGTAACTATTGTAGTAATTTCTGGGAAAGATATGTCAAAAGCAGTTAAATTAGCGAATTGGTCACACATTATTTCAACCCCAAATCAACGGGTAAATGATCATAAAATTTATGTTAACAAATTATTACCTTGAATGTATTTTACTGATGATTTAATTAATAAAGTTTGATCATCAGATATTGTTGATAAAGATTTTGTAATGGATCAACAAGATAATCGTTGAGATTATTAAAACAATGGATAATATTTCAATTCTCTCAAAGTTATCAATGATTCAAGGAACTTGCACAAAAAAAGAAATTAAAATTGCAAATTATATTCGTGAAAATATTCATAATATTCGAAATCTTAAAATTGAAGATTTGTCAAAAGTAACTGGAATAGGTTATTCACCAATTTATTCTTTAATTTAAAAATTAGGCCTTATTTGGTTATCGTGATTTTATTATTGCAATCGTTGCAGAACAAGAACGTTTGGAAACCAATAATTTGTATTTAGATTCAACAGAAAATATTTTTTTATATTATCAAGATATGTTAGAACGTAATCAACAGACTTTTGATAATGTTAAAGTTTTAGAAACAGTTACTTTACTAAAAAAAGCGAAAGTAATTTATTTAGCTGGTTTGGGAATTTCATCGTTAGCAGTAAAAGAATTAGCTACCCGTTTATTTAGTTTTGGGTTTACTTGTAGTTTGTTGATGGAAAATGAAAGCAATATTATTACCCGTGCGAGTTTAATACAACCAGATGATTTATTAATTTGTATAAGTTTAGAAGGAAAAACAATGGCTGTGATAGCAGCAGCTAAGGAAGCTAAAAATAATGGGGTAAATGTAATTGGTATTACATCAAAGTATAATTCGGATTTATCAAAATATACCGATATTATGCATACTATTATTTCTTCAACTTTGTATGAAAAAAATGAAATTTTTATTTCTGCTTTATTACTGTTAATATATTGAAATGATAATTTAATTAAAACTCTTTTATCTGTTGATAAAGAGCATCAATATTTAGAAAATAGAATTAAAAGTAATAAAATTTTAAAAAAATATTGTTAAAATCAAAGGAACTAATGTTCCTTTTTATTTTTTATAGTATAATATAAATTAAATATAGAAAATGTTAAAAGGGAAATAAAATGACACCACATATCAATGCTAAACAAGAAGAAATTGCCGAAACAGTCTTAATGCCCGGAGACCCATTACGAGCAAAGTTTATTGCGGAAACTTTTCTAGAAAAGATAAAATTAGTAAATGAAATTCGAAATATGTATATCTACACTGGAACTTATAAAAATAAAACAATTACAGTTGCTGGAAGTGAAATGGGCTGTCCAAGTATTGGGATTTATTCATATGAATTATTTAAATTTTATAATGTTGATAATATTATTCGAATTGGTTCAGCGGGTAGTTATGATGATGCACTAAAGATTTATGATATTGTTAATGCAACAGCAGCTTATGGTGAAAATAATTATGCTAGAATTGTAGCAGGGATAGAAGATGAAGTTTTAAATTCTTCACAACATCTTTTTGCAACAATTGAAGAAGTTGCTAAAGCAAAGCAAATTAAAACTTTCCCTGAAATTGTTCATTCATCTGATGTGTTTTATCGTAAAAATGAGTATGATTGAAAAAAAATAAAGCCAAGTATAATACAGTATGTGTAGAAATGGAAGCATTTGCTTTGTTTGCAAATGCATTAACATTAAAGAAAAGTGCAGCAGCATTATTAACAATTTCTGATTCCTTTATTACAGGTGAATTAACAACAACAGCCGAACGACAAAATAATTTTTACCAAATGGTAGAGTTGGAATTAGAAAGTGCAATTAAATTATAAAAGAAAAAAGGAGAAAAAATATGACAACAGTTTTACAGTTATATCAAGATCAAATTAAAGATCAAAGTGAAGTTACAATTTTGGGATGAGTGCGTTCTAATCGTAGTAGTAGTAAATTAGGTTTTTTAGTTATGAATGATGGGACTGTTTTTGATAATGTGCAAATTGTTTATAGACCAGAGCAACTTGCTAATTTTTTAGCAATTAGTAGTTTACGAATTTCATCAGCAATTAAAGTAGTTGGAAAGTTTTGCTTAACACCATCTGCAAAACAACCATTTGAAATTCAAGCATCAGTAATTGAAATTCTTGATGAGGCAACCGAAGATTATCCGTTACAAAAAAAAGAGCATTCTTATGAATATTTACGTGAAATTGCTCATTTGCGAGCAAAAACTAATACATTTAATGCAGTTTTCCGAATTCGTAGTAGTAGTTCTTTTGCAATTCATGAATTTTTTAATAAAAATAATTTTATTTATGTTCATACACCAATTATTACTGGAAATGACGCTGAAGGTGCTGGTGAATCATTTATTGTAACAACGAGAACGGATGACAATTATAATGAAGATTTCTTTGGAAAAAAAGCTAGTTTAACTGTTTCAGGTCAGCTTCATGCTGAGGGTTTTGCACAAGCTTTTCGCAATGTTTATACTTTTGGCCCAACATTTCGTGCTGAAAATTCTAATACAACAAGACATGCTGCTGAATTTTGAATGATTGAGCCTGAAATTGCTTTTATTGATCTAGAAGAAAATATGGCATTAATTGAAAAAATGATTAAGCATATTATTAATTATTTATTTGTTAATAATAGCCATGAACTTGCCTTTTTAAATAGTAACGTTGATGATAAATTATTGAAAAGATTAAAAAGTGTTATAAATGATGAATTTGTTCGTCTATCATATACAAAGTCAATTGAAATTTTACAAAAAGCTGTGACAAAAGGCCAAAAATTTGAAAATACGAATATTTTTTGAGGAATGGATTTACAAACTGAGCATGAAAGATATTTATGTGAAATAGAAACAAAAAAACCAACCTTTTTATTTAATTATCCAAAAGAAATTAAAGCATTTTATATGAAAATTAATGATGATAATAAAACAGTTGCGGCTTGTGATTTATTAGTGCCAGGAATTGGAGAATTAGTTGGTGGTAGTGTTCGTGAAAATGATTATGATAAAATTGTCAACCGTTGCAATGAATTAAAAATTCCAACGATAGATTTACAATGATATATTGATTTACGAAAATATGGATATTATAAAAGTGCAGGTTTTGGATTAGGGTTTGAACGTTTTGTTATGTATGTGACAGGAATGACAAATATTCGTGATGTGATTCCATTTCCACGCACCCCACGAAACTTATTATTTTAATTTGATGCATATAAAAATTTTATTTAATTATAATTTTTTTTGTTATAATTTTAGCATTGCATAGATAGAGAGACATAAAATATTTAACTTAGTTACTTATGATAATATGAAAGGAACATATATAAATGAACGAAGTTATTAGACAATTACGAATTCATAAAGGATTAACTCAACGTGAATTAGCCAAAATGTCAGGGTTACAACAATCAACTATTTGTCTAATTGAAAAAGATTGTTCAAAAACAAGTTGAAATAAAATTTTAAAATTACTCGTTGCACTAAAATTAGATGTTAAAAAATTTATTGATAAATTATATACATACAATGAATATAAAGTATATGAGTTTTTATCATTAATTATTGATAATCCCAAAATTCGTAAAGAGCTTGATCAAAATCCACGATTATTAGCATTAAAAGTATTACGAATTTTTACTAATTAAGAAAAAAGTTAGATAATTTTGTCTTACCATGCAGTTGAATTAACTATAAAAATAAAATAAAGACCTATTAGGTCTTTTATCTTTTAATAAACGGTTTAATTAAAAAATGATATAATAATACTACTTAATTATTAATTATAGTAATGTGAGGAATAAAAATTGATTTGAGATTATTATTTTATCTTTGATGGTAATGGTAAAGAACAAAATTTACGATGTATTTGTAAAACAGCTGCTGATGCAGAACAAGCATTAGAGGATTGTTATTTAGATAATAAATATAATGTAGATATTATTAAAGCAATTTCATTTTGTTTAATATTTACATTTGATAGTACAACTGATAATTACGAATTAAACAAACAAGGAACAGAAAGTTTTTTTAAAAAATTATCAATTTGTCAACAATGTAATCGTGTTAAAAATAAATTAGATTGCCATCAACTTTGTTCAGAATGTGAAAGTGAATTAGTTGGTTTGGAAACTTTTCAATGTGATTTATGTAAAAAACACCGTCTTGTTCGTGATGACTTTAATCGCGAATTATTTGGAAAATTATTAGTAAATAATAAAGAGTATATAATTTGTTTTAAATGTGCTGCACAAAATTTTCGAAAGGACGCAAAAACAGAAGGGATGAAAAGATAGTGAATACAATTAAAAATTTATATATTGTTTTTTATACTGATAATGCGCATTATCCTAATCAAGGAAAAATTGTTAAAGTTTTTACTGATAGTGAACCAGCAAGAAAATATTTATTGACAAAAGTTAATTTAAACGGAAAAAAAATTACAAAAGATAATAAATGAATTTTAAAAGTGTATAGTTATGTTGGAGCTAATGATTTTTATGAATACTCAAAATGAGAAACAACTCAATTTAAAAATATGGTTGGCAATTGTATTCATTGTCATAAATATTTTTTACGAGAAAATAATGCTAATATGTGTGATGAGTGTTTAGGGCAAGTAAAACAAGGTTTAAAAGAATGTGAAGTTTGTCATAATTTTTTTAATCCAGCTGGGATTAAATTTGTTTCAAATGGTGATGTTTTTCCATCTTTAGCTTGTCAGGAATGCACACAAACATTATTACAAAATTTAAATATTAAATAGTTTTTTTAAAAATAAAATTTTAACAAAAAGATACCATTAAGATATTAAAATAATATTAATTAAATATTAATTATAGGAGGTTTTTTATGTTAAAGTGGAATACTAAAATTTTATTTTATGTACGGTTAAATGTTTTATTTTTAATTTTATTTTTTTAATTACTGATTTAGTATTAGCAATAATTAGTCCGCAACCCCAATTTTCTGATTTAGGATATGCAGAACGAGTATCAAATTATTATTTGTTTTTTACAACGCAAACTAATTATATTATTGTTGCTGTCTCCTTTTTCATTTATTTATTTGAAAATAAGTTTAAAATTCAAAGTCCTAGTTATTTAATTAAATTAGCGGTGACAACATATATTACAATTACAATGGTAGTTTTTTGACTTGGAATTTTTACAAGTACACAAGATGCTAATCAATACAATGTATATGCTTGAATATCAACAATTGTTTTGCACTTAGTAATTCCAATTAGATGATTATTAGTTATATTTTAACAGCAGGTACTTTTCAATATAATTTAAAACAGCATTATAAATTAGCATTATGATTAATTTTAATTTATCCAGTTTGTTATTTTATTGTAATTTTAATTCAAGGAACATTACGCCATTTAGATGATAGACCATCTGATACTTGATATCCTTATTTTTTTCTTAATGTTTATCAAGAGTGAGGATGATTAATTTTAACTTTTTCTTTTATTTGTATTTTAACTTTATTTATTGGTTTACAATATTTATATATTTTTTTAAATAATAAGTTATATTCGAAATATCAGGGAGAAACATTAAACAAACGAGTAAATGAAAAAATATTTGGTATTAGTGGAAAAAGAATGACATTGCATAAAAAAGATGTTTTCATTCCACAATCAGTGCTAAATGTTTTTAAAAATGATTCTTATGAAGGAGAAAAATATGATTAGCAAAAAATAAAGTGTTAAGTTAAAAAACTTGACTCTTTTTTAATTTCGGGTATTATATAAAGGATGTTAAGTTTTATAGTTTAACATGAACACAGAATTAGAAAGGAAATTATTAATGGTAAAATTACGTTTAAAAAGAATAGGGAAAAAGAAAGCAGCATTCTATCGAATTGTTGCAACAGATGCTCGTGTCAAACGTGATGGAGAATATATTGAGTTAATTGGAACATATAATCCTATTAATGGTGATGTGAAAATTAATCATGATCTTGCTTACAAATGATTATTAACAGGGGCACAACCAACTGATACTGTTCGTAATTTGTTGAGTAAAGAAGGTTTAATGACTAAATTGCATAATGAAAAATATGTTGCTAAAACAACAAAGAGTACAAAAGAAAAGATAGCAACAAATTCAAAAGCAAAGGTAACAAAAAGTACAAAAGCAAAGACAACAACAGAAGCAAAAAAATAGTTGTAATTAAGAATGTGGTGTTAATTAATGTATATTACCGAACTTAAAAATTTAATTAATCCGTTAATTTGTCAGGCTAATAATGAATTATATTATGAAATTCGCCAAATGCCACCGACAAAAATAGAAGAAATTAACTTATTAGTAATGTGTAGTGAAGAAGTGTTTGGGTATGTTGTTGGTAAAGCAGGAATAATTGCTAATAGTTTGCGAATTTTATTAAATATTAGAGCACATGTTGATCAAAATAAAGTTAATATTAAGTTTGAGGTTTTATAGATGGAAGATTTATTAAAAATTTTTAAGATTAAAAAGCCCCATGCAATTAAAGGCGAGGTTAAAGCAACTTTATTAATAAACATTAAAAATATAAATAAATTACTTAATAAATTAATGTTTATTCAAGTTCAAATGATGTATACACCAGTAACATTAATTAAGATTACTGCTACCAAACAAGATTATATTTTAAAGTTTAAAGATTTTACTAATATTAATGAGGTAATATCGTTTAAAGAATGCTATTTGTTTGGTCAAAAAACAGATTTGAATTACGCAGAAGTTATTAATCAAGAAAATTTAATTAATTTTACAGTCTTTCATAGTCATAAAAAAATTGGAGTCTTAGTAAATCAATTTGAAACAAAAGCACATCTTGTTTTTGAAATTAAAACAACAGATGGTACATTAATGATGATTCCAAATGTTGATGCGTATGTTGAACAAGTTAATCTTCAACAACAAAAAATTATTTTAAAAAGGATGATTTAAGATGAAAAAGTTTACAGTATTAACTTTATTTCCAGAAATGTTTAATAATTTTATGACAACATCAATTATTAAAAAAGCACTTTGTGAAAAGATGATTACAATTAAAATTGTTGATATTCGTGATTATAGCATTGGCAAACATCATCAAGTTGATGATTACCAATATGGTGGTGGTGAAGGCATGGTTTTAATGATTGAACCATTAGTAGCAACTATTAAAGCTCACCAAACAAAAGACAGTCTAACAATTTTGTTAACACCACAAGGGAAACAATATGTTCAGGAACAAGTGCAACAATTTGCAGCAAATAATAATGATTTAATCTTAGTTTGTGGGCATTATGAAGGTTTTGATGAAAGAGTTTTATATTATATTGATTACGAATTATCAATTGGTGATTATATTTTAACTGGTGGTGAATTAGCTAGTATGGTTGTAATTGATAGTGTCACTCGTTTATGCAAAAATGTAATTAATACACAATCACATTTAAATGATTCTTTTTCTAACAATCTATTAGATTATCCTGTTTATACAAAACCAGTTGAATATGATGGACATTATGTTCCTGAAGTTTTATTAAGTGGTCATCATCAGAAAATTGCCCAATGACGAGAATATGAAGCATTAAAAAAAACTTGATTAAAACGTCCTGATCTTTTAGAAAAAAAAGTTTTAACCACAGAACAACAAATATTATTAGAAAAAATTAAAAGCGAAAAAAAGGTTTAATTACCGTAGAAAGGAAAAAACAGTTATGAAGATGAATTTAACAGAAGAAATTACAAAGCCTCAACTTCGTAGTGATTTGCCACAATTTTCTTCAGGAGATACAATTAAAGTACATTATAAAATCCAGGAAGGAAATAAGTTTAGAATTCAGGCTTTTGAAGGAGTAGTAATTAAGTTACAAGGTAGCGGAATTGTTAAATCAGTTACAATTCGTAAAATTAGTAATGGAGCTGGAGTTGAAAGAAAATTCCCTTTACATTCACCATTAATTGATAAGATTGAAATTGTAAAATATGGACGAGTTTGTCGTGCTAGAATTTATTACATGCGTAATCGTACTGGTAAAGCTGCTCGAATCAAAGAGATTATTAAAACAAAATAACCCTAAAAGACTGATAAAGTCTTTTTAATTTGTATTAAAATAATAACACAAGGAAGAAACACAATTATGTGTGATAAGAAATTTTCAATTCCCAAATAATTTATTAAAAATAATTAAAAAGGTTTATAAACTTGCTGAAACAGCTGATGTTATTATTGAAATTGTTGATGCAAGAATTGCACATTCTGGTGGTAATCTTTTAAATTATGCAAAATTAAATGATGTGAAAAGAATAATTTTATTTTTAAACACACAAAAAGCTGATGTTGAACAAACAAAAAAATGAATGGAATATTATCAAAACCAAGGAATTTATTGCCAAATGCTATTGTGTCATGATGAGCAAACTAGTAAAGAATATCATCAGTGTTTAGCCAATTTTAAGAAACTTTTAAAAAAGTATGCTAATAAGAAAATATTAATTATTAGTTTACCAGATAGTAATAAAGAGATTTTATTAGAAAAAATATTTGATAATAATGAATTCTTTGAGAAAGCAAAAGGAATATTTTTTGCTCGTGAAAAGATTTATCGTTATAATTAATATTGAATTTATTGACACAGTACCAATTACGGGGATTAATTTTTCTCAACCAAATGTTTATTGAAATACACAAATTTTAGGGCTTTTTAAAATAGAAGATAATACGGAAATAGTGGCAATTAAAGCATTCCAATTATTATTATCAAAATATCAAAAAAAATAGAAACAGCATATAGTGTCCGGATTCAACCAAAATCATCAGTAAAATAAATTGTTAAAGAATTTATTAAATTAATGACAACAAATTTGTCTTTACTAGAATGTGAAACAACCGATAATTTATTTCTTTGTGCTAAATTTTTAGAAGATATTAAAAAAGGGAAAAAAATTCCCGCAATTTCATTAGAATGAGTTGAAGATTACTTTAAATAATTTTTATTTAAAATTATAAAAGTTTTCAAAAAAAGGTTGAAAGGAGG